>JAILRU010000099.1 GCA_024697945.1 Bacteroidaceae bacterium
GTCGTGCGTGGCGTTGATGAGGAACTTCATCTTCTCCTCGTTCAGCTGCCTGTTGGCGCGGCGGTTCATTCCTATCAGTACCCATGCTAATACGCCCAGCGCCACCAACAGATAGATGATGTAGGCCAGCGTGGAGCGATACCATGGTGCGCGGATGGTGATCGTCACCTGCTTCACGGGCGAATACTCGCCGGCCTGCTGCGCGCGGGCATCGATATGATAGGTTCCCGGCTGCAGGTGTCCCAGCGTTATCTCGTTCTTTCCCTCGGCATTGTGAATCCAGTCGCCATCGTTCACGCGATACTCAAGCATGATGCTCGAAGGGATGTCGAAGTTGAACTGCGAGAACGCCAGCGTGACGGTGTGGTCGAGATAGCTCAGCGTGAAGTGGTCGCTCTGCGACACGTCGTCGCCGGTCACTTCCACGTCGTTGATGATGGTTCCGGCCTTCACGTATTGGTCGGCCACCCGGAATGCCGTCAGCTGCAGCGGCTCCAGCGTAGGCCGGCTCTCGCGGATGTCCTTGGGCTGAAACACGGTGAGCCCGTCGTTGTGGCCAAAGAAGATCATGTCGTCGTCGGTATGCATGCCCACGCCATAGATGTATTCCTTTTTGCTGAGGCCATAGCCGTGGGTGTGGGTGAGGAATGAATGGCTCTCCTGCGAATATTGCCAGATGCCCTGCGAGGTGGAGCACCAGATGTCGCCGTCGTTGGCCTGCACCACATAGTCCACAACCTTGTTTCTCAGCGCCTCGCTGCCGGGGAAGAGGAATGTCTGTCGCGAAGCACGGTCGTAGAGGAAGAGCCCCTGGTCGGTGGCGATGGCAATATTGCCGTCGCGCAGCTCGCACACGTCGAAGCACACCGTGCCGTTGAGCTGCTGCTCCCAGCCCTGCGAGCGGAAGCTGCCCGTGGCAGGGTCGAAGCACGCCACGCCAGACGAGGTGGCCAGCCACAGCAGCCCCTGGCGGTCGGTGCTCATGCCCATCACCCAGTTGTTGCAGAGCCTGCCATTCACGCTGTCCACATCGAAGGTGCTGTAGTTCTTCAGCGACCCCCTTTGCGGGTTATAGACGCAGAATCCGCGCGAGAAGGTGCTGATGTAGATGTTGCCCTCGTTGTCGCTGGTCATGTCGTTGAACTTGTCGCAGTTGAACGTCACCTTCTGTTGCGACTGTCCTGACAGGGGGTCGTAGCTGAACAGACCGTCGTCGGTGCCTATCCAATAGCGGCGCTGCTTGTCGCGGAAGATGAACTCCACGGCATCGGGTGCCTTCGGCCGAGCCACCACGCGTCCCTGCCTGTTGAATCCATAGACGCCCACGCCCTGCACGGTGGCCCAGAAGATGCCACCATCGCCTTCGCACACGCTGCTGATGGTGCTGCCCAAGCGGATGCCCTGCGCCTCGAAGCTCCAGTTGGCAAACTGCACGGGCAACTGCCGCAAGAGCAGCAGGCCCTTGCGCTCACAGCCCACCCACAGGTTGCCCTGGCGGTCGATGGTCATCGTGGTGATTTTCGCCGTGGAGGCATCGATACCCATGGCGGTGATGTCCATGGGCTGCAATCGGCATTCGGGGAATGCTTTCACACAGAACAGACCTTGCCCGCGCGTACCTATATATAAATTACCGTGCAGGTCTTTCTGCGCATGGGTAAACACGATGTCCTTGCCCTCCACGGCACTCATGTCTATGTCGGCCTTTCGCAGTTCCCCCTCTTTCAAGGTCAGTATGCCATGCTGGCACACCACCAACAGCTGGCCGTCGAACTCCACGAAGCTGCGCGGCTCACCCACGCTGTAGTGGAAAGTATGTATCTGCCCCATGTCGTGCATGATGATGCGGTCGTCGAAGCCGCTCATCCACAGTCGGTTTTGGCTGTCCTCGAAGACGCGCCCCACATAGTCATACGCCTCCTCGATGTTGTACTCTTCCAGCTGGTCGTTGTCCTGCAGCTTGAAGCAGCCATAACCAGCTGTGCCCACGAGCAATGTGCCGTCGCCACGCTCCAGCACTCTCGTCACGCGGGGTTGCACGCCGTTGGGGAAGGGATAGTGGATGAATTGGTCGTTAGCCGGGTTAAATCGGTCGAGGCCACGGGTGGTTCCCACCCAGAGGCGTCCCTTGCTGTCGCACAACAGGCTCACCGCCGAATTACAGTTGAGCGACGTGGAGTCGGCCTCGTCGTGCAGGAACGTCTGATAGTTGAATCCGTCGAAGCGGTTCAGTCCATAGTCGGTGGCTATCCACATCGACCCCTGGCGATCCTGGCAAAGGCTGGAGATGAGACTGGACGAGAACTGGTCGCCGGGCAGGAATTGTGCTATCTGCGCCAGCAAAGGGCAAACACTTGTGCAGCCCGCCAGCAGCACAACGACCAAACAACGAATGAAGTTTTGCGCTTGTTTCATGGTTATGGTAAAACTTAGGTTTGTGTTAGTTGTTAATGATGGTGCAAAGTTACGAATATAAGCCCTTATAGGGTTATCGTTATGTTTCAATCGTTTTTCTATATGTTCCAAAAGGAACAAAAACAAAAGAAAAAGCGGTCGCCGATATTCTCATACAGGCCGACCGCGACGATTAGTTTTACCATAACTAACGATAACTAACTACTAACTAATAACCATGAATAATGCAGTTATATGAAGAAAATCACTACTGTCGTATTTCTTTAACTATGCATTCGGGCACCTTGCTGTCAGCAGCAACGTTTCGTGGCCCTCTTTCTTTTCACATTGCAAAGGTACGCATATTTTTGCATGTAAACTACCGCGTATGTTTCGCTTACTTTTATTTTTGTATTCGGTATAATATTTGAAATAAAATGAATATTTTTCTGCAACAATTGTTAATGATAAAGCCCGAAAGGGGGCAAGGCATGCAAAATTTTAGGTGGCGATGGCATGACATGGTAGCCAGAAAGATGGCATAGAAGTGCCCCCAAAAATAACCCGCCGCGTGAGATTGTAAAAAAAGCGCCACCATTTTTCAAAAAGGCGCCACCAAATTTTCAAAAAGTGGCGCCAAATTTTCAGCCGCGCAGGCCGATTGTTTTTTTGCGTTGATTTTTGCATTTAGAACACTCCAAAATGCCGCATGCGAAGCCGTGGATGCTCCGGAAATTCCAGAAAATCCAGAAAATCCGAAGCATCCGGGCTATCCGGCATCGGACGAATTCCCTTCGGGCTCATCATCCACGAAACAAAGACAGGTGGCAAGGACAAAGAAAGCGTCCTTGCCACCTGCTCAAGAGAGGGGAATCATCTCAGCCTGTCTTTATGGCAGCGGCAGATACCAGTTGTCCTGATTCATCAGCAGCTGCTGCAGCTGTGCATCGGTCTCGCCGCTGCGACGGCTCACTGGAATGGCCAGATACGACGGGTCGCCACGGCGCAGGGCCACTCGCATCAAGTCGTGGAAGCGGTAGCCCTCGAAGGCACCCTCCAGCGCCATCTCCTGGATGATGAGGTCCTCTACCAGAGGCACCTGATAGTCGATGGTGTCTTGGCGAGTGGGCAGTGGCGTGGGCGGCATAGGCAGGTCGTAGAGGGCGTTGCAGGCAGCGTCGCCAGAGCCGATGGAGTGAACACCGATGCTGCCATCCTTGGTGAAAACGTTGGCATCGAAGGTGATGAGGCTACCGGCCTCCACACGCTCCAGGCTGTCGATGCGCTCAGCGTTGTTCTCAGGACACAGGCCATACTTCAGCACGGCCATGGCCGACTGCGGCAGACGGGCGCGGCACAGGGCCTCGGCATAGCGCAGGTAGATCATGGTGAGACGATAGGTGGACACCGAGGTGTTGCGGGCGCACTTGCTGATGGTCTGGCGCAGCGTGGAATACTCGGAATAGGGATCCTGGCCACCCTCGGAGCGCAGCGTATAGTTGGCAAAGAAGCGCAGGTCGCCGATGAGGATGTCGTTGCTGAAGCCCGTGCGTGGCACGTAGACGGTATCGGTGGTGGTCTGCGTCTTGTACTCCATGCAGTAGACCTGGCTTGCTGACAGGTTGCGCATGGCATTGGAGGGCGTGAGCTGGAAGAAGTAATTGTTGTCGCGCGTGGAGTTGAACACATTCTGCAGGTCGCTGACGTTGCCGTCGAAGACTCGGCTCTCCATGGGTATCACGCTGATGTTCTCCTCGCTGCTGGTGCTGTTGTAGGCGTTTTGCGGCTGCTGGAAGTCGGTGATGTTGGTCCATGCCACGCGTCGTTGTGAGTTCAGCTGGTGGGGCTCCTTCTGGTCGTTGAGGTAGCTGTTGTACCACGCGGCGGCTTCCTTGTAGCGTCCGGCCCAGAGGCAGAGGTCGCCCAGGAGCACCCGCGTGGGGATGAAGAAGGTGGCCGACTGGTGGTCGCCCACATTGCCATAGACGGGGGGCTCGACATAGGCCATGGGCGTGAGGTCGGCGATGAAATAGTCGCACACCTCTTTGATGGTGGCGCGCTTGCCATCAAGATACGAGGCGGCCTCGCGCTCGGTCATCACTGGTTCGAGCACCAGGGGCACCTGCCCATAGTTCTTCACCAGCTCCAAGTAGGTCCATGCGCGGAAGGTCTTCACGGCGGCATACTCGTTGATGAAGAGCTGGCGACCACGACGCTGCAGGGCGGTGTCGACATGTGCCAGGAAGAAGTTGCAGTTGTTGATGACGGCGTAGTAGTCGCTGGGCTGGTTGTATTTGTTGTCCTCGGCCATGTTGAAGGCAGCGAGGCGCTTAAGGTCGGCCGAAGCGGCATCGGTGGGCTGCACCAGGTCGGCACGCACCTCGCCCAGCAGCACGGTGCGGTCGGCGATGAGCTGCATGCGGTTGATGATGCCCATCAGACTGTAGACGCTGTCGGTGGGATGGTTCAGGGTGTTGTCTTCCTGAAACTCCACCAGCTCGCTTGAGGTGTCGAGCATGTCGGAGCAAGCGACCCCCACCCAACTTCCTCCCGCCAAGGGGAGGAGCGTATAGACCGTGAAGCGGAACAGTTTGGTTATCTTCTTGCCTAAAAACTGTGTCATATCCATATTGTCTTTTTGGTGTTTTCGTTGTTTGCTATTCTTTCTATTCCCATCCCTTGGGGGGTAGGTGGCGGTAAATATACCGCCCACCCAACCGGCAGCAGGGGGAAGGGCACGATGGGTGTGGGGCCTTTTACAGATGGATGTTTACGCCCAAGGAGAAACTGCGGCCTGCTCCCAGCAGCCCGATGTCGATGCCCTGCGAGAGGATGCCTCCGGTGGCCATGGCACAGTCGGGGTCGCTGCCCAGATAGTGTGTGAGGGTGAAGAGGTTGGAGGCGGCTCCCCAGAGGGTGATGCCCTGCAGATAGGTGCTCTGTATGGGGATGTTCCATGCCAGCGTGACATTGCTCAGGCGGAGGAAGGAGCCGTCCTCAATCCATCGGCTGCTGAAGCGCGAGTTGCCCATGGGGTCGGTGTAGGTGACGCGGGGGATGCTGGTGTGCTGTCCCTCGGTATTCCAGCGGTTGGCCAAGGCCGTGGTTTGGTTGAGGAAGAGGCTTCCACCCTCGAGCAGCGAGCGCTCGTAATTGAAGATGTCGTTGCCTAACGAATAGTTCATCACTGCTTGCAGCGACAGGTTCTTGTAGGTGAGCGTGGTGGAGATGTTGCCGTAGATGTCGGGGTTGGGGTCGCCGATGGCCACGCGGTCGGCGGCATCGATGACCTTGTTGTTGTCGATGTCGGCAAAGCGCACGTCGCCAGCCTCGAAATACTGTCGATCGCCATTCTGCAGCAGTGTGTAGTGGCCGTCGGCAGCGGCTTCGGCAGTGGTGGCATAGACGCCCAGGGCGCGATGTCCGTAGAAGAGTCCCACGGGCTGTCCCACCTGCGTGATGATGGTGGCGCCATAGACGCTGTTCTCGATGGGCTGGTTGCCGTTGGGCAGCGCCGTCACCTTGTTCTTATAGTGTCCGGCCGATGCGCCAGCCTCCCAGCTGAAGTCTTTCAGGGCGAGGAGCTTGGCATTGAGGCTGACGGTGAAGCCCATGTTCTGCAGCTTGCCGTCGTTGCTCCAGTTCTGCTGCAGTCCGCTGGTGTAGGCCAGCTGTCGCAGCGAGAGGAGGTTGGAGGTGAAGCTCTTGAACACGTCGAGGCGCAGGGCGAGGCGGTTGTCGATGAAGTTGCCGACGAGGGCGGCGGTGAAGCGGCGCGTGGTTTCCCACTGCAGGTCGGTGTTGCCGATGTTGCCAATGATTTTTCCGCTGACGCTCTCGCCCAGCATGCGCTTGGCGATGAAGTAGGAGCGCGAGGCGGTGTAGTCGATGGCATCGTTGCCAGTGACGTCGAAGCCCACGCTCAGCCGCAGGTGGTTGATGCCCGGTGCGGCGGCCAGCCATCGCTCGTTGCTGAGCACCCACGAGGCCTGCACGCTGGGGAAGAGGCCCCACACCTTGTCGAAGAGGCGCAGGCCGGAGGCATCGTCGCCAAAGCGCGAAGAGGCCTGGGCCGACACTCCGCCGTCGATGTAGAAGCGGTCGGCAAAGCTGTAGTTGACCAAGCCATACCACGCCAGCTCGCGGGTGTTGTCGTCGGCGCCGCCGGTGGTCTTGAAGCTGAGCGAGCCCGACATCTGCGGGGTCTTGTCGTTGCCCGAGCCAAACTCGTTGTAGCCGCGCTGCGAGGTGAGTTTGTACTCGCTGCTGAGGAAGCGCACGCCAGCCATGACGTTGAACGACGAGCTGCCCAGGTTGAACTTCCAGTTCAGGCGGGTGTCGCTCTGTATGGCCGTCTGGCGCGAGGTCATGCTCTGCACCACGTTCTCAAGGGTGGTACCCTCGTCGAGGCCCTCGATATAGAAGTCGGGCACGCCGTTGATGGGCAGGTAGTAGTTCTCGTTGGTGTTCACCAGCCCCAGCGTGAAGTGCTCTTGCAGCGAGAGGTGGCGGTTGAACTCGTAGCGAGGCGTGATGTCGAAGGTGATGAGGCGGTTGCCGAAGGAATTGCGGTTGCGTCCATCGCCATATTCGAGGATGCTCACGGGGTTGGCTAAGCGGCCACGTCCCTGGAATTTTCCTTCGAGATAATCGTCGGCATCCGAGAGGTAATGGCTGATGTTGCCATAGTTGTCGTAGGCGTAGGGCGAGAGGAATGGCGACTTGGCCTTGGCGATGAATGCTGGCGAGGTGATGACAGCCTTCAGAGGCTCGGCGGGAGCGCCATCATCGCGCAGCGAGCGGTCGACATCGCTGTAGCTGGCATCGAAGCGCACGCTGAGGCGGCGGCTGATGTTGATGTCGCTGTTGAGGCGCATGTTGAAGCGCGAGTAGTCGTTCTCCTTCAGCGTGCTGTTGCCCAGCACATAGCCCACGGAGAGGTTGTAGGAGGCGGCATCGTCGCCACCCTGCACGTTGATGCCGTAGTTCTGCGAGAAGGCATTGTCGCTCACAAGGCCGCTCCAGTCGGTCTCGTTGTGGTATTGCTTATAATAATAATAGGTGGGGTCGCTGTTGAGGAATTTCATCTTGCTCATCAGCGTGGGGTTGGTATTGCCAGTGAGCAGCTCGGTGGCATAGAGGCGGTAGTCGTCGGCCTGGAGCATCTTTGGCAGCCGTGGTGTCAGCTCGTAGCGTCCGTTGATGGTGACGTCAATCTTGGTGGCCATCGACTTGCTACGCTTGGTCTTGATGATGAGCACGCCGTTGGCACCTTTGGCACCATAGAGGGCGGTGCCGTTCTTCAGCACCTGCACGCTCTCGATGTCGTTCACGTTGAGGTTGGCCAGCAGGTTGTTGAAATAGCCGCTGTGGAGCATCTCGCGGCCATACTGCATATCCATGATGACATCGTCGACGACGACGAGGGGCTGTGCGTTGGTGTGCAGCGAGTTGATGCCCTGTATGAGCATCATGTTGCCCATGCCGGGGATGGCTCCGTGGCTGACGGAGCGCATGTCGGCACCCAGCTGCTGGGCCACCAAGGGGTCGATGCTCAGCTGGGCGTTGTTGTCGAAGTGGGTGGCCTCGCTGCTCAGCGTGGCGCTGATATGCTGGCGATAGTCGGCACTGAAGACGTCGCGGTAGAGGCGTGCGTCGGCCTTGCCTCCGGCGATGGCGTTCTGCTGCTCGTTGTAGCCGTCGACGCGCATCAGCAGCGAACGCGTCTGCTCGGGGACGTTCAGCTCATAGCGACCCTGCTCGTCGGTCATCGTGGTCTGACGCAGGTTGCCATAGGCCGACACGATGACGCCCGCCAAAGGCTGCCCCGTGGCAGCATCGACCACAGTGCCCGTCACGGTCTGTGTGTTGTCTTGGGCCACAGAGGGCACCGTCACCATCATCCAATAACCAATAACCGTTATCGTTCTGGCTAAGTTTCTTATCAACGATTTCTTTTCCATAATCATAAAGTCTATTGGTTGTTAGCAGATTTTCTGGGACGCAGGTAGATGCAGTCGAGATACATCTCGCGGGCGAAGCGCGACGTCTCGCGGGCCAGGATGGAGCATTGTATCTTCAGGCTGACCTTGAGCTCGTTCTGGTCGTAGTTGCAAGCGGGGAACTGGAATGCCTCGGCCAGCACAATGGTGTCGACGCGCTCCGGGTTGTTCTGGAACTGTGTGTTGCCGCAGTTGTCGGTCTGTGCAACACCACGCTCGTCGACATAATTGATGGTGGCCTTGAACTTGCAGGGGCGCACGTCGGGGTCCGACTGGTTGGACACGCTCTTGGGCAGCAGCACCAGGCAGATGTCGTAGCAGCCCGAGAGGGTGTTGTCGACGCGGAAGGTGAGCTCCCAGTTGGAGGTGTTGGTACGGGGCAGTATCTGCAGGTAGGCATTGTCGGAGATGCTGTCGGCCACCTGTCGGCGGCTGTTGTAGCTGCACTCCTTCTCGTTGGTGATGAGCCATGTGGTTTCGCCCTCGGCCCAAATCTCCTTGAAGAAGGTCTGCTCAGGCGTGAACGGCCATTGGTCGACCTTGTAGAGGATGCCGTTGCTGCAAGACACGGCATCGGCTCCATACAGGATGCCACCGGCGGCGAAGGGCTGGTGGAAGACGTGGTTGATGGGGCGGCCGGCCTTCCACGTCTTGCGCCAGTTGAGCCAAGGCACGGAGACGAGCGAGTCGCTCGTGGAGTGCTGGTCGCTCATGTTGAAGACGGCATCGTCGAGCAGGGCGCGGTTGGTCCAGTACTGCTGCAGCGAGTCGCGCTTGAGCGTCTTCTCGTCGTAGACGAAATACTTCGACGCCTCGTCCCAAGCTTTCTGCCAGCCAGTGGTCGTGGGGGCCACCACCCAGTAGGTGGAGTCCTCGGCATTGAGCAGACCGATGTTCTGCAACATGCGGTTGCGCTCGATCATCACCGAATCGATGTAGACGGGCACACCCTCTACAAGACCTATCGACACGGAGTGGTCGGCATCGAAGTAGTCCTCTTCGTAGAGGCGCAGGAAGGAGCCGATGGCGCTCATGTCGGGCAGGTCGCAGAGTGCCTCATAGAGGTTGTGGGTGAAGGGCAGCGGCTGGCTGACCACATGCAGCACGCCGTTCTTGGCGTGGATGTTGGGCTGCGACACGCTGATGCCCTCGATCTTCCCATTCTGCACCACGGCATGCTTGGCATTGAGCATCAGCAGCGTCTGACTGCCGTCCTTGATGGAACTCGACGAGCGCGAGAGGTGGTTGAGGACAAAGAATTTCTCCACCACCGAGTCGCCCTGGTTGGTCTGCACCAGCCGCAGCAGCGAGTCGCGGTTGAAGGTGCCGTTGACGGGAGCCACCACGGTGAAGGCCTGTCCGCCATCGAGCAGCTGCGAATAGCTGACGCCGGTTTTGCGGTGCATGCGAAACACTTTCGTCTGCTCCAGCACCTGACAGAAGTCGCTCAGCTGCTGGTTGCTCTTCATCAGCTGCCACAAGGTGGCGCTGGTGCCAGCCTGGTCGTTGCCCTCGTAATGGTCGTCCCAATCGGAGCAGGAGGAAACGAACCCTCCCCCTCCCAAAAGGAGGGCGACGAGCGCACCAAGGAGACACGCCTTTCCTGACTTCACATTCTTAATGATTGATTGTTTATCCATCGTTATGTTCTTTTATTTTTCTTTGTTTAGCAACTCTTGAACGTTCAACGTTCAACGTATTAGTGTGTGTCCTCACCCTGCGGGCTGGCGTAGACGCTCTTGGGACAAAGCTCCAAATAGTTGAAGTTCCAGTATTTCATGGGGTCGTCGAGCACCTGCCGCACACGGAGGTAGTATTCTTTGCCCGGCTCCAAGTATTCGGTGGCAAGGATGCGGCGCAGGGGGCTGCCCAGCTCGCGCATGGCCGTCTCGCCGCCGCCGGGGAAGTAGCAGTCCATGGCCTTCATGTAGCCACGGTTGTGCATGGCCTTGTCGTTGAGTCGGTTTTGCTCCTCATCGTCGGTGTCGGCGATGGCACCAATCTCAGGAGCACCGCCACCCACGCGCAGGTCGATGGGAATGCCGCAGGGGTTGTTGTCGAGGTAGACCTGGATGACGCCACGCTCTTCGCCAGGGGTGTAGCCCATGCGAATCTCGTAGGTTCCCTTGTTGGGCACGGTGGGCAGCTTGAAGGTGATGTCGAAGCGGCCGCTGATGCAGAGCACATGGCCGAGGAACGACCACCAGAAATCCTGGTCGGGGGTGACGGAGAGGAAGGTCTCCTTGGTGAAGTCGAAATTGGTGACGTAGCCACGCTTGAAGCCGCGCAGCTCGGAGGAGCCTTGGCGACCACGGCCGTCGCAGTTCATGAAGTCGGGGCTGAGGGTGGCGGGGTCGAAGCGCAGACGGCAGTTGAAGATGACGTCGCGCACGAAGGGCGAGAAGACGAGGATGTCGTCGATATAATGATAGACGCCGTTGAGGGCGTTCTGGTCGATGGTTCCCGACTCTGAGGGCGAGAGCACCTTCACACCACGGCACTGCGGGTCGTTGTTGTAGAGTCGGCCTTGGCTGCCTCGGCGGTTGATATAGAGTCCGCTGACGGCACCGGCGGCGGGACTGGCAAAGCGCACCAGCGTGCCGGGGCACATCGTCTCGTAGAACTCCTCAGGGTCGGCGATGCTCGAGCGCCAGCATTTCTCGCGGATGGGACCGGAGATAACAAACTGGTTGTACTGCGCCACGCGGTCGAGCAGGTGGTAGCTCACAAAGCGGTTGAGCGGGTTCTTGCGGTGCTTGAAGTCATCGTCGTAGAGGCCGGCATCCTCGGGGTAGGTCTGGTCGTAGACCTGCTTGGCATAGGCCTTCAGGTCTTCAATGTCGTTGATGCCATGCTGATGGTAGACGGAGTCGGGTTCCACGAGCGCGGTGTACTTGAAATAGCGGGTGCCCACCCACTTGCAGTTCATGTAGAGGTCGCTGCCGTTGGTGCAGCGCTCGCGTGTGCCGTTATAGACGGAGTCGTCGCCGCAAGTGTAGGTCTCGTCCATGTAGCGGGTGAGCGAGTCGGCCATGCCAGTGAGGCGCAGGGCTTCGCAGAAGATGGTCAGCGAGGGGTCTTCCTCCATCTTGTCGGGCAGGAAGTCATTGCTGGCGGTGATGATGTTGTCAACCACGTGCACCACGCCGTTGGTCACCGAGTCGTTGTACTCCAGCATGCGCGAGTTCTTGTTCACGTAGTAGATGATTTTGTTGTCGTTCACCACGTCGGAGTCGCTCGACCACACGATGAAGGCGTCGAGCATGTTCAGCTGTGGCAGGGTGCCCTCCACCACATCGGTGGTGAAGAAGGCTCCCTCCTTTATTATATGCGTACGCGCGATGGTGTCGCAGAGGTCTTGCGGCAGCTGGTCGATGCTGGCGAAGCCGCGCCGGCTGGCAAAGTTGGCCACGGCATCGTTGGTGGCTGCAAAGAGGGTGTAGCGGCCGTAGGTGGTGAGGAGCGAGAAGTAGGGTGTGCGCTTCAGCAGTGCGGTGAAGTCGCCAAACTGCTCGGGGTTGGCCTCGAGGAACTGTGCGGCGGTCATCTTCTGCGCGGTGTACATGTTCTCGGGCACGTCGTCGTTGTCAACGCAGGCCACAAAGCCACAGAAGGCGCAGATGGCACAAATGGATTTGAATATCTTGCTGTTCATAATCTTGTTCTTTAATGTTCAATGTTCATCGTTCAACGTTCAACGTCCAACGTTCAACGTGAATACTGCGAGTCCTCGCCGTTGGCGAAGGCGGGGTTCTGCGAGAGCAGTGGGTTCACCTTGAGTTCGCTCTTGGCGTAGGGGAAGTAGATGATGTTGGGGTCGGAGAGGCGTATGCGTATGGCATTGCTGTTCTCCTCGAACTTGTTCTGCACGGCGGCCACCAGGCTGATGGTGTTGCCGTCGCGGCGCGAGCGTCGCACCAGGTCGTACCAGCGCTTGCCCTCGAAAATGAACTCGCGCTGCCGCTCCTCCATCACAAGGTCCTCCATCTGCTTCTTCGAGCTGATGTAGTCTTCCTTCTTCAGTGTCTGCGTCAGGTTGTTGGCACGCTTGTTCACAATGTTGATGAGGTCGAAGGCAGCGTCGAAGTCGCCATCCTGTGCCCGCTCTATGAGCGCCTCGGCCTTGATGAGGAGCATGTCGCTGAGGCGGTAGATAATCCAATGTGCGTCCTTGTCGGAATTGCTGCGCATGTTGTCGGTGAGGTGCAGGTCGTTCTCGGTGGTGACGTTCTTCGTGGTGAAGCTGACCGACGTGCGCACATACTTGGCGATGGAAAGCGCCGACGAGCCTGCCGACTTGGTGGCGGCGTAGAAGCGGCCGTCGGAGCGCTTGAACAGCGAGTTGGTGTTCTTCACCACATCCATCAGCATGAGCGCGTTGGCACTGAGGCGTCCCCTGGTGTTTTCGTTGCCGTAGTAGGAGTCCACCCACGTGTTCTTCTGGCTTTGCGTCTTGCTGAAGTAGAGTTCAAAGATGCTCTCGAAGCTGTTGCCCGTGCCGAAGATTTCGTTGTAGGAATTGCCGCAGTTGGTGGTTCCCAGCGGAGCCTCAAGAATCATGGGAATGCTGTCGATGAGGTCCATGTTGGGCTGGCTTCCCTCGCGCTGCAGCAGCTCTTCATACTGCTTGCGCTTTTGGTCGATGACGAG
This sequence comes from Bacteroidaceae bacterium, assembly GCA_024697945.1. Classification (GTDB taxonomy): domain Bacteria; phylum Bacteroidota; class Bacteroidia; order Bacteroidales; family Bacteroidaceae; genus Physcousia. Next base: position 13,047 of record JAILRU010000099.1, read on the forward strand.
GTCGCAATAGCGGATGCTGTTGTTCCAGTCGCCCTTCCAGAGATAGAGGTCGGCCAGCAGGGCGTAGACGGCCCAGCGCGTAATCTTGCTGGAGTTCTGCCAGGCGTTGGGGCTGTCGTCGGTGTAGTAGCGGCGCACAGCGTCGTCCTTCACCTTCTCCAGGCTGGTGATGAGCGAGTCGAGCACGACGTCGAACTTCGATGCTGGCAACACGTAGGTCTGCGTGTCGTCGATGCTGGGCTGCGTGGAATAGGGCACGTCGCGGAAGGTGCGTATCAGATAGAAATAGGCCAGTGCGCGCAGCGTGGCGGCCTCGGCCACATTGGCGCGCATCTCCTCCTCGCGGTAGTTGGGGTCGATGCTCTGCACCTTGGGGGCATAGTAGCACACGGTGTTGCAGCGGTTGATGCACTCGTAAATCTTGTCCCATTGGCAGTAGGGGTTCGTGGGCTGCAGGTTCTCCTTCAGTATCTCCCTCACCCCAGTGGGTGCGTTGTCGCCAGCCATCAGGTTGTCGCTGCGCAGCTCGCCCCAGATGCCCATGCGTGTGAGGGCGTCGCTGTGCTCGAGCGACTCGTAGCAGCTGTTCACCACGCTGCTGACGTCGGCTTTCTCCGTCCAGTAGTTCTCCAGCACCACCTCGTTGAGTGGCAGGATGTCGAGGAAGTCGGAGCAGGACGAAAACACAATAGCCAACAAGCAATAACCAGCAACCGTTATTGCATTGGTCATTTTCTTTATAATTGTTAGTTTTTTCATTCTCTATCAATGTTTATCGTTCAACGTATATGGTCCTTAGAAGCTGATGGTGATGCCTCCAGTGAACGACTTGGCTCGTGGAGTCTTGGCGCCGTCGGTGACGATGCCCATCGAGCCATAGCCCACCTCGGGGTCGGCACCGGAGTATTTGGTGATGACAAAGAGGTTGTTGGCCGAGAAATGCAGCGAGAGCTGTGTGAGGCCCCACTTCTTGATGAGCTTGGGGTCGAAGTTGTAGCTGAGCTGCGAGTAGTTGAGTCGGATGAACGAACCGTCCTCGACGAAGCGGTCGGAGGGCAGTGCGTTGTAGCCGGCATCGTAGAGTGCGCGTGGGATTTCAGTGATGTCGCCCTCCACACGCCAGCGCCAGTTCACGGCACGGCTCTGGTTGTTGTTGTCAATCATCTTCTCCACGTCGCGGCGTGCCTGGTTGATGATTTTGTTGCCGTAGCGGAAGTTGAACTGGTTGTTCCACTGCAGACGTCCATAGCGCACCTTGAAGCCGAAGCCGCCAGTGAACTTGGGCAGCGATGAGCCGAGGTAGACGATGTCGAGCTCGTTGATTTGTCCGTCGCTGTTGATGTCCTCGTAGATGGCATCGCCCCCACGGAAGATGCGGTTCTCGTCTTTCGTGCCGTCGTAGCAGTAGACCATGGGCTTCGTCATGTTGTTCTCGTCGAGCACCACCTTGCCGTCGGCATCGCGCACCACGGGAGCGTTGGGGCCGCTCACTCCGGGCACCTCCACCTCGCTGTAGTCGCTATACTGATAGACACCCTTGTAGCGGAAGCCATAGATGCTGCCGAGGGCGGTCTTCAGCTCCACACGGGTGAGGTATGACGGAGTGTGTCCGCTGCGGTCGTACTCTTGGTTGAGTTTGGCCAGGCAGGTCTCGTCCATGGCGGTGATTTCGTTCTTGTTGTTGGCGAAGGTGATGTTGAAGTCGGCCGAGAACTTGCCCGCCTTGATGATTTGGTTACCATTCAGGTTGAACTCCCAACCCACATTCTTCATGTCGCCGGCGTTCTGCACCGACAGGTTGGGATAGCCCGACGAGGTGGGAATGCCATAGCTGGTCATGAGCAGGTCGCTGGTGTACTGCCAATAGAGGTCGACGTTACCAGTGATGAGTTCGTTGAAGAATCCGAAGTCGGTACCCAAGTTGTAGGTTTTCTTCTGCTCCCACTTCAGGTTCTTCAGCTGGATGTTCGAGGGATAGTTCGACGAGGCGTTGAGATAGCCGGGGCCGTCGCCATACTTGCTGTAGAAGAGTCCCTCGGAGCTGGGCTGGCGGCCGCCGATACCCCATCCGGGACGCAGCGAGAGCATCGACACGAAGGGCAATGTCTCTTTGAACCACGGCTCGCGGCTGACGTTCCATCGCAACGAGAAGGAGGGGAAGTTACCCCATCGCTGGTCGTCGCCAAACTTGGTGCTACCGTCGCGGCGCACGGTGAAGTCGGCCATGTAGCGTCCCTTGTAGGCATAGTGGGCTGAGTAGGTGAAGTAGATGCTGCGCCAGCGCCCGCTGCCAGTCGACATGCTCTTGATGATGCCCTCGGCGGCGGTGCTCTCGATGGTGCCCGAGGGCAACCCCCATGTGCTGGTGCCCTGCGACGACGAGGTGCCGCTGGTGAGCTGTCCGCGCAGCATCATCGACAGCGAGTGGTCCTTGTTTCTGAAGGCGGGGGTGTAGGTGAGCGTATGGGTGGTGGTGACACCGAGGCTCTTCGACGAGTTCGACGTCGAGGAGTTGCTGCCGTTGTCCTTCCATCCGCTGGTACTCAGCGAGAGGGGCATGAACTGGTCGTCGTAGCGGTTGAAGATGTTGAACACCACCTTGCCCTCGTAGTCCAGTCGATGATGGTCTTGGTCGATGCCCAGCAGACGGTAGTTCAGCTTAAACTCCGGCGTGATGTTGTAGCTGGTGTCGTAGCTCTTGGCCAGGTGCGCCAGCGCCACGGGGTTCTTGTGGTTCAGCTGGTCGCGCAGCTTGTCGTTCACGGTGGGCAGCATCGAGTAGTATTCGTCAGTGATGTCGTTGCTGTTGGCATCCTCCTCATAAATGGAGAGGTTGGGCATGCGCACGTAGGCGATGGAGAGCAGGTCGCCAGCGTTCTTCTTGTTCTTGGTGTAGGTGAGCGCGATGTTGGTCTCGATTTTGATGCGGTCGCTGACGAAGTAGTCGAGGTTGACACGCGATGTGAATCGGTCGAGTCGCTGCTCGATGATGGAGCCGGTCTCATGGTCGTAGCCAGCACCGATGCGGAAATGTGCCTTCTCGCCGCCGCCGGTCAGCGCCAGGTAGTGGTTCTGTCGCCAGCCGGTCTTCTTCACCAGCGAGAGCCAGTCGGTGTTGTCGTCGTACATGCGCCACTCGGGGAATCCGCTGGTCTTGTATTGTATCTCGTTGATGTCGCTGGCATCGTCGCTCATGCGCGGGTTGAAATACTCTTCCTTGAGCAGCATGGTGTACTCGTCGCCATTGAGCAGCTTGTAGCCGTTGGGCTGATAGGTGCCAGTGAGTCGGAAGCTGTAGTTCACGCGTGTCTTGCCGCGTGCACCGCGCTTGGTCTTGATTTCGATGACACCATTACTGCCCTGCGAGCCATAGACGGCTGTGGAGGCGGCGTCTTTCAGCACGGTGATGCTCTCGATGTCCTCGGGGTTCACGTTGAGCAGCTCGGCGAATTTCTCCTCGTTGGCCGACTGGAAGTCGAAGTCGTTGGTGTTGGTCTCCCAGATGTTGCCGTCGACCACGATGAGCGGCTCGCTACTGCCGTTGATGCTCGACACGCCACGCAGACGCATGCTGGTGCCGCTGCCCAGGTTACCACTGTTGGCCACGATGTCGAGTCCGGCGATACGGCCCTGCAGGGCCTCGTCGACGGTGGTCATCGACAGACCCTCGAACTCCGACATCGAGATGCTCTGCTGGGCTGTTGAGATTTCGTCGACAGGGATGCTCAGTCCGTTGCCCTGCGTGCGCTTCTTCGAGGTGATGGTCACCTCCTGTATTTGCGTAGCGTCTTGCAGGGTGATGTTGAACTTGGTCTTGTTGAAGGGCAGGACGACGGTCTTCGCGCCCACATAGGTGACGCGGAGCTTGTCCTTGGGGTTCTTCAGCTTGAACGAGAAGTTGCCGCTCATGTCGGTCACTGCCGATGCCACGATACGGTTGGCGGCGTCGATTTCCACCACGTTGGCCATCATCACGGGCCCATAGGCGTCGCTCACGGTGCCGCTGATGATGTCGCCAGCCTGCTGTGCGGCTGCGCGGCCAATGAACAATGAAGAAAGAATAAATAATAAACCTATCTTCTTTCTGATGCGAATATATTTTTTCATATACGATCTTCCTTTCTTTATTATTTATCCATTATTCATTAGCGTAGCGCAAAGGTCGGTCGATGAGGTGGATGACGGCCGACGAGCTGGTCTCGATGTTTGCGGCCTCCATGGCATCGCCCTCGTGATACAGATATTCGCGTGCCTGCAGGTTGTAGAGCGCGGGATTGCTGGTGAGCACATGTGCCGGCTCATACTGCTGCGGGTGGTCCTGGCAGCGCTGGTCGCTCACCTCGATGGTCTCACGCCCGTCGCTGCCGTCGACATAGCGCGCCGTGAGCAGGTAGAAGCGCTCGGTGAGGGGGTTCATCAATGCCGTCTCCACGGTGAGTTCGGGGTGTGTGGGGTCGATGACCTCCACGGGTGCGCCGATGAAGAGGGCGTTGTCCTGTATGTGGTATTTCACAAAGTTCACGATGGCCAACGAGTCGCGCGTCTTCGCCGTCAGGTTGCCCTCGTCCTCATACTTGTCCACCTGCTCCCATGTGGGCAGCAGCCCGTCGTTGTGCAACTGCTGTATGCTGGCGTTGGTGGGCACGTAGATGGTGTAGTGGTAGGTGTTGAAGGTGCTGATGTTCCTTCTCGGCGAGGCAAAGCTCTTGTTGTGCAGGGTCTCCAAGAGTCCGCTGCGCTCGAAGAGTCCGTAGAACATGCTGAATTCGGGGGTGGCCGAGAGGATGTCGTCGACCGATTTGCGGGTGGTCATCAGCGGCTCGTCGTCCAGGATGTATGCCTTGCCGTTGCCGTCGGCGGTCTGGTCGTAGATGTCGCTCACCGCCACGGGGCGCTGCTCGTCGACCTGCAAGCTGGCGGCCACGGTCATGCCGTTGACGCCCTGCTGCACGTTGGCCACGCGCAGCATGGTGCCGCCCTTGGTGCGATAGTATTCGTGGCCATCCTCCACGTCGCCGATGACCACGTGCGTCTCCAGGATGTCCTTCAGGCGGTTCTCCACCTGCGCCGTGGTGGCGCGGCCAATGCTGTCGCCCACTTCGCCCGTCTCCACATTATAATTGTAGATGCTGGCCCACACACGCTGGTCGTCGGCCTTCGTAGGGTCCCAGTGGAAGCGGAAGAGCTGCGTCTCGGCCTTGCCATAGCTGCAGGGGTCGATGTATTGCAGCATGGCCTTGTTGTTGGGGATGAAGAAGCTGTAGCGGGCGTTGAGCGAGTTGAGGTAGATGTTGTACTTCAGCCTGTTCACGGCCCAATAGATGATTTTCATCGACTCGTTGGTGAGCGCGGGGAAGAGCACGCTGACGAAGGAGTTGGGCGAGTAGACCTTGTTGGTGAGGTAGACGGCACCATTGCACGAGAGCCACACCGAGTCGATGTCGGCGACCTCAACGCCCATGGGGTCGTTGTCTTTGTTGAGGATGCTCTGGAACTTCGAGGGCACGCTGTTGACAAACGAGCTGAGCATGTTGTTGTTCAGCAGTTCGGCCACCACGTCGTCGGGCACGTTCTCCCATGTGCCATACTGGTCTCTGAGGATGCGGCCGGCGCCGTTCTTCCAGTAGGCCTCCATGGCATCGTCGGATGGCACGAGCATCACGCCCATGTCGCGCTGCATCGACACGTTGCCCGTGCCTTCGATGAGTCCCGACACGAAGGCGTTCCACTCCGGGTCGTACTTCAGCAGCGCCGTGGGGTTGCCGCCATTGGGCAGACGGTCCAGCTTCTCGTTGTTCTGCGACTTCTCGGAGAAGAACCGCTTCTGATAGACGGTGTCCACCCTGGTACCATACATGTCGTTATACATCATCGTCACCGAACCGGCGCGGTCGGGGTTGCGGTCGGGATAGGGTGCGCAGAAGCGCTCCATCAGCCGGTTGTAGAGGCTCACGTTGCTCTTCGTGCGGATGCGCTCGGCCATGTTGGGCAGCGGTGTCACCACATCGGCCATGAGGTGGATGAATCCGTTGCTGCACTTCACGTTGGGTTCCGACACCTGCACACCGTTGATGCTGGCCTCGCCGGGCTGGCGCTGCGTGGTGTGGTTGAACAGGAAGTCATAGTCGCTGTTGGTGATGCGCTTGTTGGTGAGCATCTTCTCGATGAAGAGCACCAGGGGCACGGTGCTGTTGTCGGTCATGCACACAATGCTCTGGCCACCGTCGCGGAAGCGCTGCCAGTAGGGTGTCAGCGGCATCTCCTCGGGGCGGAACACGGTCACCGAGTCGTAGGGGGTGGTGGAGGCGAAGCGGCGCAGGCTCTCGCCCTCGGTGGGTGGTGTGCCCTCAACGCTGGGCAGCGCCGAGAGCTGCATCGAGTTGTCGAGCATGCTGCCAAAGAGCAGCAACCGCTTCTGCGAGTTGGAGAGCGCGGCATAGCTGCCCACTCCCCACTGGCGTTGGCTGAAGAAACGCTCGTAGGCGGCATCGTCGGCCACGAAGAGCGTCTTCGAACCCGTCTTGGCCAGCACATCGCGATAGCCAAGATCGTCAATCAAGCGCACGGTGTTGGTGTAGTTGCCTTGGCTCTCGAGCCAGTTGTAGATGCTCGAGCCCCAGCCTTCGGGCGTTCGCTCGTCAAGGTCGTACTGCGAGCACGATGTCGTGCTCAGAGCACCGGCCAACAGCACACCCGTAGCAGCCAGCAACAAGAGCCGACCGTGCTTCTGTGTTCGTTTTTCGGTTTTCATTTACGCTGTTGATTTTATAATTGCAATTATGGTGCAAAATTACAAATAATTAACGCGCGAAGCTTTCCAGTTGGTGCTTTCGTGTTTTCTTTACGTGAAGGTTGCTTTTCTGCATGTTCCAACGTCTTTCGTTCTCGTTCCAAAAGTGCGCCGTCATGCTTCGCTTTCGTGCCATCTCGCCGTCAGCGGGGGCTTCGCCAGAATTTTTCGGATTATTCGGATTCTTCAGATTATTCGGACTATTCAGATTATTCAGATTATTCAGATTATTCAGATTATTCGGAGCACCCGGATTTTCAGGCCTATCGCCCACGAAAATTTGGAGCGCGACTTTTTTCAAAAAGTCAACGCCAAATTTTTGTCCCAGGCCGTGGGATTTTTATGCCGCATGCGAAAGCAACAAAAAGTCCGATTTGGTTATCCGTAAAGTAACTGTCAAAGAATAAGTTGCTATGGCTTTAGGGCGTAAATGCCCCTTAATTCCATACTTGGAAAAGAAAAAACGTCGAAAACGTTTGGTTATTCGCATGCTTATTCGTAACTTTGCAGCCAATTATGGAAGCGCGGGTGCCCTCATTAGCCACCGAAGCAGCCGATGATGTGTGCGCGCCCAAGCAGACAACGGCAAAACCGTATATAGCGCAATGGCAGAAAACGTTTCAGGCGAGGCACATCGCCCCGGCAGAATTGAGGTGGTGTGCGGCTCGATGTTTTCGGGCAAGACCGAAGAGCTGATCAGGCGGATGCGCAGGGCGCAGTTCGCACGGCAGCGCGTGGAAATCTTCAAACCATCCATCGACGTGCGCTATTCCGACGAGGACGTGGTGAGCCACGACCAAAAGCACATACAGTCGACACCCATCGACTCGTCGGCGAGCATCCTGCTGCTCTCGAGCGACATCGACGTGGTGGGCATCGACGAGGCGCAGTTCTTCGACATGGGCCTGGTCGATGTGTGCAACGAGCTGGCCAACCGTGGCGTGCGCGTCATCATCGCCGGCCTCGACATGGACTTCCGAGGTGTGCCCTTCGGCCCCATGCCCGCCCTCTGCGCCATCGCCGACGATGTGACGAAAGTGCATGCCATCTGCGTGCGCTGTGGCAACCTGGCCTATGTGAGCCACCGCAAGGTGACATCGGACAAGCGCGTGCTGCTGGGCGAGACGCAGGAGTATGAACCGCTGTGCCGCGAGTGCTACCAGAAGGAGATGAGACAAGGGAAGTGAGAAAGCATTTTTCCCTATATATATAATAATGAGGCAGACGATCACATTCGACACCTTCGCCCGCTGGCTGGGGTATGGCCTGCTCATCGTGGCCATCTTCATGCTGTTGAGCTATCTGAGCAGTGTGCTGCTGCCCTTCGCCGTGGGCTGGCTGCTGGCATATCTGCTCTTCCCACTGGTGAAGTTTGTACAGCACCGACTGCACGTGGGCAACCGCGTGCTCAGCATCATCATCACGCTGGTGGGCGCCGCCGTGGTGGTGGGCTTCGTGCTGTGGCTCATCATCCCGCCCATGGTGGAGCAGTTCTCAAAACTGGGGCAACTGGCCACCAACTACATACAGCAGTCGGCACGCATCGACAGCATACCCGAGGCCATACGCCAGTGGACGGAGAACAACCGCGAGCAGATAAAGCAATTCCTGAGCAGCCACGAGTTTACCAACGGGCTGAAGGAGGCCATCCCCAGCATGTTTCGCGTGCTGGGCAAGACGGCCAACATCATCATCAGCATCGCCGGCTCGCTCATCGCTCTGCTCTATATGTTCTTCATCCTCATGGACTATGAGTATCTGACCAAGGCGTGGATCAAGATATTCCCCAAGAAGAACCGCCCCTTCTGGAGCGAGCTGGCCACCGACGCCGAGCGCGAGCTGAGCAACTACATACGAGGGCAGGGCATGGTGGCGCTCATCATGGGCGTGCTGTTCTGCATCGGGTTCACCATCATCGACTTCCCCATGGCCATCGGCCTGGGCATCCTCATCGGCATCATGGACCTGGTGCCCTATCTGCACACCCTGGCACTGCTGCCCACGGCGCTGCTGGCACTGCTGAAGGCCGCCGACACGGGGCAGAACTTCTGGGTCATCCTGCTGTCGGCACTGGCCGTCTTCGCCATTGTGCAGGTCATCATCGACATGGTGGTGACACCCAAGGTGATGGGAAAGGCCATGGGCCTCAACCCCGCCATCCTGCTGCTGTCGCTCAGCATCTGGGGCGCACTGCTCGGATTCATCGGACTCATCATCGCACTGCCGCTCACCACCCTGCTCATGGCCTACTACCAGCGATACATCACACGCGAAGACGACGACAGCGGAACGCTGAATGTCAACTTGGAAGAACAGAGGAAAACAAGTGAATCGTAAACAGAAAAGGGGGTTTATGTGTTTTATTGGTTTTAATCTGTTTTACTACATCGAAAGAAAGAGAAAGCATATACAATAAAAGCTATTATTCACTTAACAATTAAACAAAAACAAACAAAAGTATGAAAAGATTTTCATTCGTAGTCTTATCATTCGCTGCCCTGATGATGCTCATGCTGGCATCGTGCAGCAAGCAGCAGGGAGCTGCCACACTGATTCCCGACGACGCCTTCATCGTGATGCGCTTAGACGTGTTGCAAGGCATGGAGAAGAGCGGACTGAAGGGCGACAACTCGGACATGAAGAAATGGATTGAGGAGCAAATCAAAGAAGCCGGACTCGACAAGGAGCTGAGCGACAAGATGCTGCAAATCCTCGACGACCCCACCAAGTCGGGCATCGACTTCACCGAGCCTGCATTCATCTATGTCTCGACCGACTTCGGCAAGAAGGTGGAAGGCGGATTCGTGGCCAACATGGCCAGCGAGAGCGACCTCACCAACCTGCTGAAGACGCTGGAAGACATGGACTTCCCAGGAGTGGAGAAGAAGGACGGCGTGAACTATGTGGAACTGGGCGACGAAGCTGCCATCATCTATTGCGACGACTGGTTCTTTGGCGGAGCCACCAACGACGTCACAGAGATGATTGCCACACTGAAGGAGCGCGCCAGCGGCAAGGGCTCGCTCAGCGGAAACAAGGCACTCGAAGTGATGTGCAACAAGACGGGCGTGGCTCAAATACTGTTCCAGCTCGCAGCATTTAACAACATCAAGGACCGCGATACGAAAATGGCCTTGATGATGGCAGAAAAAGCACTGCCCGAAGGAGTGAAACTGGAGGACATGGCCAGCGTCACCGACTTCCAGCTGAACAAGGGCGAGACGCTGATAACTTCCGAGGGCGTGATGCTCAGCAGCAAGGCACAGGAATACTTCGAAGAGAACTTGAAGATGCTGAAGCCCATCGTGAAAGAGCAGGCCAAGTTCATCAGCGACAAGGCACTGAGCCTGTTTGTCAACTTGGACATGAAGCAGTTTGAGGAATACATAGAGAAGATGAAGGATATTTATGAAATCGACGACGAAGACATGGAAGATGTGAAGAAAGTCTTCGGCACACTCGATGGAACACTGGCTCTCGACCTCTATGGCATCAGCGACAATGGCCCCATGCTCTCGGCTTACTTGGGAACAAAGGACAACTCGCTGCTCAGCGAAGCCAAGGAGGAGATGTTCAATGGCGAGGCGAAGGAAGTGGCCGCCGACGAGTATCTGGTGCCCACCGACTATGATTACGACTGGGATGCCGACGACAACTTTGTCATGACACCGAAGGCTTGGGGCGTGATGGGCTTCAAGGACGGCCTGACCTATTTCTCGGGCGAAGCCGAGAACGCATTCAAGGCACCCGCCACGGAGTATCCCTTTGGCAATGTGAAGGGTTGTGGATTCTTTGCACGCTTCAACTTCAGCATCTTCAAGGACTATCTGAAGAATGTGGAGGACGACGACGAGGCACGCATGGTGATGCAAGCCGTAGGCGACATCTTCGACTATGCCGAGCTCTACGCCGACAAGGACGGAAAGGGCATCTTCCGCATCGCCAACAAAGACAACAGCAAGACCCTCATAGAGGCCATCAGCGACTACGCCAAGAAGTTCCTCAACTAATCATCACATCATGAAACGAGCACTGCTGGGCAAGCTGCTCCGGCACCATATCAACGCATGGCAATTGGCGGGCTTCGTGCTCGCCAATCTGTGCGGTATGGCCATCGTGCTCGCCGCCGTGCAACTCTATTGCGATGCCAAGCCGATGTTCGAGGGCAGCGACAGCTTCATGCGGCCAGGACACATCGTGCTCACCAAGCGCGTGAACACCGTGGGAACCATCACCGGCGAGGCACCAGCGTTCAGCCAGAAGGAAATCAACAGGCTACGTCAGCAACCTTTCGTCAACGACATGGCGGCCTACACACCCGCCATGTTCGCCGTCTTTGCCACAGTGGGCAGCCAGCGGCTGGGCGTGGAGTTCTCTACAGAGATGTTCTTCGAAGCTGTGCCCGACAAATTCCTCGACGTGCAGAGCGAGGACTGGCACTACGACCCAGAGTCGGACGACGTGCCCATCATCATGCCACGCACCTACCTTAACCTGTATAACTTCGGATTCGCCAGCAGCCAAGGGCTGCCAGCGGTGTCGGAGAAGCTGGTGGGCAAAGTGGGGGTGAAGCTGCGACTGACGGGCACACACGGGGTGAAGCTGAAGACGGGGCGCGTGGTGGCCTTCTCGCGACGGCTGAACACCATCCTGGTGCCGCAGGATTTCATCGACGACATGAACCAGAAGCTCTCGCCCAACCGCGAGCCGCAGGTGTCGCGCATCATCGTGGAGGTGGAAAACCCCGCCGATGAGCGTATCACACGCTTCGTCAACGACTATCACTACGACACCGAGGCCGCCGACACCGACGTGGCCAAGGCCGCCAGCCTGCTGCGCGTGGTGGCCACCGTGGTCATTGCCGTGGGCGTGCTCATCGCTGCATTGGCATTCTACGTGCTGCTGCTCAGCATCTTCCTGCTCCTGCAGAAGCAAACCACCAAAATCGACAACCTGCTGCTCATCGGCTACACACCCGCCACCGTAGCCCGCCCGTTCCACCGGCTGGCCACGATGCTCAATCTGGCGGTGCTCATCGGGGCGCTGGTGGTGGTGGCCCTGCTGCGCCATTGGTATCTGCCGCTCTTCGAACAGCTCACCGACCGCTACGAGCCAGCATCCGTTGTGCCAGCCATCCTGGTGGCCGTCGCCATCTTCGCGCTCACCACGGTGCTCAACTACGTGGCCATCAACCGCAAGGTGCAGGCCATCTGGCATCTGCACGAGTGAAAAAGCAAAAAAATCGGCAAAACATTTGGCCAATCAAAAAAAACATTGTAACTTTGCACCCGCTTTTTAGCAAAAGGGAGATCCGCTAGCTCAGTCGGTAGAGCACAACACTTTTAATGTTGGGGTCTTGGGTTCGAACCCCAAGCGGATCACGCGCAAAAAAGGCTTGAAGTGAATGATTCCACTTCAAGCCTTTTTTTGCGCCCGCCGATTCCTCCCGCAGGGCATAGCCGCTATAGATGCTATAGTCTCTATAGTTTCTATAGCTTCTATAGCATCTATTTCGTCTATAGCATCTATAGCCCCTATGGCTGCCTCCTCTCCTCCAGCTGCTGCTTCAGCGCTTTTATCTCGTCCTGCTGGCGGTAGTAGGCGGCGAGGGCGCGCTGCTTCAGGTCGTCGTAGGCGGCCTTCCACCGGGCTGCGTCGGCCTGGGCTGCCGACAGCTGCTGCTGAAGCTGCGGCAGCGTGCACTCCAGCTCTGCCAAGCGCTCGTCCTGCTGACGGCGATAGTCGGTGCGAGCCTTGTGCATACGCTCCTTCACCCCACCCTCCTTGACGAAGATCTCCTCCACGCCTTGCAGGTACTTGTTCATCATCGCATCCACCTGATAGCACAGCGTCAGGCCCACGTTGGCCATCTCCTCGGCCGTCCATTGCTGGAAGAAGCACTCGTAGTCGCCGAGGGTGTTGTGCGCCTTGGTGAAGTCTTGCATAGGCTGGAAGCGCTCATCGTCAGGAGTCCATATCTTCAGATGGCGGGCCTTCAGGAAATCATTGTAGTCTTGACGCAGCTCGCCGATGCTGGAGCGAGCGACATTCAGCAGATTGACCTCCATCGCTGTTGAGGTCTTGCCGTCCTCCGAGCCTTCCACGATGTTCTGCTTGCCAGAGCGCGCCGCCTGAATCATCTGGTCAACGGTGCAGTCGCCATGCTTGGGCAAGAAGCGCTCGCAGAACACGTAGGTCATCTGGTAGAGCACTTCTGCCTTTTGGTAGAACCGCAAGTCCTGCCACTTGGGCACGCTACGGAAGATGCTGGGGACGTCTTTCTTCGATTCTTCTGCCATTACACCCTATAGGACAAGGTGCTTATTCATCGTCATAGTCGAAGTCTACGCTGCGCGACCCCAATTCGCCGCCACTGTCTTCTGGCCGGGCAGTTCCTGCTTGTTCTGAAATGCCGAGAAAACAGCTCTTGGCCCGCAAAGCGACCACCAAACAGTCGGGGATGATATATTCCTTTTTCATATTTGTTACGATTGATTATTTCACCAAGTATTTCTTTCCACCAATGATGTAGAGTCCCTTCTTGTGGGGAGTGAGCACGCGCTGTCCGCCCATGTTGTAGATGGGCTGGCGCATCAGCGGCTCAACGGCGGGAGCAACATCCTGAACGCCCAGGATGTCATCATCGTCGAACGACACTGACATACGCGCTGCCAACGGCGTGCTGGTCTGCAGATAGGCGCGGAACGGGTTGATGTTGGCGCCTTTGGTTGTGCCCACCTTGACGAAAACGCCATCGTTCTGACTATAGCCGTAGTAGGTAGTACTGCTCTCAATAGACTTCAGGTTGATTCGCTCGTTGACACCCTTGAAGCTGATGCCATCCGCGGTCACTGTCTGCAAAGAGGAAGCGGGAACCGTCTTGCCCGACAGCGAGAGGAAGGGCTGGGCAGAGGCGGCCTCAAAGATATAGGGTGTGTTGGCCGCAGGAGCCTCCACCTTCTCGAAGCGGATGATCTGTGTCTCCGTGTTGTAGCTGTTCAGCTGCCAGAACGAACCTGCGGTGGTGGCCTCATCGGCAGTGAGCGCGAAGGGCAGGCAGATAGTGGAGCGCTGACCAGGCACGAAGGTGCGGTCGTAGCTGACGGCGGTTGCCCCAAACTCCTCATTATTCTTGAAGCTGTAGTTGCCGTCGGTGAGCTTCAGATGGGCACAAGCATCACTAACTATCACGTTGTAGGGCAGCAGAGCAGGCAACGTGCCGGCCGTGGCCTTGATGAGGGCATTGCGGTTCTGGCCACGCTCATAGAAGCTGAAGTCGGTCTCACCCGTCACGTCAATATACGTGCTCTGAGCGAGGTCGACACCCATGGTGGCCGTGGTCTTGGTAGTACCAGGCAGCAACTTCAGCGCGCCCAACTGCCAAGTGGAGGCATCGGAGGTCAGCGTCACCGTCACCTTCTCGGCACTGACCAGCGTGAAGGCGAATTCCACCTTCTGCCAACCGTTATTGGCTCCCGTGGCGTATTTCTCCACGATGCCGTTGGTCTGCACCGTGGAAGTGGCGCCATCAAGTCCCGTCAGGTTGGTCTGGACCGTGGAAGTGGCGCCATCGAGTCCCGTCAGGTTGGTCAAAGCCTCGTTCTTGTTCTTGGCAGAGAGTTTCACGCTACCGCCATTCGTACCGCGCACGATAGCCTGAACGATGTAGTCGCCGGCAGCCAGCGAGAAGTCCTTCGACATAGTTTCATCGGCATTCTTCTGAGCCACCTTCTCGTTCTTGCCGTTCCAATTGGTAGCTGTTGTGGGAGTACCCAAAGCAGCGAGAGAGATTTCTGAGCTGGGAGCAACGGCAGTGCTGATGGGCTCTGTCTTTTTTGAACCTTTATAACTTTCAGCGGAATACCAAGCGCCATTGACGAAGGTCAAATCTTCGGTTTTGTTATAATCATTATATTCGCTATTCCTTCCTTCACTATTAAATAAAATAAAGGATGGTTGGCCTACGACACTCTTTGTACAAGTCCACTTCCATATTTGAGCACCCCCTGCATTATATCCCAAGAGAGCACAAGCGTCGCCTCGCCAAGCTTCTGTATATTTAATCTCACCATTGTTATTATAAGCATAGGCATCAATATTATACCAGTTATTAGTCCAGCCATTAGGAATCTCAAAGAATGCACATACTTCGCCTTGCTCATACCAAGCAGGCGTATAGCCCAAATAGCTTTCTGTATTGTTCGTCAAATCATTCTGATAGCCATTATATGTCACGAACACGTCTGAAGTAACATTCTTATAGTCATTAGACTTATATAAGTCAATCCCATCGTGATAGACAAGGAAGCTGATCATATTCTGGTTGCTAAATGTCTTCCTATACCAAGCGCAATCTTTAACCAATATGACATCAGTGAGTTTCTCGTCACCACTTGTCAAGTCTCCCTTAGCGTTCCAAGCATGCATTTTCAATCCACCTTGGGTTGCTTTGACATATACAGTAATATCATTATAAACTGCGGGATTAATAGGCTTATTTGCATAAGTATCATGTAAATCTATCACAGCATTGTCGCCAAGTGCCGTAAACACATCTGAACCGATGCCTTTTTGATCAGGAGTCTTGGTGTCGTCGTCGCCCTGATTCAGAATGTAGTTCAGCGTATAGTCTGCCGAAGACTTGGGGAACGTCATATAATAGAAGTTCACACCATCAATGCTCTTCATATCCGAAAGCTTTGCGCCGGGCCATCCCGATGTCAGATTGCCATTGCCATCCCAGGCATAGAGGTAGATAGGCTCCTTGTCGGCACGCACATAGATAGTGATGTAGGTTGTTTCCACATCGGTAATGACATATTGGTAGGTCTGAATATCCGTAACGCTATCATCGCCCTTGACGCCCACCTTCAATGTATGGGTGCCAACAGTATTGTAAGTAAACGCAGAGGTGATAGTGGGGCTTTCCATTGTAGGGTCGCTGCCGTCTTCAGTATATACCAGCGTTGACGAGCCATCAGCAGGCGTCACATTGATGGTCACTGTCTGATAGTAGGTGCCGCTGGCCATATCGACGCGTACTTTATTATTAAGAACATCAGCTACTGAATTCGATACGAACATCTGGAAATCCCAGTTGTTGACGTCGCCATTCCATACGGAACAATAGTCCTCCTCAGAAGGTGTATAGCCACAGTCGCCCAGCAGCAACAGGATATCAGCATTGTTGCCATGAACGAGGAAAGAACGACCACTTCCATTGTTGCATACATAGCTTTCGAAAGAGCTCTGGTTGGTAATGCCAGCAGCCTTGCGAGCTTTTATCATACGTTTCAAAGCAGCCTTATGCGTCTTCCAATGGGGCAGGAAGATGCAGGGTGTGCCAGGCATGGAAAGGATAAAGGCATTGGCAGCCAACACATGCTTCTCATTGCTCATGCAAGAGCCGTCGCGATAGGTGTCGTGGTTGTCGACAAAAGTAACCGAGTAGCGTTGGTATTCACTACTACCAGCCATGCCCTGCGTGTTCAGGGCACTTTGATTAAAGCCTCCCGTAAAGGCGTTATTGATGAGGAATTTCAGGGGGAAGTCGAAGGCTGCCGACTGAATAACGCCATCACGTTTGGTGCCGTTGATCCACCATGTAACCCCATCCCAGTTGTCCCAGAACTCACCGACGGAATAGGTGGGTTGGGCGTATTCATTATAGATGCCTACGAACTGGGGGCCGTAGCCCTTCACCATGTCGTAGCGGAAGCCGGCATAGCCCAGTTCTTTCTGTAGATAATCCAGATAGGTCTTCACGTTCTTCTGCACGTTGGCACTGGTATGGTCCAAGTCCCGACAGCCGTCGAAATCGTCGCCTGTGTCATTCGCACCTGTAACGTTAAACATGGTACTAACATATCCCCCATTATCATTCCTACAGATGTCGGCCAGCGTCCAGTTCAGGGTATAGGTACCACTTGTGCCCTGCACAGATTCATTAGGGAAGTCGCACCAATCATTCTGCCCGTTCTTATGGTTGATCACCACGTCCTCGATAATGCCGATGCCTTTCGATTTGTAGGTGGCAATCATCGACTTCAAGTCAGTTGTATTGCCAAAGATGGTGTTGTCATGGTTCAGCCACCAGCAAGGCATGTAGCCCATGTCCTTCAGCTGGTTATTCTCCACGCACCATTCGTTCTTCGTGCGGGCAGAATTGGGCACCCAAATCAGGTCGATGTAGCCTTCGAGATCGTTGGCCTGACCTTTCAGTGCATTCCATGTGCCCCAGTCAGCATCATCATAATAGTCCCAATAGAACCCTTGCAGCATCACGCCGCCATAGTTTTCAGGCCAGCCCTGAGCCATCGTGCAGACAGCAGACAGGCAGACCAACATAGTAGCAAACAGTTTCTTCATGTTGAAAATTAAAAAAAGGTTTTTATACGTTATTCCATGTGCAAAAGTAATCATATATTTTTATATAGTTGTCTAACTGAAAAGCCTTTTCGCGTGAATAATATATGCAATCCTTTGTCCAACGAGAATAAAAATGAGGTGACGGCAGAAAATAATTCTGTTTTTTCGCTCCACTTTTATCTTTATTTCGTAACTTTGCAACCGAATTTGGGCAATCGGGGGGCAGTAGCCGCCTGATGAAAGGGAATCCGGTGAGAGTCCGGGACTGTACCTGCAGCTGTAATCCTCGTTGAAGAGGTCTGCTTGTATAACGCCACTGACATCGAAAATAGGAGTCGGGAAGGTAAAGCAGACTGAGGAAAGTCAGAAGACCTGCCAAACTACAGAAGTACGGCCGTACAGGATGATGCGGTGCGGAAAACATGGTTGACGAACGAACAGATGCTATCGTGGGTTGGCATTATTGTGCATGGCCCAGATGTCATGGGCATAGACCATCCTGAGGGCTGGCGAAGGCAAGGCCTATATATGCTCCATGTATTCTAAAGAGTTGTACGTGTATTATTATATATCATTGTTTGGTGGAGATGTTGTCGTGAGACAGCATCTCCATTTGCGTTTTAGCACTGGCGCAAGAAACGGGTCCTACAGATTTTCGTGTACGTAGCAACTTAGAATAGCCCTACGGCATCAAACAGATAGCGCAACAGGCATAACAAAAGAAAGCTACACCCAAAGTTTGAAAAAGCCGTGGCAAAAGTTCATTCCACGACGTGGAACGATAAAACCACGACGAGAAACAAACTTTA
The DNA here is from genome assembly GCA_024697945.1 of Bacteroidaceae bacterium. GTDB lineage: Bacteria > Bacteroidota > Bacteroidia > Bacteroidales > Bacteroidaceae > Physcousia. The sequence goes on from JAILRU010000099.1 coordinate 31,014, forward strand.
TTTTTTACCCACACAAAATCTTGTGGAACCCAAAAACGAACTCGAACTGTTGCGGTTGAAAAGACGCTTCAGCGCCATTTACATTGCTTTACGGATAATCAATCCCTGAAAAAAACCTGCCCTCCCCGAAAACGCAGGAAAAAACGGCAGAGGCTTCACCTACGCAGGGAAAAGGCCTACCTTTGCACCAGCCAAAAGGGGAGAAGGCGCCCTCCGCCTGGCGGCATCAACCACAAAAAGACTTACAACTATGAGAAAGTATCAAAAGCATGCCCAAACGGGCAGCAACAACAATGCAACGACTCCCTTCGCACAGGCCTGCCAGCAAATGCACCTTGCTGCCAACGCTTGCCTCAACTGGCTCATCATGGCCCAGCGCGGCAGTCTGCAGATGGTGCACGCCGAGATGGGATGTGCCCGCAGCACCCGACTGGCCCGACTGCATCCCGGCAGCCACGAGCTATCGCCACAGAGCGCCCTGCAACTGGTGGTGATGCCGGCGCAGTTCGACGACGTGCGAGAGCATGGCTACGACCACCAGCGGTGGCAGACACTCATCTACAGCTGGCTGGGACGTGAACTCACCGAGCAGCTGCGGCAGCACTTGGCATCGAAGATGAACATGAAGAACTGCAAGTTCTTCCTCGTCAGAAGTGGTGAGTGCGAAAAGGTGGCCGACTATTCCGACCGAAGCATCATTTTACTTGAAGATGACGCCCCCGAACATGGCGAGAGCGGCTCCACACAGAAAAAGGAGCACGCCTCGCCAAAATTTGGAGCGCGACTTTTTCCAAAAAGTCAACGCCTTTTTCCAAAAAGTCGCGCTCCAAATTTTGAAGGGGAGTAACCCGCTGGATATAACGACTTTATAAAACATCGAAAAAACAGGCTTAAACAACAGCCAAAACGTTCTGAAAATCATGCGAAAGATAACCGAAATCATCGTGCACTGCACAGCCACGCCCGAGGGGCGCTGGCACACCGTGGCCGACGTAGACCACTGGCATCGCCAACGTGGATTCTTCGGCATTGGCTACCACTTCCTCGTGCTACTCGACGGCACCATCGCCACTGGTCGCCCGCTGTGGCGCGTGGGTGCCCACTGCACCGGCCACAACACCCACAGCGTGGGCATCTGCTACGTGGGAGGGCTCGACGCTCAAGGCAAGCCAAAGGACACGCGCACACCCGAACAGCGCAAAGCCATGCTGCAGCTGATACAGCTACTGAAGAGTGTCTTCGTAGGAGCCACCGTCTACGGACATCGCGACTTCGCAGCAAAGGCATGCCCCTGCTTCGACGCAAGAAAAGAGTATGAGGGAATGGAATAAACTTAGTGCAAAGAAAAAAGTTGGACGACTCGTCCAACATTTTACGAAATCTCAAGTAATGTTATTTTACATAATATTTGTAACAAACTGATATACACCACAAAATAAGAGCAGACAAAAAACATTGATTTTCGGGAAATTTCATAATATTTCGGGAATTTCGGGAATTTTTCGGGAAAAATGTTTGGGGATTTCGGGAATTGTTTGTACCTTTGCGACACGTTTAACAAATCACGAAATTATGGCGCAAATTGAATTGAGACTATCGAACAGAGTTCAGAAGGAGACAAGCATGAGTGAGGTCATGATCTGCCTACGTTACTCACGGCATGACCTAAGTGCAAAGAGCGGCATCTTTGTCAACCCCGATTATTTCGAGTACTACATCAACCGTAAGGCTACCAAAAATCCACGTCTGCCATTGCCTGAGAACAAGCTCACGGCAACAATTGCAAGAGCATCTAAGAGCGGATGGGAATTGCGCAAGAGCGGTATTATTGGGCGCAGGGGGAAATGTCCGTGGATGCCCCCATGCTGCCTAACCAAATATCGTAGCGCAACGGTACATGAAGAATGGCAAGTCAGTGACCCCATGTACCTGCGCTCTCAATGCCTTTATCTTCGAGTTGAAAGACTCTGCGGATGCATTGGTAGCCCTGTTGTTGAAGTAGTTCAGCACATACTCTTCCTTGCTCATGATAGTGTCGCGCACCGAGATGATTTCCCTGATTCTCGTCCTTCCCACGTTCTTTCCCCACTTGCGCAAAGCCTTCTTGGCTTTCTTCCTGTCCGTTATTTTGCTGAAGATGTTGCGCAGGGCGCACAGCAGGCCGTATGCCGCCTTCATCTTCGGCTCAATCTCAAACAGCAGGTTCATTTCCCCTCTCTGGAAGTCAGTCCAGTCGCCGGGGCTTTTCATCAGCGGGTATCTCACATGCGTGAGCAGGTCGGCCTTCGTCTCTCCGTTGCTCAGCTTGGGAGGCTCGAACTTCTCGTTCTTGCGCTTGGGCGGTCGGCCTATGCGCTTGCCGTTCTTGCTCTTCCTGGGAGGATGCTTCTCCCTGTACCTCTTCCTGTTCTTGGCATTGCGTTCCTGTTTCTTCTTGAACTGGCGTTCCTCCCGCTTGACCTCCGTGGTGTTGGCGCGCTTGAGCTTCATGCGCATTGCGTCAAGCCCCTTCGTGCCGTAGAGCTGCATGACGTGGAACAGGTCGATGACTATCTCCGCCTGCGGGAACTCCTTCCTCACGATGCCCATCATGCTGTCCGAGAAGTCCATCGTCACCTCCTTGACCTTCTGGCGGCTCCACAGGGGTATCTTGTCCAAATGCCCCGCCACTTCGGCGACCGTCGTGCCCTTGACGGCGGCGATGAGCGTGCCCTTCTTGCAATGGCCGTCCTTGTTGGAAAGGAAAGTGAACAGGTCGTGGTGCAGCATCGTCTCGTCGATGCCCAGGCGCTCGCCCATGTTCTGCCCCAGCAGCACCCACTCACCTGCATGCTCCTTCTGGTCCCAGTCACCATACCCGCTCAGGTGCTCCTTGTAGGCGCGGCTGAGGTACTTACCGTCAGTCCGGAAGAAGCGCCCCACGCATTGGGCCGTCACCGGGTAGGTGTCCAACCATTTTTTTTAAGAAATCCGCAAACTCCACTGAGTAGCAGGTCCCTTCTGCCACTAAAGGCAGGCTTTCCAGAACAACATTGCCTCCGTCTCCGTCGAGCCAGCGGCGGCGGCGTACATGCAGCAGCACCTTGTGCTCTCGTTGGGGAAAGTCGTTGAACAGGCGGGCTTCAGTAAAGCCGTTGGGATGCAGGTCGTGCCATTTCACATCACGAAGGTCACGCTCGTCAAGGTAGATATGGAGGATACGGATGACCGTGCCCGTCTCGTCCATCTCGTTTGTCACTTCTTCGTCGATCTTGGTAATCTCGAAGTAATCAAGAATGCCGTTGGGAAGCATGAAGCGCACCAACGTCTCGTAGTCGAATGATGAATGTTTCTTTGCCATGCTGCAAAGGTAACACTTTTTTCGGACATGAGTTCCGTTGCGCTAAGATATTTTGGTTAGGTGGCATGGGGGGCTTATCCACGGACTTCCCCCCCTGCGCCCTGAAAACTTATTTTTTATATCGACTGTATAAGCTAATACTGATCCCCAAAGTTCTATCAAAAGATAGAATCAATTATTTTGTCAACAATCTCGTTGAAATACTGCTCCTTAATACTTCCGAGACGACGAACGACATCGCGCTCTATATATCCTGCAATAATCTGGCACTTCACTAAGCTTGGCTTTGCAAAAGTGTATCCAACTACCATCTCATCAGTAAGCGGATATGAGTATTGTGGGTTGAGCCAATCGTTGGAAGTGATGAGCACAAGGTAAAACATGCCGTCTTCAGCCTCTTGCAGTTCATCATTTGACACAATAATAGCCGGATGTGGCTTGAATGTCCCATCAGGAAAGAGGAAGCTGACCTCTACAATGTCTCTTTGATGATATTTCATAGGTAGCGAGCTATGACTTTCGACATTGAGCGTTTTGAGTGAGCAAGAAATGCGTCCCTTTCTACTTGATGAGCTTCAACTGCTTCCTCTGGAGATATGTCTGGCTGAACATCTCTCTTAAGGAAAAGTCCAGTTGCCAGCAATGCTGCAAGCTTGCGCCGTGCAAGGGCATTGTGCTGATTATATTCTAATGTTACGGTGCACATTTTCTTTGGTTTTTAACACTTACGCTTTGCAAAGATACGAAAGTTAATTCAAAATTCAAAATAAATTAATTCAAAAAAAAGGAAAAATGAATACCGCAGAAGAAAAGGAGTAAAAAACAGCAACAATAGGTAACTGAGGCGAAAAATCCATGTCAGGCATCAGGTTCCTTGTTTGTTTCACCAGCCGCCTATATATATAGCGACCAGTGAAACGAACGAGAAACAAGCCAGACAGCGACCTTTCCTTTTATCAATAGCGGGCTGTTGCTTCTGTCGGAGCGATAGTAATCCTATGACGGAAGGAATAGTAATCCTATGACGGAAGGAATACTAATCCTATGCAGGAAGGAATAGTAATCCTCCGGCGGTAGGGATAGGACGCTCATTCGTGAACATCTGCCCGCTCCACCATAATTTTTTTTACGATTTTAATGTCACAATGTCACACTTATTGATTTACAGGGCATTGCGACGTGACATTGTGACATTAAATTGCGAATTCTGCACAAAAAGAGCACAAAAAAACCATCCTTTTTCGCAAAAACACCATTGGAAAGCAGTTTTTTCTCCTGTGCGTAGGAAAACTTTTTCCTCCGAAGAGAAAAAATATTTTCTACGCACTCGAAAAAAAGTTGGTGCGAAAGGAGTTTTTGTTAGCAGAGCGTTGCGGTGTGACATTTCTAAAAGACATTTTGAATTTAGAAAGTACTTTCGCTCGACAATAAAAAGAAAAACATAGGTTCTTCTTTTGTATTGTACTCGCTTATTCGTACCTTTGCACACGAATTGAAAATACATTATCCCAATTATGCAGCAACAGAAGATTATCATCCTGGACTTCGGTTCACAGACAACCCAGCTCATTGCACGTCGATTGCGCGAGCTCGACACTTTCTGCGAGATACTGCCATACAACAAGTTTCCTGCCGACGACCCTGACGTTATAGGTGTCATCCTGTCCGGCTCGCCCTACTCCGTTCACGACCCGGAAGCCTTCAAGGTTGACCTCAGCCAGTTTGTGGGCCGCCTGCCCGTGCTGGGCATCTGCTATGGTGCGCAGTTCATCTCGCATTCCCTCGGTGGACGAGTGGAGAAGGCGGACTCCCGTGAATACGGACGTGCCCATCTGGAAACCATTGACACCAGCAACCCACTCTTCCGTGGATTCGACCAGAACTCGCAGGTGTGGATGTCGCATGGCGATACCATCACCGCCATCCCCGAAGGTTTCGAAGTCATCGGTAGCACAAAAGACGTCACCAACGCTGCCTTCTGGAGCGGAGAAGGGGGACGTATCTGGGGTGTTCAGTTCCATCCGGAGGTGTTCCACACGCTGCAAGGCACGTTGCTGCTGAAGAACTTCGTGGTGGACATCTGCGGCAGCCGTCAGGACTGGTCGCCGGCTAACTTCGTGGAAACAACGGTGGCAGAGCTAAAGCAGCAGATAGGAGACGATCGCGTCATCCTCGGCCTCTCCGGAGGTGTGGACAGCAGCGTCTGTGCCGTATTGCTGAACAGGGCCATCGGAGACCAACTGACCTGCATCTTCGTGGATCACGGCATGTTGCGCAAGAATGAGTTCCAGAACGTGATGAAGGACTACGAGTGTCTGGGCTTGAACGTCATCGGTGTGGATGCCTCGAAGAAATTCTTTGCCGACCTCGACGGCGTGACAGAGCCCGAGAGGAAGCGCAAAATCATTGGCCGCGACTTCATCGAGGTGTTCAATGCCGAAGCCAAGAAAATCGTAAATAATAAATCGTCAAATAGTAAATGTAGATGGTTGGCCCAGGGCACTATCTATCCCGACCGTATTGAGAGCATGAACATCACAGGCAAGGTCATCAAGAGCCATCACAACGTGGGCGGCCTGCCCGAGGAGATGCACCTCTCACTGTGCGAACCGCTGAAGTGGCTCTTCAAGGACGAAGTGCGTCGCGTAGGCCGTCAGTTGGGCATTCCTGAGCACCTCATCGGCCGTCATCCCTTCCCTGGTCCAGGTCTGGCTGTCCGCATACTGGGTGCCATCACACCGGAAAAGGTGCGCATCCTGCAAGATGCCGACGACATCTTCATCCAGGGCCTGCGCGACTGGGGACTCTATGACCAAATCTGGCAGGCTGGCGCCATCCTGCTCTCCGACGTCCGCAGCGTGGGCGTGATGGGTGACGAACGTACCTATGAGAATCCCGTTGCACTGCGAGCTGTGACCAGCACGGATGCCATGACTGCCGACTGGGCACACCTGCCCTATGAGTTCCTGGCGAAGGTCAGCAACGACATCATCAACAAAGTTAAGGGCGTCAACCGCGTATGCTACGACATCTCCTCGAAACCACCTTCCACTATCGAGTGGGAGTAAGCCCCCAATAAGTTAAAAATACTAAAAGTATTTGGTAATCACGGGAAATTGTCGTACCTTTGCAGCCGGAAACCCAGAAAAGGGCCTCTCCCACCTCAAAAAAACGAGGTAGGGACAGGCGTTTTTCGCAAGCCCAAAAAGAAATGGAAAGAACCCTGGTGCTGCTCAAACCGAGCACTGTAATGAGAGGTCTGATAGGCGAAGTCACAAGTCGCTTCGAAAAGAAGGGATTACGCATAGTCGGCATGAAAATGCTACAGCTTGACGACGAGATACTCAACGAACACTACGCCCACCTGGTGGGAAAGCCTTTCTTCCCTGCACTCAAGGCTTCCATGATGCGCACGCCGGTCATAGCCATGTGCCTTGAAGGTACGGATGCCATCGAGGTCGTACGCTTCATCACGGGCTACACCAATGGCCGCAAGGCTGAGCCGGGAACTATCCGTGGCGACTACTGTATGAGTAACCAGCAGAACATCGTACACGCATCCGACTCACCCACATCGGCAGCCATCGAGCTCAAAAGGTTCTTCAAGCCTGAAGAGATCTTCGACATGGGCGACCTGAACATGGACCGACTCTATGCACTGGACCTTTCTTAAAAGGTGAAAAGGTGAAAGGCTGAAAAATTAAAAAGGCGAAGGGTTAAAAAAGAATTGAAAAGTTAAAAAAGGTTAAGACAATATAATAGTAAAAATAGTAAAATAGTATAATGAAGACATTCACCACCCTATTCCTGCTCCTTGCTCAATGTTCAATGGTCTTCGCACAAGACCGTTTGGCTGATATTGCACCTATAGACCGCAAGATGCGTGCCATCGACAGCATCTCTTTGGTACGAATCAGCGAACATGAAGCAGTGGCTGCAGACCTGCAAGCTCCCGCTGCATCACTCTATCCCACTTGGAACAACGATTATACACGCTCGTACGACGTGACTCTTCCCTCGGAATACAGAATCGACCTGCGTGACTTCCACATGCCTTGCGACAGCCGCATGGTCACAAGCCACTACGGATACCGTCGCTCTTTCCGCCGTCAGCACTACGGAACCGACATCAAGGTCTTCGTGGGCGACACCATTCGCGCTGCCTTCTCCGGAAAGGTACGTGTAGTCGAAGACCAGGGTTACCGCAAGGGTTACGGCAAGTACGTGGTTATCCGCCACCCCAACGGTCTGGAGACCGTCTATGGACACCTGAGCAGGCATTTGGTTAAACCCAATCAGATTGTGAAGGCTGGCGAGGTCATTGGTCTGGGTGGTAACACAGGACGCTCCACGGGTTCGCACCTCCACTTCGAGACGCGTTTCCTGGGACAGTTCATCAATCCGGAGAAACTTTTCGACTTCGAGGCACAGGACGTGAAGGGTGACTTCTACCTCTTCTGCTCGAATGGTCGCGGCACTTTGTTAGCAGGCAATAACATCGATGGCGGCGAAGAAGAGATGGACGAGGAAACAGCCAAAGCACTCATGGCCAAGGAAGCCGAGAGCGAGGCATTCCAGCAAAAGAAGATGCAAGAGATGCGGGCAAAGTCTCGCACCCATGTTCATAGAGTTAAGTCCGGTGAGACTCTGTCTTCCATCGCACGCAAATGCGGCACAACCATCGACAAGCTCTGCCGCATGAACAACATCAAGCGTACGTCTATCCTGCGTCCCGGACAGATACTCAAATACAGCTAAAATAGGGCTTTTTTTGCGGCTTTTTCAACCACAAATTGGACTTGATCTTCAAGGGGTAGCGTTCCGTCTATCCAATGTATTGTGAAGCCGCGGCGTTCCATACCGCGGAACCAAGTCATTTGTCGCTTGGCAAACTGATGGATGGCAATCTCTAACTGCCGCACCATCTCATCATAAGAAAGCTGACCCAAACAATAAAGGGTCAGATATTTGTACTCTAAGCCGTAATATAGCAGGTCCTCGGCAGGGATGCGCTCCAAGAGGCGTTGCACCTCGCCCACCATATCCTCCTGCTCTAAACGGTGACGCAGCCGCTCGCTGATGCGCTGACGGCGCAGTTCGCGGTCTATGCTGACACCCACAATGAAGCTGTCTATGGCAGGGAAGTCACGTTCCAGTGTTCCATGCTCGCGATAGTAGGTCTGTATCTCTATGGCGCGAATGGCACGTTTCGTGGTGTCGAGATCTGTGACATTGTGCAACGTCTTATAACCTTCGAGAATCTTTTTCAGTTCGTGTAGTGAGCAGTCCTTGAGCTGTTCGCGAAGCACAGGGTTCTCAGGAACGGCCTCCATCTTGTAGCCTTTAAGGACAGACTCGATGTAGAGTCCCGTTCCGCCACAGAGGATAGGCTGACGGTGGCGCGATAGGATATCGTCATAGACAGCATGGAAGTCCTGCTGAAAGCGGAAGAGGTTGTACTTCTCGCCCGCCTCGCAGATATCAATAAGGTGGAAAGGAATGTCCTTTCCACCTATATTATAATCTGCCAAGTCCTTGCCCGTACCGATATCCATGCCCCGATACACCTGCCGGCTGTCTGCGCTGATGATTTCGGCATCACCGAGACGTGAGGCAAGGTGTGCGGCAAGCTTTGTCTTGCCGGATGCGGTAGGACCAAGGATGGTAATAAGGGGCATCTTCAGAGATCAGGGGTTTGTCACTCCTCGCTGTCGCTCCAGAGGTCCCAATCGTCATTCTCCTTTGTGAGAACATCTGCATTGGGATCGGCATTGCCATTCTGCAGGCTAATGGCCATCATGTTCACTGCTACTGCTTCTTCGACCTGCACAGCAGGCATTATATATGTCTTCATAATATACGATTTAACGATTTACTAATTACGATTTTCTTTAGTAGAGCACTTTCTTACCATTCACGATGTTGATACCTTTCTGAGCCTTCATAAGACGCTGGCCAGCGAGGTTGAAGACAGGAGCTTCAGATTCTTCATTCTTAATTCTTAATTCTTCATTTATAGAAGTTGCATCGTCCGTGTTGAAGAAGAATGCCTTGACCTCGGAACCGGGAACGGTAAGGTAAGCACGGTTGGCCTTTAAGGTGGGCTGCTGACCTGCTGCAACCTTATACATACCAACCACCTGATTGATGTTCTGCAGCACATAGCTTCCTACAGGAGCAGGAGTATCCTCATAAACACCAGTAAGCAGGCCAGACTCAGGAGTCGCAGAAATGGCTACGCCGTATGCTGTGAGGGTCTTTGCGCCTTCACCAGACAGGATAACAGGCGTATTGGCTGGGATGGTACCACTAACCTCTGTCATGCCGAGGGTATTGCCTTGGCTGATAGCAGGTACGGTATAAGCCTTCATGCCGAAAGGTACGTTCACGTCGAAGGGTGCACAGAAGGTAGCATAGTTGGCATCCGTCATTTCTATAGAAGCCTCACTGTACTCTGTCTCGTAAACCAGCTCTACGTCATCGATGTAAAGATGGTCGCCCTCCTGTCCCTGACCCGGGTCGGCATTGGTGGCGAGGTTTACAATAACATACAACTGACCGTTTGCTGCATTGCAAGTTCTCTCGAAGGGAACGGTAAATTCCTGCCACTCGCCATTGGTGGTGGGGAAGTCCTTCCTTGCCTTTGCAATGGCATGAGACTTTTCTTCTTCTGATGCAAATGATGGGTCACTGTATGTGATGTAGTTGAAGTTGTCATGAACTACAGCTTCCATGTGAGCATTGGGGTGGTCAGCATTTACTGCAGCGGGAACGAACTTTGCCCAGAAGCGGATAGCTGTGGGAACCTTGGAGAGAGTCTCACTCTTCAAGGGGTCTTCGGTCTTGCTATAGTTGTAGTTACCCTTGTCACTTGCCGACATTGCACCTGCATTGATACAACCTGTCGTCAAGTTACCCTGAGCAACCACACCCACAACAGAGCGCGACCAGATTTCTGCACAATAGAAACCGTTACTGCCAGGACGATGATCCTCAGTCATCTGAACTTGCTGTGCACGGGCAAAGCTTCCATAGGTTCCCTCGTTTGTCTCGAATGAGTTCCAGTTGTCGGGAGCATGGTTGCTGTCTGACACACCACGCCAGTCCTCGAAGTCACCATTGGCAATCTGAGTGACACCTGCAGCAACGTCGTCGATAACAGTGAGAATGTAAGCACCCTCTGACCCACCTGCCTTCGCTTTGATAAAGCAGGAACCGTCCTTAACAAACGTCACAGTTCCGTCTGCAGCGACTGTGGCCACATTCTCATTGCTGGATTCGTATGTTACACTTCCTTCTGTCACGTTCTTTGTCGTCAAAGTCGTGTTCTTATATGTTCCTGAGCTGAGATTTGCATAAACGTGTGCCTCAGTGTATGAAAGGATGGGAGCATTTTCATCCACGAACTTAGCATATAATGCCACAGTTGTGGGATTCTCACTATCCGTTGAATTTGCAGTAATAGAAACTGTGTAGTTTGCTTCGGTAGAAACGGCGCTACCGGTACATGCCTCATCTCCATACCAACCAGCGAAGACATTTCCCTCATCAGCCTGAGCATACAGATAATAAGTGTGAGTGGGTGCGTTTTGCTGCTTATCTGCACCGGATTCGGCTGCAGATTCGGCTGCATAATTAGGTGCATCAGCCTGATTCTTGTAACTAACATACACCTTGCCTGCACCAACGGCCTTGGCGGTTGCCTTGGAATAATAATTGCTGGCAAATGCCGACATACTAAACATGGTGAACATCACCACAAATAGGCTCAAAAGCCTTAAGAATTTAAATTTCATAGTTTTTTGTTATTTATTTTTAAGTTTCAAATATATCTCAATATTACATAAAGCCATTGCTATCGAAAGGACGAGATGAGCGCTATCTACAATCTGGTGCGGGTAAGCAATCATCCCGCACACCCAGATGAGACATACTGCGGCAAAAGGCAACGTCCACCATCGCCTCCACTTCCAAAAGACAAATGGCAGTGGGCAGAATGGTATGATGAGCCAGTTCCATGTGGTGCATGGCAGAGCGGAAAACACCACTAAGTACAGCACGAATGTACCCAACAGGAGACAGGGGAGGAGTACGGCACACCTCAACCAGACATTCCGCAAACGCAAATTGACTACTGCGAGCAACAACACGAGGAGCGACACGAGGAGAGGAGGGAACTTGGATTTGCTGACAGACTTCGTTGGCCCAAGCAGGACATTACATTCGCCCGTCAACAAAGGCGCTCCAAATGCGGTTGCACCCTGCAACACCTCTATCAGCTCCGTAGGCACAATCACCTTCCGGGTATTATCGATATCTAAGGCATTCGACTCACCTGTTACGAACGAACAGACACCGATGTGGTTCCATTCGTTCACGATGCTGTCTCCACCAATCTCTTTGCGAGAGCGTTTGTACTTCTCAGGCCAGGGCGCATACACGAGGCTATCACTCCCGATAGCTTCTTCTAACCAACTGAGCACAGAAACGGCACAGCCGTGATTCATATAGTCGTATGGGATTGGACTATACTGCAAACGCCCGTCCATCTGTTCCCAAAGACGCTGCTTCACACGGATGGGAAGATTCAGCACATACTCTTTCACTCCCCTACCCTCTGGCACATACTGAGCCACATATTCTTCAGTAGGAACCGTCTTGACAGTCATCTTCAGCTTGCCGGCAAAGAATCGCAATACATTATGGCGGACATCCTCAGCCTCGTAGCTGTATATGTAGTCGAGGTCATGAGTGGGACATTGCAAACGCAAGCAAGCATGTCCGAGCGCTGAGTATATCTTCTCCCCCGGACTTGCCACACATACGGAAGCCGTCACGAAATCCTCTGCCAATGCCTCCTGTCCCCTGCACACAATTGGTGCAAGGAAGGACAGTAAAAGCAGAAAGACCCCTAAGCCCCCCTTTGGACGAAAAAAGAACGATGAGTCAGCTTTCAATTATCAATTATCAATTGTCAATTGTCAATTCTTTTACTGCGCCGCCATGATATTCAGGATGGTTACGAAGTCTGCAATATCAACCGTCTGGTCGTGGTTGACATCTGCATCAGCATTGTATTCACCTGCAGCCATGATGTTCAGGACTGTTACTGCATCGGCAATATCTACCATTCCGTCACCATTCAGGTCACCGAGTTTGCTTGCTGCAGAGAAATCGTCTGTGCCAAGCTGAACATAGCAGATCTGATGGATAGTCTCTTGCATGTCGATGTCGATGGTGACATAGAGTTTCTCCTGGTTCATCTTGCCTTTCAGCTTCATGGGAATATCGCCAAGTGCTGGTCCCATCCACATGTCCACACCCTCCATATCACCGGGCTGGATGGTGATGCTACCATCGAAAGTAATGTAGTCCAAACCATCCTCACCCTTCGTCACGGGGAGGTTCTCGATTCGGATGGTGCCAACAGGCATATCATTTCCACCAAGTGAAAGGAAGAAGTTCTGAAGTTCAAAGTTGATGGTACCATTGCCATTGTCTATAACCACGACGCTGGCATCCTGAGGTTCTGTGCTCACGCCGTTGACGGTCACGATGAGCGGTTCAGTATAGACACTCCTTACTACATTAGGAAAGTCGTCTGTGCCAAGCTGAACATAGCAGATCTGATGGATAGTCTCTTGCATGTCGATGTCGATGGTGACATAGAGTTTCTCCTGGTTCATCTTGCCTTTCAGCTTCATGGGAATATCGCCAAATGCTGGTCCCATCCACATGTCCACACCCTCCATATCACCGGGCTGGATGGTGATGCTACCATCGAAAGTAATGTAGTCCAAGCCATCCTCACCCTTCGTCACAGGAAGATTCTCAATGCTGATGTTACCAACAGGCATACTTTCTCCGCCAGTGGCAAGGAAAAAGTTCTGAAGTTCGAAGTTGATGGTACCATTGCCATTGTCAACAACAACGACGCTGGCATCCTGAGGATCTGAATCCAAGCCGTTGATGGTAACGATAAGCGGTTCAGTGTAGGTCTTCTTGCTCTGTGCCATAGCACAGAAAGCTGTCAATACGCAAAAAGTTGTAAGTAAAATCTTTTTCATATAATTATTATTTATTTTAAATTCGCGTGCAAAGGTACGATATTTTTTCATTACAAAACGCGAAAAATGGTATAATGTGTCTATTATACCAATATTTCTGCAATTATTTCCTTTTATTTGTTGAATCGATTCATTTCATGTGTTGAACTGAATCAAATGATGCATTGAATCGATTCAAGTTTTTGGGGGCAAAAAAAGAGCCGCCAAAGAGAAACGGAATCCTTTGGCAGCTCTTTTACTAATTCTTTACATTATTGGCTTCTTACTTATTCCACTGGAAGTGGCAGGAACCAATGGTTCATATTATCCAGCCATGCACGAAGTTTCGGATCAACCTCGCCGGTGTGACGCTTCGACACACGCTCAGCCAGATAGTCAGGATTACCACGACGCATTGACACACGATAGAGGTCGCTGAAACGTGAACCCTCGAATGCCAGTTCCAGACCACACTCGTCTATAATGAGATCCTCAACGGCATCCTGAACCTCTGCATCGTACTTACCACTGTAGATGTCTTCTTCAGTGAGTTCCTTACCGGTTGTAGCCTTAATCTTCTTCTGCACCTGATTTACATAATTGTAAGTAGAGCGGAACTCTTCAGGATCATCCCAACGAATGAAACCGCAACCACGCTGGTGCACACCGATGGTGAAGAGGATGTTTGAATAGGTATCACTGGGAATACGTTCGCTGTTGTTACTTCTTGTAAACATCTTACCCTGTTCCTTATAATAGATAGTCTGGTATTGACTCTGACCAGTTATCTCCTTGATGTTCAGGAATGGGAATTCGTCCGCACGCTCCAGTTCACGACGGTCGAGGAAATAGCATGCATAGCTGCGTCCTGTACCGGTGCGTGGATTATTCTTGAAGGCATCGGGACCTGCAGGCAACCAATATACGTTGCTTGGATAGAACTGACGGGGTTCCTCCATCGGTTCTTCTGTCTGCAAAGAAGCTTCATACTCAGCCTGATAGTAAGCCGTCATCCAAGCCTCGAGTTCTGCGAGTGTATGTATCTGCTCTTCTGCATACCACTTTTCGGGCAACTCCTTCATAATGACTGAATCTCCAACATTCTTATAGTCAACATAGAGGAGTATAGAGTCACTGGCAGGATAGTAGTATGGACAATTGCTCAGACTATGCAGTGTCGAATAATTAACATAAGATTCAAACACCTCACTGGGCTTTGTGGGGAACCAGTAGGGATTGTCGCAAAGACCAGTCTTAAGAATTGCAAACGCATAGCTGGGGAAGCCAGCACGGTTTAAAGCCTCTGCATAGCGAAGCCATACAGAACTCTTACGATAGACAACAGGATAAGCGGTTGAGAAAGATCCGCTTGGATTCTGCTTGGTTACCATCTTGCCATAGAGGATGTCATCGCCTACATAGAAGTTCCACTGATCACCACCATCATCATATATCCATGAACGGCGGGCATCACCTACGCCTGGCATTTCTTGAAGTGATTCGTAAGTAAAGACATTACCAGACTTCGTACCAACATAAATCTCATACGTCTGGCTGTCACAGAGTGCTTCATAGCCCTTACTGGGGATAAGCTCACGCTCATAGTTACGGCTCAATAAAATTGTGTTAACATCTACGATTGACTCTGTCGTTTCACCATTAACCGTTATACTATATGAAGCTTTACCGCTTGTCATCTCAGCCTGGAAGCCAAACAGACGGTTGATGTCGGTCAGGACCTTACCATTAAGTTTACCCATGTTACTGGGAATTACAGTAATCGCCTCCGTTCCTCTGCTGACGGCACCAGTCTCGCGATATGGGTTACCATACCAGTTATAGTAAGGATAATCCAAACGGTCATCCAGGTCGCCTCTGCTATAGTAACTACCTACGACAAGAGGACCGCCATTCTTGGATTTAAGGAAGTTGAAGTAATGTAAAGCTGCTTCTGCATATTGATTGTTCAGCAAATAGAGATCGCCCAATACGAGAGAAACGGGGAACATGCACTTGCTGCTGTGACAAATGGTGGTGGGATAACCATATCTGTCATACTGGGGCAGACCATACTGCTTCTCTACCTCTTCCATCCTCTCAAGTATATTACCAAATTCTTCTACCAATATCTGAGAATTCACCAATCTCTTGTTTTTGTCGGCCATGAAATTGGTAATGTCATCGGTAGCAAGCATCGGCTCCGTAAAGAAGGGAACCCGATTGGGACCATAAGCGTATAACAACTGCATATAAACCCATGCACGAATGGCCTGAACCTGGGAATACTCCTTGAGCATGTACGGCTGGTTGGTACCAGTGACACGGTTCGTATCACACTTAGCGATGTAGGCGTTACAACTGTTGATGACGTGGTAGTAGTCACTGATTCGCAAATATGCGCAGGCACCATCTTTCCATTTCTCGGGGTCTGTCACATCACCAAAGTCAACAATGGCTGCAATGGTGTCGCTGACAAAGCTGGACGCATCGACAAAATCACCACGACATTCATTCAGGATGACGTAACGCTCTGCGATGTTCTGCAGAGATCTGAGAATGCCCCAATAGGAATAAAGGGTATCCTTTGCCACGGTGTATGCGTGACGTTCGCTGTCGGGAGAAAGCATATCCTCGCAGGAAGTGGAGAACATACCTAACATCATGCTCAACGACAACATGCATATAATTGATTTCCTTTTCATCTTATTCAATTTTGAATGTTGAATTTTGAATTTTGAATTACATTAGAGGTTAATCGAAACACCGAAATTGAAGCTGCGGCCACTCGGGATGAGACCAGTATCGATTCCCTGATAGAGAGCCCTGTTGCTGCAACTCATTTCAGGATCGGTGCCCAAGTACTTGGTGATGGTGAAGAGGTTGTTTGCCTCGCCCCATACTTTCAGACCAAGCAGCCAGCTGTTGCTATAAGGAATCTTATAGGTAAGGCGTACGGTCTTGAGCTTGAGGTAGCTGCCATCTTCAATCCAACGGTCGCTCATGCGCTCGTTGTTGCGCCAGTCCTCACTGTCAGTGTAGCAAGCCTTAGGCATATCTGTCTGCTGGCCCTCATAAGTCCAGCGACGCAAAGCAGCTGTGGTCTGGTTGTATGTGGTGTTCAGACCTTCAAGCTCACTGCGCTGATAGTTGTAGATATCGTTGCCGACACTGTACTTGAAGTTAACGTCAAGACGCAGGTCCTTCCATGTCAGGCTGGTGTAGATATTACCATAAATGTCGGGATTGGGATTGCCAATGACAACTTTGTCGGCTACATCAATAACGCCATCACCATTCTGGTCAATGAAACGGACATCACCAGCCTTGAAGTCGTAGTACTTCTTGTTTTCCTCCTTAAGACCGGTAGGATACTTGAGGTAGCCAAGTGCACCTGCTGTACTTGCCTCAGCGTCGTTGGCAAAGACACCATCGGTCTGCCAACCATAGAAACTGCCTACGGCATAGCCAACAGCTGTCAGGACATTGTCTTCGCCATAGATACTTGAAGTATAGCCATGGATGTTCTGAACATTCTTACCATAGACATCTGTCAGCTTAATCGTGTTGCTTACGCCAGAAGGAAGCTCAGTAATCTTATTGTTGTAATGACCCAAGGTAGCACCCAATTCCCACTTCCAGTTCTTTTTGTTGATGATTGCCGCATTGGCATTGAACTCAAAGCCGCGGTTGGTAAGGGCACCTTCGTTGGTCCAGTACTTCCTCATACCGGAGATATACGGAAGTTCTCTGAGGGTCAGCAGATTGGTGGTCTTATTCCAGAAGAGGTCAACTCCGGCAGAGAGACGGTTCTTGAGGAAGACGCCCTGAAGAGCCACGTTCCACTTCGTTGTGGTCTCCCACTGGATGGTACTGTTCTCAATATTATTGAGGTAAAGGCCCACCATGTTGCTGGTAACCTTCGTGCTCTCCCAGTAAGTACGGGCTGCCCAGTAGTCGAGGTCGTCGTTACCACTCTGGTCAAAGCCAGCCGTCAACTTGAGGTAGTTGATAGCGCCACGTGTATTGGGGAACCATTTTTCATTCGTCATAATCCAGCCGAGCTGAACAGAGGGGAAGATACCCCAGCTAACACCGCCCAACTTAATGCCATCCTTCGTGTTCTTGCCGAAGCGGCTGCTGGTTTGCATGCTCACGGTTGCATCTGCAAAGTAGCGGTTGGAATAATTGTAGTTGGCATCGAGGTAGTAAGCCATATCAATCCAGTTGTCATTGGTACCGTCATAGTTGAGATACTCCATGTTCTTGTTCATGATAGGCAGCTTATCGTTCTCGTTGTTGTAACCACGCATGTAGTTGTAGCTGTAGGAATAGTTGTTATAGCGCCATCCGCCAAAGACATTGACGGTGTGAGCACCATAATTGTTACGCCAGTCCAGACGCAAGTCGTTCTGCAAAGTGGTCTCCTTGGAGAAAAGCGTCTTCTGCACAGCATTGATATCACCGAGGTCCTGCAGGAAGTAGTTTGTCGTACCGTTGACAGGCAGGAAATACTTCTCGCTGTTACGGGTCATCAGGAAATTGAAACGGTCGCTGATACTGAACGTTCTTGTCACCTGGTACTTGGGACTGACATTCAGGTCAATCTGTGTGGTCTGTGCGTAGTTCTTACTTTCACCAGGAGCATTCTCCAAAATCCAATAGGGGTTACGGAGTGCCTCGTTGATACCCTTGTCACCCAATACGAGGGGGAATCTGAAAGGATTGGTCACCCAGTTGCCACCTTTGCTGGCATACTTGCCTGCATATTCCGATGACAATGCCAAACGGTCGCTGGCATACTGGGCTGTGGAGAACTCGTCATAATAATAGGAGTAAGGGCTGATGAAAGGAGCCTGAATAAGGCCGAGCACATTGGTCGAACCGATGTTCTGCATGGAATAGTCCTCACTCCATCCATTGTCAAGGATGTTATAGCTCACCTGATTGTAGGCAATATCCAGTCCGGTACGAACCTTGTCAAAGACCTGAATGTCGGTGTTGAAGCGGAGATTCAGACGGTTGAAATCCGTGCCCTTACCTGTAGATTTGCCGCTGGAGTAACCCAGGGAGAGTGCATACATGCCGACATCATCACCACCCTCGACGTTAATCTTGTAGTTCTGTGTCATTGCAGTGCGGTACATGTCGGGCTGCCAGTCTGTATTGTTGCTGAACACCTTACGGTAGTAGTTTGAAGGACTCTTGTCCAAGAATGGATAAGTGCTCAGACTACTTGCCGTCATGTTCTTGATGGTGCTTGCCATATCGCTCAGATAAGTGCTGTATTGGTCTCCATTGAGAACACTGAGTGTCTTGGGAGCGAGTTCAACGCCGCCATAGATGCGCACACCAATCTTCGTGGCCATGCTCTTACCACGCTTGGTGTTGATAATGATGACACCGTTACCACCCTTGGCACCATAGAGTGCTGTTGCGTTCTTGATGACCTGCACGCTCTCGATGTTCTCGGGGTCAATGCCGGCAAGGAGGTTGTTGTAGAAACCTTCATGCATGGTCACGCGGTCATACTGCGGGTCAATCATGTTACCGTCCAGAATGATGAGAGGCTGTGCACTGGCATTGATGGAGTTCACACCACGAATGGTCATATACGAACCTATACCAGGAATGCCATTACGCAATACGGTGCGAACATCACCTGCCAACTTGCGCTCAATGTCCGGATCGACGGAAACACCGCTGCTCTCATCAATGTACGCTGTCTTCTCCGAGATAATGGATGTGCCATCGGTGAAAATGCTGTTGAAACCGGTAGAAAACAGATTGGCATCTGCCCGTCCGTCCTTGACTGCCACCTGCAGGGGATTATACCCTTCAGCATAAACATATACTGCATCTGAGAATACAGGGATGGAGAGCTTATAGAAGCCTATCGAGTCGGTAAGGGTTGAATACCTCTCCAGACCCAAGGCCTGAATACGGACACCGCCCATAGGCTCGCCTGTCGCATCGTCGATGACAGTACCTGTCACCTCCTTCATCTCGTAGTTCTTTTCTTTCTTAGGTTTGGCTGTCTTCTTGACAACAACCTCCTCCTCTTCCATATCGTCCTGAGCATAAACATCTGTCATGCAGAGGCAGGAAAGAGCCATGAAGCATAGACTTATACCCAAAGTCCTATGCAAGAATGTATTGTTGAATATCTTTTTCATAATTCTGCTATCGTATTACTATGGGACAAGCTAATCTTTTCTCTTCAGAATGATTTTGTCAATCACGAAGTCATACACGAATCCGTTCTTGGCATCATTCTTGCTGGTCTGACCCTCGAAAACAAGTGTCGGGTAAGAGAAGCGCAAATTCTTATAGGAATAGGGGAACTCGAAATCCTCGGCTACGGTTATCGTGTCAACCTTCAAGCCATCGTATGTGCTGGTCACCCAAGATGAAGTCTTATCCTTGGCTGCGTTATTATTGAACGAGATACAAGTTCTGAATTTGTACTTGTTGATAGCTGCCAGGCTGTCAATAACATGCTCGTCCAGCTCTACCCCAGAAATAGTCTCAGTGAGGTTCCCGTCTTCGTCGTACCACAGTTCGGTTGTACGCTTAATGATTTTGTCCTCAATTCCGGAACCATTAGCAATATCCAGATACCAATGAGGTACTACCACGACCTGAACATCGTACTTGCCGCTCATGACCTCAGCATCGGGAACGTATGCGCTGGGATCGTTGCCCTTAATCTTGAATTCAGCCTTTGGGGGAGCGGTCGGACCTGAAGCATCCAAATGGTAGAAGTTGCTGTTGCTGACTTCTCCGTACTTTTCAGTAATCTCCTTGTAGGCTTCATTGGAGAACGTGTATTTCTTGGAATTATTACCAACCTTGTACTTGTTACTTTCCTTATTATAGAAGATACCTGTTCCCTCAACCTCTACATGTACATCGGGTGTATAGAATTCCTTGGGGAAGTTCCATGATGTCACCTCGTATGCAATACCATTACTCATATCTGTTGCTTCCACGTTAAAGAGGTCGGATGGTTTCCAGTCGCCAACAGCACGAAGGGTGTCGCCAAAGGTGTTGAGCAGATAATTGTTCGGGTTTGTGGGATCGCCACCGTCACCTTTGAAGGTCTTGAACAAATCCAAGGTCCACACCTCGGAACCGCCTCTCTTGGGCTGCTTGTGAAGATTGAAGACGAGGGGCGAAACCATGTCCATTTCTATGCTCATCTTCTGCAAAGAGTCTGGATCAAGTCCCTTGAAGACTGCATTATTCACGTTCAAGTCACCTTTACTCTTGTCTTCATAGGTGGTTGCGTAGGTATGAGAGGCCTTCATTTTTTCGTATGTAGCATCCCAAGCCGCATCAGTGGGCTGAAGCATAATGAATACTGAGTCCTCTTCGTTGATGTTCTCACCGAAACCTTCCTCGTACATCACCCAATTTTCAGCGCCTATGCTTGGCAGATATCTTTTACTTGCAAACAAACGATTGGAAGTAAAATATACACTGTCAACGTAGGTTGGGTTACCATTCTCGTCTGGCAGGCCCTCGATACTTCTTTCGGCAGAGAAATAGGTGGTGTCCTTACTTACAACATATTGACCCAACTTCGTCTGCGGTTCACTGTACTTGAGATACTCATAGAAATTGTAATGGAACGGCGTAATACCCTTGAGAACGTGCATCGTTCCATTGACCGCAGGTATGTTGTATGCCACTCCACTCGCACCCTGTGCAAGAGGTACTCCCTGAAGCGTACGGACATACTTGTCAAAACTCAAGTTCTTGCCGTTAATCATCTTCACGGTGTCAATGCCCGGTTCGGAGATATTGTGGCGCCACAAGGCAATATGGTTGCCCAGGAACTGCTGCTGTACAGTGAAACCGTCCGCGGCGGAGCCACTCTCTAATTTTTGCATCCACTTCTCGTATTCCGCCTGCGTCAATGCGCTGTTATCGGGAACCCAGACTGTATTCACCTGTCCTGTGCTGAGTATGTCGGCATAGGTATAATCGGGTACCGCATGTGTATTGTCCTTATAGAACTTTGCACGCTGTGCGATGTCTGCGAAGCGACTGTAATCGGGATTACTCTTTATCCGTTCCCACAACGTAATCGTTGTTTCCGGAGACGACTCACTGTCGTAATGGTCGTCCCATGTGTCGGTACAGCCTGGCACAGCTATCAGGACTGTACCCAGGGCAATTGCACCGATGTATCTGTTTATTCTGTTATTAGCCATATTATGTATGTCTTTTATAACTGACTTCTGTTATCTTTTCTCTTACTGCTCGTACTTCGACTTGTTCCATACGGGATTCTGCTCGATGGCACCATCGCTGGCCTTTACTTCCATGTAGTAGATGGGGCAGTACAGACCATAGCGGTTCTTGAAGCGGTTGGTCAACGTGGTTGCAAAGCTGGAATTCGATCCAACTGCAAGGAACTGTTCAACCATAGCGGTCATACCATATTGTCCATTGGTAATACCTGGTTCCCGAGGATCTTCTGGGTCAGACTTGTTGTAAGAACTGCGCTCTGCCAGACGGACCAAATCAAACCAACGCTTGCCTTCACCAAGAAGCTCAATCTGACGCTCGTTCATGACATACACGACGCTTTCACTGAAAGCGCATCCGTTCTTTGCCTTCTTGCTGGCGCCATAGGCATTGCCAATTGTTCCTTCACTTTCAGCATCGGTGTTGGGTTGCTTGGAAGGATTCTTGTAGTTACAGTATGAACGGCGATGGATGGCATTGCAAATCGCCTTAACCTTCTTCAGGTTCGAGTTACCCAGACAAGCCAAAGCTTCTGCCTTCATCAGCATCACATCAGTCATACGATAGATAATCCAGCTATTATAAGACCTGCCTGAATACATAATGTTCTTAATTTCACGGTTTGTTCCAGACCCATCCATGTTGATAACGTCCTTATTCTCGACAGATGGATTGGGCAACTGATACTTCATCATGTAATAACTGCCACCGCTACTCTGTTCTGAATTATTATTATTAGAGGACGACGTACTATACTCCGTAAGTTTGTCCTGACAGCATACCCAAAGGCGGGAATCCCATCTGCCACCGTTATCGCCTTCACCAGTGATGCCACCATTGTAAAGAGCATCCATCGCATCCTTATTGACCTTCAGATGCGTACTATTGCTATAGCCATAAAGACTGTTGACAACGTCGTTCTTCAGATTATCACTCACACTATACTGCAACTCAAAGATGCTTTCGCGGCTGTTCTTAGTATAGAAAATGGCTGTCTGAGCCTCCATCTTCGGAGATACAGAGTTGGCATCCTCAAACTTGTTCTTAATCATGTCACAGTTAGCAAGGCCATAATTGAAGGTCTCTTCACCAGAGCCGAAGATATTAGAACCGCTGGTCCTCTCTTGCGCATTCTGATTGGCAAGATACTGCAGGCTTAAATCCGCATAATCAGCAGCCTTCTGGTAGTCAACTGTGACATCGTGGCTAACTTCCTCTCCATTGACAATGTCCATGCCGGTCTTGCCGTGACGGCCCTCATGGAGAGAACCACGCCACAAATACATATCGGCCAACATAGCATAAATGGCAGTATTGGTAATCAAGCCCTTGGTATCGGATTTGCTGGTGAAACGGTTGCGAGCCTTACCTGCAACACTTTCGCAATCGGCAATAATGGAGTCCAACACGGCAAGCTGATTTGTAAGGGGAAAAGCTTCAACCTCCGAGTCCTTGTTTATCACCTTTTTGGTGAAAGGCACATCCTTGAAGGCGCGAATCAGGTAGAAATAGTTCAGTGCGCGAAGCGCTGTCATCTCAGCCTTCATCTGAATCCACTCGCCTGTGGTAAACTGCTTGTCCTTTGCAAGGACCTCCTCGCCGTGGGCCAAGACCTTGTTACAGAAGTTAATTGTGGTATAAACACCACTCCACTCAAACTCTGTCATACTGGAATCAGGCATACCACTCAAGATATTCAGATATCTGTCGTGAGTATCCAAATCTTCTTGTATAGCACTATTCTCTTCGTATGAATCAGAACGGAGGTCGCCCCATATCGCAAATTTTGATACGGTTTTTGCCATCTGACGGTATGCACCATAACGCACACCTTCCAGGTCATTCTTGTCTTCCCAGAAATTCTCTTCTACAACACGGTCCTGAGGGTAGATGGTCAACCAATCCGTGCAAGAAGATATACTGAGACCCAAAAGTCCGACGAGGCAGACTGTTTGATATATGTTCTTATATTTTTTCATAGTCGTCACATTTTTAGAAGCCAAGGGTTAAACTACATGTGAATGACCTCGTACGAGGTGTACGGTTGTTATCTCTTGCCACGGCGAATCCCAGGGGAGATACGTCTGGATCGACACCCGTGTATTTGGTCCAAACCCAAAGGTTGTTCAGGGAGGCGAACAACTTCAACTGATTGATGCCATACTTCTTGAGTTTCTTGGCATCGAAGTCATAGCTCAGCTGAACGTACTGCAAGCGCAGATAATCACCATTCTCAACATAGCGGTCGCTGGGCAGGGAGTTGTAGCTCTTGAAGCCCTGAACGTTGCTCAAAGCACGTGGAATAACGGTCTCGTCGCCATTCTTACGCCAACGCCATGTGGTGGCATAGCTCTGGTTCTGGTTGTTCAACATGCTCTCCAGATTCATACGGGCCATATTGACAATCTGGTTGCCGATACGGAAGTTGAAACCGGCATTCAAAGACAATCTGCCGTAGTAAAGCTGGATACCGAAACCACCATTGCACTTGGGGTTGGAGTTGCCGAGATAGACCATGTCATAGCGGTCAATCTGTCCGTCGTGGTTGATGTCTTCGTAGATGGCATCACCACCCTGGAACTGGTAGCGATAGCTTTCGTTGTAACAGTAGTACATGGGCAGGGGAATACCCTTGGCGTCGGTCAGCATATTGCCATCAGCATCGTAGGCGATAGGACAGGTATGCACTTCACCGCGACGCTCTGCAGCAGCAGCGGTATTGATGGGCTCGTTGTAGTTGATGCTTCCATCTGCATAGCCGGCATAGCCGCTGTTGCCCACCTCTGCATAACCATAGCTGGCAATTGACGCGTTGGTAATACCATTGTGGTCATAATCGTATTTATAGACACCCAGATAATGGAGACCATAGATAGAACCGAGGGCATTGCCAACCTGTACACGCTGATTGTAAGACAGGTTACCGGGCTGATAGGTATCAGAACCGTTCAGGCTCTCCAGAATGAGGGGGTTCATCTCCTCAACCTCGTTGAAGTTCTGAGCGATGTTGGCACGCAACTTCATAGAGAACTTATCAACCTTACAAATCTTGGAGGTGGAGAAATTGAGCTCCCAACCCTTGTTGCGAAGGATACCGGCATTCACATTGCTCAAGTTGGAGAAACCGTTGGCACTGGGGATGCGGAGATTATTCATAATCAAATCCGTCGTCTTGTGGTCGTAAAGTTCGCCCTCGACGTTAATCAAATCCTTGAAGAAACCTAAATTGAAACCAAGGTTCAGCTTACGTGTCTTCTCCCAACGCAATTCCGTCAGTGAGAGGTTCTCAGGCCTGATAACCTGGTGGCGATTGTAGTAAGAGTCAGTAGAATACTTATTATACTGATTGCTGCCGGCATCGCCGTTACCACCGGTAATACCCCAAGAGCCACGGACAGCAAGCATACTCAACCAGCTGTTGATCCAATCCTTGTTCATGAAGCCTTCGTCGATAATGTTCCAACGAGCACCAATTGAGGGGAAGAATCCGTACTTATGGCCACGACCGAAGGTTGTGCGACCATCCCAACGGACAGAACCGTCGATAGAGTATTTACTCTTATAAGAATAGTGGACCTGTCCGAAGAAGCTCTGACGCCTCCACTCATAGTTGCTGGAGCTTGCATCACGAAGCAATGCCACAACGGTGGGGTCTGTGATTTCGTTAGGCACATTCCACAGGTTAAGCAACTGAGAACTGCTGTTGCCTATTGCCAATTCGAAGCGAGCCAGACCGCTCAGGCTGTGGTCGCGGTTCTTGAATGCAGAATAGTAACGCAGGTCATGACGGGTGGTGAACTCGAGAGACTTGCTCTCGTCGTTGCCGACATAGTTACGTTCGTTGCCAGTAAGCTTGGCAGCATTATCGCCACCCCAAACCCATGCCATGGTCTTGAGTTCGCTGGGACAATACTGGTCGTTGCTGGTATTGAAGATATTGAGCTGTACGTCGCCCACATAGTTCAAACGATGCTCATCATCTGTCTTGCCAAGCAGTTTGTATTCTATACTGAACTGCGGCGTCAGGTTATACTGCTTCTGATTCCACCAAGCATTCATGGCACGGGCAACGGGGTTACCGTTCACGAACATGTCCCTAAGGTCATAAGATGTCATTCTGCCATCATTCTCCAACCTACCAGTAGTGGTAGTGGAATAAGTAGCGGCCAGAGGCAGCATATTGAAATAGTTGCCGGTCGGGTTACCCTGTGCATCGTACTCATCTACGCTCATGTTAGGCATAGCATTGTATGCACGAGACAGAATGTCGTTACCATAGTTCTTGTGGTTGGTCGTAAAGGCCAGGTTGATGTTACTCTGGAACTTGATGCGGTCACTGACCCAATAATCCAATGCCGTAGAACTGGTGAAACGGTCAAGTTTCTGTCCGATGATAGAACCGGTACTCTTATCGTAGTTGGCACTGATACGGAAAGTAGCATTGTCACCACCACCAGAGAGAGCAATTGTGAACTTATGTTCCTGACCAAATTGCTGTACCTTCTTCACCCAGTCGGTATTATGACTGTAATGATTATATATATAAGGTAATTCCTGGTTGTAGTCTAGTTCGGGCAATGAAGTGTTCCTTTGGTTTGGATTGTAGTATGCCTCCTTGAGCATCATGGTGTATCCATCACCAGTAAGCATCTCATAACCCTCGGGCTGCCATGTGCCGCTGAACTTGTAAGTAAAGTTGACGCGGGTCTTACCACGATGACCACGACGTGTCTTAATCTCAATGACACCATTCGCGCCATCAGCACCCCACTTGGCAGTACTTGCAGCATCCTTCAGGACGGTGATACTCTCGATATCCTCCGGATTGACCTGGAGCAATGTAGAGAACTGTTCCTCATTATCCATCGTTGCGAAGTCGTATCTGTCCTTCTCGTCTTCGGGGATTTGGAAGATGTGGTCATTGAGGACAATCAAAGGCTGCGCATTACCATTGATGGTGGTCGTACCACGCAGACGCATGGTCGTACCAGAACCGAGGTTACCAGAATTTGGCACGATGTCAAGACCGGCAATCTGACCTTGCAGAGCCTGGTCAACAGACTCGAAGGCAAGACCCTCCATGTCCTCCATCTTGAAGTTCTGGACTGCACCGGCATATTCGCGGGCAGGGATCTCAAGACCAGTCGTGGGCGCGTTCTTCTTACCAGTAATGGTCACCTCAGTCATAGTCTTGGTATTGTCCTGCAGGGTAACCTTGAACACACTCTTGCCTGTTCCTATCTTCTGACTGAACTTTTTATAGCCGATATAGGAAATTTCCAGCACGTTGTTAGGATCCTTGATATTCATGGTAAAGTTACCATTCATATCAGTAATGGCCTGGCTGACAATACGATTGTTCTTATCTTTCTCGACGACGTTGGCACCGATGATGACATCAATATCATCAGAAACGGTACCTGAGATACGCCGTTGCTGTGCACTTGCGGGCAGCGCCATGAGTGCAACTACCCAAAGTAGTAAAAGCTTTGTTATTTTATTCATAGTAGGATGATTTTAACGGATAGCGTATCTCTTTAAGTACTCCTTAGCTTTTATGGTTGACTCCCATGTCTTGTCATGTCTGCCATCGATGACCTCAGTGTGATTCAGATAACCATCGATAGAGTGAATTACGGCAGCACTGGAAGAGTTAATAGTAATACCCTTCATGGCAACATTGACTGGCGAGGCACTGCATGAAATGTCACGTGTCAGGACGTTCTTCTCACCGACAGTCACAAAGGGCTGCTTTGTGCCAACCATGCTGTTGCCGTTCTGCTTCCATGTCACATCATCACAGACACGGAGATCAGTTCCATCACCGTTTGCGACACGATCAACATGTATTTTGCAGAAGAGCTCAAGTTCCTTATCATAGCTGGATGTTACCATTTCGTTGGCTGCAAGCTCGGTCTTGTCGGCAAACACTGAATTATCAGCGAAATGATAACGTACGAAATTGGTCAGGTAAGTAATCTTGGCAGCGATACGCACGCTGTCTTCATAAGTCTGGAGTTCATCGGTGTACTCGATGTCACCATTAGGATCAAGCCTCGGCTCACCTGTCTCATCATCGATGAGGGGCTTGCAGTGGCTGTGATAGTCCTCATAAATTTCTTCCCAAGTGGGCAGTCCGTCGGCAATGGCCTTCTGCACTGCATCATTTGTGGGAACAAAGATGGTGTAACGGTAGTTGTTGAAGAATTGTACGTTGTAGTCCAGTCCGTTGTCACCGATGAAAATTCTGAATTTCTTGAGAGCAGACTCACGCTGGGTCTTTCCGAGACTACCATCTACAAGTCCGCAACCGATGATTTCTGTGTCATAACCGTCGGCAGTACAGAGGTCGTAGAACTGGCTGTAAGGAGTCTCGCCTGCAGCTTCCTTGTACAAATCATAGTCGTTGGTAAAGATGCTATATACACTGCGGTATGTAGGAACCAACGGAGCATCAATGACGAAGGTATAACCATTATCGGTTTCATTCGGCTCTGTAATATTACAAGCTAAAACACCAGGTGTTTCACTTTCAATACCCTCGCGTTCGTTCTCAAGTTGGAAGCCACCCTTCACTGCAATGATCTTATCGTTTTCATCACGGATGACCTTCACAGCATTACCATTCTTGGAAAGGTAATACTCAGGAAGAGGGTCACTCGGGTTGATGCCATAATACTCCTGAGTCGGAAGTTTGTTGTTTCCTTCTCCTGTGTGCGCCATAGGATTCGTGCCGTCGTGCACAATGGTATGGCTCTCAAGAATGTCCTTCAGACGGTTCGTTACCTCATTGTTGGTGTAAAGGCTCGTACCAGGAATCAGATTACCAATAGTTCCGATTTGACCTTTATCCTTGTTATAAGAGCAGAAATAGTTGTAGAACTGGAGCTTCACGGGGAAATTACCACCCTGGAAGGAGAATTTAATACAACGCGGTGTACGGCTCTTCATGCTGGCAGGGTCGTAATAGTATTCAAGTGCCTTATCACTGGGCAACAGGAATGTAAAGCGGCTCTGCATGGCCTTCAGGTAAGCATAGTAGTTCAGATTCATGTAGTCGTCATAGATGGCAGACTTGATGATTCTATTTACTTTACTAATAAATGCGGGCGCGGTAACTGAACGATAGTCGGCAGGCACACAAGTTCTGTTCATGATATAGATGACACCATTGCTGGCGAGCAAACAGGTGTCAAGATCCTCATCGCGAGCAACATCAACATCCTCGAATAAAGGCTCCATGGCATCATCAGTAAGTTTGCCCCACTTACTAGGCACAGAACCTACGAACGAACGCTGCATGAAGTTATTGATGAGCTTGTCAATAGTACCAACAGGGATGCAGTCTATCTGGCGGAAGAGCGATTCATTGTCACCCTTTGTAGGTGGAATCCACTCAATCTCTCCCTTGTCTGCACCCATACCTTCCTTGGCATAATAGACGGTCAGGAGCTTCTTGCCAGGACCCTCGGTGAAATATTGCCACATCTGATCATCGCTGGGCACGAAGATGGCAGCCATATCCTTGCGGACATCCATTTCATCGTAGTAGCCGTTCCATCCCGGATCGAACTTGAGGGCAGGAATACGGTCGGGAGTATCGCTGCTCTTGTTCACGTATGGGTCGTAAGTACGGAAAGTGCCATAGGGGCCCGGCTCATATTTGGAAATTTCACCAGATGAGTTGGCTCTAATATATCCAGCCTTTACATCGAAGTTATTATCAGAGAAATACTTCTTAGTAAAGATAGAGTCCGTGAACTCAGGGTGAAGATCCTGATAGGCTCTGGTGATACGGCTGCAATAGAACGGTGCACTGAAACGATCAAGAATGTGGCTAAAGACATCTGTCTTGCCGTTGGTGCGGATAACCTCTGCCATGTTCGTAAGGGGGCAAAGCGGCATCTCCGTCCTGTTAACATAACCATTCTCGCAGACTCCGTCCTTTTCCTTCAAGATAGAATTATAAATATGTACATCACTCGGATTACGAGGACGTCCCATAAATTTCTCGAAGTCACTATCGATGATGGTGTTCCTTGCCATGTGCTCTGCCGTGAAGTGGAGCATCATAGGAAGGGTGGAGTCTATAGCCAAATAAATACCCTTACCGCCTTTGTCTTCACGGAAACGCTCCCAATAGTCCTTGTCAGTTCCTCCATCATAGTAGTAATTGTAGCTATAAGGAAGATCTTTGGAATCGAGATGGGTAATGGAGTCGGTAGCCTCTACATCAGTGTACCGACGCATGTACTCACCACGGACAGGAGAATCGGTGCCTGAAGACTGGCTGCTAGCCAAATTCTCCATCACAATAGCATTGTTAAGCATACTGGTATGAATCAGTAGCTTCTTCTGAGCCTGGCTCAGGTTTTCATAGCTTGTAGCATAGTGCCAGGGGTTACCTTCAGGCAGCTTCGCATTGGCTGCAAAGAAAGCATCCCAAGCAGAGTCATTTGCCACAAAAACTGTCTTAGAACCAGTACGGCTCAAGACATCAGTCAGCGGACGCATGTTCTCAGGATTAACATCCTTGTCAGCCAGTAACTTCAGATATGTTCTGAAATTACCTTTCTGCTCCAGGCTTTCGTAAATACTTGAGTTGAGCCAGCTGGGCTTTTCATCGTCCAAGATGAACTCATCCTTACAAGCATACATCAGCCCGCAAGCCGCCAGCAGACATACCACCCGTGAGGAATGTCTGCTCCATTTGCTTAAACGGTTTGTCATACGCATGTTTATTTTAGTTTTTTTAATGTTTTTTGCGTTTTTTCGTCTCGTTTTGCGCTATTACACGCACTAAACAGAGCAAATTTATGGTTTTTTTAACGAATACAACACAATATTAAGCTAAAAACGCCCTATTTTAAGGTTATTTAACAAAATTAGGTTAAAATTAATCAATGAGATGGGAGAATTTTAGAGAAAAGTGCATAGTGATTAGTGGTTAAAGGTTAGAGATTAGCCCCCGCTCAATAAGTCACATGGATTTTCCCTTTTTGGATATAAACTCCTCGTTGTGGAATGCTTTGTAAGCGACGGCCGGATAAGTCAAAAACATTACCCATTCCCTCTCCAAAGGAAAGGGAAATAGGCATATCGTTGATGGAAGCTGCAATGTCAACTGTCATCCACTCAGACCAATCAGAGGTGTCTTCAAAGCGAACCGCCTGCACACGGTAATAGCACACATCCGTCTCTGTCACTTTAATGGTATGGCTGGTAGTGGTCAAGCCCGTAAAGATCATAACATTACCTGCAGGACTATCTTCGTTCGTAATCACCTTGACCTCAAGTGTATAGCTAGCGGCTCCTTCTACTGGTAGCCAGTTGGCAGTAAAGGATGTTTCTGTGATGTCTGTCGGCATAGCGAGTTCCGGTGCTGGCAGGGTAACATAGTTGCCATAAATGAAGCTGATTTTCCCATCGGAGGACTCGTCAACATGATGGATAAAGTTCCCATGTTTTTTTGACCCGCCCTTCTCGGCTGTAAACCACGTCAGTTGCTCCACATTTGTCACACCTCTGCTACCTGGGTAGGGATCACCCGCCTCGTCTTCTATAGATATCTCATAATAGGATATGTCCTTCTCCTCATCATATATAAGTACGCCCACGCTTCCATCGGCTGGCAGAAAAGTCATACGCTGGTGGTCCTTGTCGGCATTGACTTTATTGCTTAGCCATACGGACTGGTTATAGTCGATGTGCCAAACCATAAGACCGTGACCATAATTGCCTGTGCCGAAAGTAATCTGCTGACGATTCTCCAAGATGTAGTACTCGTTTTTATTACCTGTATTGTTGATGACATATGCCACTCCCTCTTCGTTGATGGCAGGCATCCCCACCACCTTACAGGGTTCGGTCAAAGGGATCAGGTCAATCCATCCTGCCGACCAGCGCTCAAAGGCGGTATAGGGACATGGCACTTCGCCAATTCCCTGAGGCCCATTATAGCTGCCACCGTCCATCAAATCCCAAAACTGAGCAGCCGTCCCGCCCATATATTCAATATCATAGTAATCAGGGAAACCGAGACAGTGACTGAACTCGTGGCATGCAGTACCTATGCCCTCGAGCGTGGAAAAATCTGACATTTCATTAGAGACTGCATAAGTATCAATTGACACATTGTCCAACCATTGGCGACCGGTTCCGCTACCATAGTATTTTGCATTGGATAGGGCCCATTCATGTGGCCAGATATAACCTGCCTCCGTATCGCTGGTCCTTCCGGCAAAGATGACATAAACCTGATCAACTTCGCCATCGCCATCCCAATCGTAGTCAGCATAGTTGACTTGTGAATTAGCAAGTTTCAACGCTTCTATAACCATTTCTGCTGCACGGTCGCTCAAACGGGAGTTGGGTGCCGTGCCATAGTAGTCATGTGTCTTGGAAACCGTGAGAGGGCCAATGATATCGAAATCGATGGTAAGCAGACCATAGCTCTGCTCGACGAAGTAGTCACGCACAGATCCAACGTGACTATCGAGCAAATAGCCCTGCTGGTTGAAACGGTTATTCCACTGAGTGGCAGCATCATCGCTCATTTTCACGTCGGAAAACTCCACGAGGAGCACAAGACCGCGCTGTGTCTCCGGCTGTGTCTTGGCACGCAACGGACCGGTCTGATGCCTACGGGAAATATTGGCTTCGCGCATCTTCTCCAAACGAGCCAATCGGCGTTCGTTAACCCCCGACAGACGATGAGTATGATGATCGCGCCGAGGTAGATTTGTCCTCACCAAAGGCTGCGCTCCCATGAAGAGACAACACAGGAATAAGACAAGAAATATTGTTAATTTTTGTTTCATATTTAATATGTTTCTACCCCGTCCTCACTTTGGAGCCCCTCTGGAGTCCCTCTGGAGTCCCTCTGTACCCTAGGCAACAAAATAGACTCAAAGAAGACCGCAATATAGGTCAGATTTGTTACTTATCTCAAAGATTTTTCACAAAAGTCGCAGCAAAGATACAAAAAAAATCGTACCTTTGCCCCCTGTTATGGAGAAAAAGTTAAAAACTGGTAAAGTTTTCCTCATTGCAGGCAGCGAACCATTGGGAAGTGCAGGTGTCCAAGCCGACATCAAAGCCATTACACGCTGTGGCGGCTGGGCAGCGGCTGCACTGACCTGCATCGTGGATGAAGACGTGAACCGCATCAAGGGCATTCACCATCTGCCATCCGACCTGATTGTCTCGCAGGCAGAATCATTCCTGAGTACCGTCGGAGCCGACTGCATCAAGACGGGAATCCTTCCGACCGACGAAATCATTCGGGCTGTGGCAAGCGTGTTGCAACGATTTAACAAACAGCCCATCCTCATCGACCCAGTCATCGTGAACTTCGCAGGTGAACAGTTGGTGAGCGATGCTGCCATTGCTGCCTATAAGAACGAACTGTTTCCGCTTGCCACCCTCATCACGCCCAATGTCCACGAGGCAGAGTTTCTGCTGGGGCGCTCCATCAGCAATCCAGAAAGCGATTTGCGGGAACTCAGCAGATGGGGATGCAGTGTTTTAGTGAAGAGTGTTGATGAGGGCCGCTACCTGGTGGATTACCTCTATGACCATGCTTCAGGGACTCTAACTCCGCATCCTAAAAAGAAACTGGTACTTGACGACCGTAACGGCACGGGGGACACCTTGGCCAGTGCTATCGCAACACACCTGGCAAAGGGTGACGACCTCGCCACAGCTGTCACACGTGCCGAGGCCTATATGAGTTATTTCCTGGCAGGACCAAGGTACTATATCAGCACCGGACTATAAAAAATCCCATAGGACTTATGGGACCTATGGGACTTGTTAAACCAATAAATACTTGGTTATTTCTCTGTGTGTTCCTTACTTGTATGTTCGCCATAATGGCCATAGATGCCATAGTGTCCATAGCGTCCATAACCATACCCATATTTACCATACTTACCGTACTTGCCATACTTACCATAACCATAGTAGTAGCCGTACTTCTTCTTCTTCATATCAACAGCATTGAGTACCAAGTTAATCTTAGGCAGTTTTTCCTCAGCCTTGAAGCTATTGATAAGGTCGAAGTTAGCACGTGGACTATAGTCAGCACGACAGACGAAGAGACACATGTCGGCTACACGACCGATGGAAAGTGTATCGCTGACCAAACCTACAGGAGGTGTGTCGAGCAAGACATAGTCATAGTGTTCCTTGAGTAGTTCAACGGCCTTGTCAAGCTGTTCACGTGAAATAAGTTCGCCTGGGTTTGGAGGAATGATACCTGCGGGCAGTACATCAAGATTTTTGTTGATGACACCGTGCATAATCTGCTCGTCAAGCACATCGTAGGATTGATCAGTACCAGAGAGGAAAGTAGTAATACCCCTCTTGTCAGCCTTCATGCCGAAGAGCTTAACCAAACGAGGCTTACGAATATCCAAACCTACGATGATGACTTTCTTGTCCATCAGTGCCAAAGACATGGCCAAGTTCGTGGAAACGAAGGTCTTACCCTCACCAGGAATACAACTGGTACAGAGGATAACCTTCTCGTCTTCTTCCAGGATAAAGCGCAAGTTGGTACGCAGACCTCGGAAAGCCTCCTCCATTGTGTTGTTGGTGTTCTCACGAACCACAAGAGCCTTCTCACCATCGACCGTCTTGCTTGCCATGGGGATATCGGCCAGAATGCTTATCTTTGTCAGCTTCTCAATGTCCTCACGTCCTTCGATACGATAGCGAAGCAAGCCCATCAAGAATATTATACCAATGGGAGCACCTGCACCGAGTATCAATGCAGCAAGATAGATAATTGAGGACTTAGGAGACACCTTACCTAAACGTAAAGGCGAGTCGATAATACGTGCTTTGGCAGCAGTACTAGCTAAGGAAATGTAGTTCTCCTCGCGCTTTTGCAAAAGCATCAAATAGAGGTTAGCCTTAATCTCCTGCTGACGACTCATGTTGGTAAGGGCACGCTCCTGAGTAGGTGTACTGCTGATGCGGTTGCTGAACATCTGGTACTGACTCTGGGCACTGGCCTTCTGCGTCATGATGTCGCTACGAATAGCTTCTAAGCTCATCTTGATAGAGGGCCACATTTCCTCGAGTTGAGCAGTGATGCGCTGAACGAAGGGATTGTCCTCGCTTGCAGACTTAAGCAGGCGGTTGCGTGAAAGCACACCGTCGTTATACTTACCGATAAGTGTATTAAGGGTATTATTATCCAAGCCGAGATTAGCCGGAATGACCTGCATTGCATTGGCTGGGTCGTTCACATATTTAACGAGAGCATTGATAAGGTTAAGCTGTGTTTCAATTTCCACTTGCTTCTTTTGATATTCGGTCGTGCTGGATAGTGCCGTAGTGGCATCGTTGGTAAGGTTGATGAGTTCGTTATTCTTCTTATATTGTTCCATCTCGCCCTCGGTAACATCCAGTTCACCGCGAATAAAGTCGATACGTTCCTTGATGAACTCTTCGGTCTTCATTGCCACCTCATTCTTATCTTCATTGGCATCGTCGTTGTAACTCTTGAGCAATTCGTTCAGATAGTCGATAGAACGTCCAACCTGAGTGTCGGTAAAGGTAACATTGGCAACGGTCGTGGTCTTGCTCGTCGCAGTTGCCGAGAGCTTGTTCCTGTAAATGCGCGCCGCAATCTCAATGGGAAGGATGGTGGCATAGAGTTTCTCGTCCTTCCACTTCGTACCCGGATTCTGCTGGAACATAATGATGCCCATGGGCGTATTAATACTACCGGGCAACTTCTGTATATTGCGTTCGAAAGTAACTGGTTCCTTTTGATCTTCAACTCTCATTTTACCAGTTACATGCAGGCCCTTGCCCTCCTTGGTCATCTCAATTTCGATGGGAGTTCTCAGAACTGCGAGCTGGTGCTGCGGCATATCCACAATAATCGGATTGGTCTGATACTGTTCGAATTTGCGAACACGACCTTCGATAGCATAACTTACATAAAGCTTCAGCGACTTTACCACACGACTGTTGATGTTGGTACTATTCAGTATCTCAAGCTCATTATCGAAACCATTACTGTTGGAAAAGATACCCATGCTCTCCAGGTTCATCTGACCTGCTGCCATCGACCGTTTTTTATTATCATCGTCCTTAATCAGCACCTTCATGGCCGAGGTATAGACAGGCTGGGTATAACGCAAATAAATAAATGCCAAACCGAGTGCAAAAATCGTAGATAAAACTATCCACTGCCAGTTAAGCACTACGATGGTCCATATTGCAGACAAGGTAAAAGCACTCGACTCTTCTTCTTTCTGTAATTCTTCGTTAGCAACGTATTCTGCCATATCGTCTTGAGTTTTGATTTGTATAATTATTCTAAATCGGCGTGCAAATATACAATTAATTATAATAATGTTAAAGGAAAATCAAGAAAATTTATCTTTATATGAGATTTCTCTGCCGTCTTTAGCAATTTATCAGACAAATTGTCGTAACTTTGCCTACGGCGTATGTGCACATGAGACATATACCTATCTGAAACTATGCAAAAGGAAAAGACTAATATATCTGTGCGGCGAATGATGCGGCACTGGCTTCTCAATAGCGTGACCTGTTTGGTCGAAGCTCTTTTGTGGGCAGGATGCTTGCACATAGCTGCAGTAGCGACAAGTCAGAATGACTCGCAATGGTACATAGACAGTGCGGTGGGCTTCCTGTTGGGTCTCGTGCTTCTTATCATTGTGACACTCATCATACCCAATGTTACCTACAGCAGGACAGCCCGCCGCGATGAAGTGGTAGCATGCGCCATGAAAACAGTTTTGGTTTTTTGCATTCTCGAATTGGCCATTCTGACTGATGTTTCCCTCCCACTCCTTGCCTGTCTCATATTCTGCATTGCCCTCACAATAGAGCGACTTATACTCAACAGTTGGTTTATACGCTATTGTACACGGCCTGCTCACAATGAGCATGCAGTTTTTCTATGCAATGAAGAGACAGCATGGCAGCAACAGGCATTGCAACAAAACACATACGGGTTGAGGATAAACCATATGGAAATGCAGACGGCACAACAAACGGCACAACAACTGACCGAATATCTTGCAGGACATCCCGAGACAGGAAGTATTTATTGTGCTCTAACTGCATTGCAAACAAAAGATTTGGAATACATCGCACACATCTGCCACGAGCAAGGCATAGCGCTTCACCTCTTGCCCATTGCTTCCTGCACCTTACCCCAAACGATGCAAAGCGAATGCCGAGGCAGCGTCGATGTGCTCTCTTCTGCCAAATTACCTTTGCAGAACATCCTCAACAGAATGCTCAAACGCCTGACGGACATCGTACTGAGCCTTTTGGCTCTGGTTACCATCTTTCCGGCATTTGCCCTCATTGCCTTCATCTGCATCAAGCGACAGAGCCGCGGTCCTGTTCTTATCACACGCCACATGTGTGGCATGAACGGCAAGGTATTCCAGTGCATTACCTTCCGAACACGTCATTATGAGGCCGCGCCTTCTTTCCTCGACGATTTCAACGACCCAGGATATTTCCCGTTCGGGAAGTTCCTAAACCGTTCCAAATTGGAATTATTACCCGAATTCCTCTGTGTACTCTGGGGCAGCATGACAATTGTCGGTTCACAAATGATGCACCCCGACCGCTACAAGGACTATCGCCACGAGTTGAAACAGTCCTTTGCCTCAGGCTACCAACTCAAGGCCGGCATCACAAGTTACCACTTCCCCACACAGGCGAAGGGCAGCACAAAAGCCGACATCTGGTACTGCCGAAACTGGGGCTTCTGGCTTGATTTGCGTATCATGCTCAAGCGCATCGGAACAATGCTGAAAAAATCCAAAGCGAAATCCATTAATTATATATAATGTAAGGAATCTCCTAAAAGTAATTAGTAAATAGTAAATAGTAAAATAGTAAATTATCATCATGTCTATATTCAGCAAACTTTTTCGTCGAGGTGGAAAAGACCAACAAACGAAAGTCGGCGGCATGGAAGATTTTATGCTCCTCATCCGCGTTTATTACCAAGCAGTGATGGCTTCTCATCTTGGCATCAACAATCTGGGTGCGCTGCCTGACCTGCGAATCTTCAAGCAAACCTATCACGTTGCCACGCTTAACAACAAACTCGGTGTGGCCGAAAAAAAACAATGCCGTAAACTCATACAAGACATCTACAGCATCAGCGACTCCTTCTTTGCAGAAATTGATGGTAGCATCCGAAAACATTGTCATAAGATTCAGGACGCACAAAGCTATCTCATTCAGTTCCAAGGATTCAGTCAGGATCTTATGATGCTCATGGGCAACCTCATGCAATGGAAAATGCGATTGCCTGGCTTCTTCCGCAATGCACTTCGCGAAATGGTGGCTAAGCAGGTTCATCAGATTATGACAAAGAACGATTGGAAGGACGATGGCGTGCGCCGTACTTGTGTCTCCATCCGAAAGTATCAAAACATGCTTGGCTATACCGAAGAGTGGATGACAGAATACGTACACTCCATCGTGATGCTCGCAAAAAAGGAGCCAAAGAAAAATAGTGAGCAATAAACTTGCATATCGACAAAAAAAGTATTATCTTTGTCCGCAAATTGAGTTAATTACGTCATGAATCAAGAACTGAAAGACATTATCATCCGGCTGGAAACACGCGTCAGGCAGCTCATTATGCAGCAAAATGAGATGCAAGACGTGCAGGAAAAACTGCGCCAGCAACTCAACGAGAAGGATGAGAAAATACTCAGTCTGGAAATTCAGAACGAAGAACTCAAACAACAATATAGCCGTCTGAAGATGGCAAAATACATTGATATGGCCGACAATGATGTCAAAGACATGCGAGGTCGTATCAGAACAATGGTGCGCGATATTGACCGGTGTATCTCTATGCTCAAAGTAACACAGTAATAGATTATGGATGACACCCTATCAATAACTCTCCACTTCGGTTCATGGACTCTGCCCATGACCATCAAACGTGATGAAGAATATGTCTATCGTCAGGCAGAAAAACTCATCAAGGAGAGATTCAGCTTCTATACAAGCAGCTACCCAGGACAGAGCACAGAAATGTATCTGGTGATGACAATCCTCGATATTGCCGTTCAGAGCAAGCGACAGGAGACTACCAACGATGCACAGCCTGTCATGGAAAAACTCCGCCTGCTGCTTACTGAAGTCGAGGCCGCACTCAACAAAAAGTAAGTGAGCCCGATTATTAACATTTATCAAATTTTATAATTCATGACAACAGATATCATAGTTGCCCTATTGG
>JAILRU010000033.1 GCA_024697945.1 Bacteroidaceae bacterium
TGGGAATAAAGACCCCAACCGTGATATAGGAAACTGCTGTTCATCTTTTGTATTTATAGCTTGATCACTACAAATATACAAAAAACAGCGGTTTCCTTCTTTTCATATTACAATATCACTCGAAATGTCGGATGAACCAAAAATAACATTTGTACCATAATTGTACCTTTTTCTGAAAAAAGTTTTTTTGTTATCCCGATGCCGACGACTGCTCTTCAATCCATATCTGAGACACCTGAAGCGGAAAATGAAAAAGATGCAGGGCTAAGACTGTCCTGCATCTTCTTCTTTGTTTTTCACCAACTCATATTGGTTCTACATCCTCCAGCTCATTGACAAGTTCAATCAATGGCTTGCCGTCAATGATAAACTGTTCCAGGGCTGTATTGCCGTCAGGAAAGCGCTTATATTCCTCCGTATAATGATCATCGCAATATGCCACATGCTCTGAATCAGAGAGGAAATGATACGGCTTTCCCCTATAAGTGAAATAAAGGTCATATCTTTGAACAGCAAAATCATAGAAAAGAGTTTCCTCTGCCGAGTTCTTATAGCCATGATATAGGCTTCCATTCACTTCATAGTTAGGTGGATACTTGGAATTGTACCAATAGCCAGCCAAGTCTTTCTTTACATAGTCTTTGTGTGCCATTTTTATTCTTATTTGAAGTTTAAGACATCATCTATAAGTTTCTTCATACTATCTGTAAGCGGTTTGGCATCAAGAGGATGGAGGCTCAGCATTTCTGCCGAACCTCTCTTGCTTTCTAAAGAATAACAAACGTAATTACCTTAGGTATATTTTTTGGGTCACTTGGGCATTCCTGTTGTGAGCTTTGACGATGTAGATTCCGCTGGGAAGACCAATGAGGGGCAGGGTTATGCAGTTCTCTCCGCTCAACATCTTCATGCCGGTTGTGCTAAAGACCTCGATATCGGCTTCGCGGTTGGTCACAAGCTCCCAGTTCTCGAACTTCACATCGAGAGTAGTGCCAGCCATTTCGATGAAGCCAGTACTCTCCTCGCGGATGTATGTGGGCTGGAATTCATTGCCATATCGGTCCACCACAGAAACAGCAAACCGATAGCCGCTCAGACGATTTTCGGGAATGAGGAAGGAATTGGTGTAACAGGTTTTCAGCAGATAGGTAGACAGGATTCCTCCTGCCGTACTGCGTTCTGCACTCGCATCGCTGATGTTGTCGGGAATGGCATAGACGGCATAGCGAACTCGACCCAGCGAGTCCCAAATGAGCGAATCATTCTCCCATCGGAGATTCTCTACAGAGCCGTATGAAGGTGCATCTTTCCAATCGATGGCAGGAGTAAGGGCTGGACGCTGATACTTGTTCCTTTTGAGCCATTCACCCAGTCCGCTTACCTTCTTGCCGTCGATGTCGCTAGCGGAATAATAGATTTGCCCGGGAGCAGCATTTTCCGTATATTGGCGAGAGTATTGCATCTGCTGCCCTACTTCACTCCAGTCGGAGCTGGTGTTGCTGGATTGCAGGAAGGTCAATGAGTGGCTGGCATAGTGATGGCGTCCGAACTGCTTTGCTACTGTGGACCACCACTGTGTCATAGGGCCGAAGGGATTGGTGCTGTGATTGGTCTTCCAGTAGATTTGTGGCGAGATGTAGTCGATGGTGCCCTCTTCGAGCCAAGCCACAGGGTCGGAGAAGATGCCGTTGTATTGCCAATCGCTTGCCACAGGCATCCTCTCCACTCCATGGCTGGCTGCTACAGAGGCATTGGTGCAGGCCGCTCCAGCTGGCGAGATGCCAAACTTGCACGCCGGATCTACCTCCTGAATCATCTCGTACACATCGGCCACCATCTTGTTGACGTTTGCCCGTCGCCAATCAGCGAAACTCAAGTCTGTACCGGAAGACTGCCAATCCTCGTAGTCGTCTGCCTCGCTCGTGGTCGGGATGCCGCTGGGATAGAAATAGTCGTCGAAGATGATGCCGTCGATGTCGTACTTCTCTATCAGCTCTCGGCAGACATTCACGATGCGCTCATTGGTTGCATCGAGGGCGGGATTGAGGATGATGGTGGTTGTGCCGCTGGAATTAGTGTAGCTGAGCAGCATCTTGGCATTTTTGAGTCTGCGGTCTTGGGCTGTATTCCATCCTTCGGCAGTGGTAGACCACCTGTAGGGATTGACCCACGCATGGCACTCCAATCCGCGATTGTGGCACTCTGCTACCATGAAAGCCAAAGGGTCCCAACCTGGATTCTTACCTCGCTGCCCGGTCAGATAACTGGACCAAGGCTCATAGCTGGACTTGTAGAAGGCATCGCACATCGGGCGAACCTGAAAATAGACGGCGTTGAAGTTGTTTTCCTGAAGCACGTCCAAATACCGAATCATCTCCTCCTTTTGCTGATTGCGAATGTTGATAGTATAGCCAGTCGTGCTCGGCCAATCGATGCCATAGACGGTTGCCATCCAGACGCCGCGCACTTCGCGCTTGACAAATCTGTCTGCACCCCAGGCAGAAAAGATGAAAAGGTGAAAAAGTGAAAAGGTGAAAAGATAAAAATGCCAGAAAGTGAATCGCATAGCTTTTATTCTATATATTTGCTAAAGAACGTCCAAATCTCTTCGCCTGTATCAATGTCGTG
This sequence comes from Bacteroidaceae bacterium, assembly GCA_024697945.1. Classification (GTDB taxonomy): domain Bacteria; phylum Bacteroidota; class Bacteroidia; order Bacteroidales; family Bacteroidaceae; genus Physcousia. Next base: position 2,629 of record JAILRU010000033.1, read on the forward strand.
GTCGAACCAGCTGTGGGGGCCGTTCACGACTTCATAGAGCCAAACCTCGCATCCCGTGGGACCGCCTGTGTATTTGTGCTTGATGATGGAGCGGCCATTCTCTTTGTTGAGTCCATTGACGTGCTCTGCGGTCTCGCATTCGCACTTGTTCTTGGCAATCCAATAACCGATGGCGATAGGAACAGACATGTAAGCTCCCCACCCTCCTTTGTTCTCGAGGTCGCCGTCCCATTCAGAGGTGTGGTCAGCTGTTCCGTGAATCTCGAAGAGCGGCATGGGCTTGGGAGCATCCATCGTTCGATAAATCCATTCCATCGTCAAGCCCGAGACGGGAGCCACAGCCTTGAAGGTCTTCTGCTTGCTGTAGGCAGTCAGGTAGCACATCTCGCCACCATTCGACATTCCTGTCATAAACGTGTTCTTGCGGCTGAGGTGGTATTTCTTCTGAACATACTTGGCGAGCTGCTCCATGCCAGCCACTTCATCCACCTTCCAGCCTTCCTGAAAGGGATAGCCCACGTTCCAAGATGGCTTGCCCTTGGGGTCTTTCCAGCCTTGAGGCACGCAGACGGCAAACTTGTGTTTCTCGGCGGCCTTGTTCATCCAAGTCTCTTTATTTCCCGGATTGCCGTAGCCGTGCAGCACGAACACCAGCGGCGCATCCTTCTGTATGCCTTCGGGCATATACATCCAGAACCGGCGCATCTGCCCTTGTATTTTCAGGGAATCCTCCACGAACTGCTGTGCCATGATAATGGAACAGGGAGCAAGGAGCAAGAAGAGAGAGAAAAGTCTTTTCTTCATATCTCTCATTTTAAGCTCACCCTATCACTTCTGATGCTGCGGACGAAGCAGGTCGTTGACCGTCTTGACGGGGTTGAAGGTCGTGAGCGGCACTTCGACCATGATGGTATTCCATTTGCTCATGGCACCATTCCAAAGGCCGGGCAGCTCCAATGCTTTCAGTTCCTTGCCATCTTTGCTCTTGTAGGAGATGAAGCCCGTGGCGGGGTCGACATGGTCGGGCAAGTTGAACTTCTCGCCCTTGTAGTTGCGGACAGCGCAAACCAAATCCACGGGATTGAAGTGTGTGCCCTGCGTGAACATCTTCATGTACTCCGGGTTGTTCTGGTCAATCTGGCTGCTCTCCAGTATCTGCAACGAGATGCTGCCATCGGGGTTATAGGCGAGGAAGGGACCGCCGCCGGGTTCGCCTATGTTCTTCACAACTCCGCAGACACGAGTTGGGCGGTTGAGCATCTTCTTCAGGAAAATATGCAGCTCGGTGTCCTCCAAGTTCTTCAAGCCTGGCACGTCGCTGTTTAGCGTATGGCGCACGAAGCGGATGATTTCCTCGAGGTCGTCGTGACTGAAGTTGCCGCTGTCGAGCATACGCAGATATGCGAAGATTTTCCTCTGCGTATCGACCAGCACGCCTGCGATGACCTGCTTCCAAAAGATGGTGTCGGGCTTCAGGCGGTCGGGTACCACATTGTCTATGTTCTTGATGAAGATGATGTCGCTCTGCAAATCATTGAGGTTCTCGATGAGTGCGCCGTGACCGCCCGGACGGAACAGAAGCTTGTCGTCGGCGGTGCGGAAGGGCGTGTTGTCCATGTTGACGGCAATGGTGTCCGTGCTCAGCTTCTGTTCGCTCAAAGAGACCTTGTAGCTAATCTTGTACTTGTCTTGGGCTTCGGGCAGGACGCGGCTGATGAGGTCCTCGAAGAGTTCCCTGTGTTCGCCGCTAACGGTGAAGTGAACTTCTGCCTCTCCCCTGCTGCTTGCATAGAGGGCGGCTTCCGTGAGGTGCTCTTCGACAGGCGTCTTGGCGCAGTCGTCGTAGCTGTGGAACTGCAACAAGCCCTTGGGCAGCTGCCCGTAGTTCAAGCCGTCCACCCCCAGCATATTGGCGACAACCGCTTTATAGTCCCCCTCCTCGATGAGTGCATCAACGCCTTTTCCTTCGTTCAGGAAGCAGGCATCGTTCAGGGCGTCGAAGAAAGCGAAGTCGTGGATGCGTGCGAAGAATGTCTTCTCGAAGTCCGTGGTGGGGACGTCGTAGTCGGCATCAAGGAACTCGAACATATTCTTGAACATGCGGCTTGCAGCGCCGCTGGCAGGGACGAACTTGGTAATCCTGTGCCCTTCTGCTTTATAGTCGTTCCAAGTCTTGATGTAAGCCTCTGCCTCGTCTTCTGTCGGAGCCATGATGCCGTCGCCCACAGCAGCAGCACCTTTCAACTTGAGGAACTCAAAGCCCTTGCGGAAACACTCCAACTGCGCCTCTATCTGCGCCACAGTCATTCCTTTCTGCTCTATCTGCAGAATGTCTTCTTTGCTGAACATGGTTTCTAAACTTTTTTAATTTCCCTGCAAAAGTATAAAAAAACAAGCAAAAAACAAATATATATTTGGTCTTTCGTCAAAAACATTGTACTTTTGCACTACGCATCATATAAAACGACTTGAAATGGAGGTGACAAAGTTCTTTACCGAAGAGGAGCATGTGCGCATCAAAGCTGTGCAAAGGGAACTGTTCTCGCTGGCCGAGGACGTGATGCGGGAGGGCGACGAGGAGAAGCTTTCCGCATACTTGCAGCGCGCGACGGAGCAAGGGATGCTTCAAAGGGACGTCTTCGGCATCAACCCGATTGTGAAGGACACAGAGACGGCGCTCATCGTCGGGCAGGAAATCGGACTGACCAGAGGCAGCGTGGTGAGTGTACTTCTCTGGTCAATGGTGAAAAGCGGTGCCGCTTCTCTCGAAGAAATCAAGAAGGACTTCGGCGAGGAAGTGGCGAAGATACTGCACGGACTGATGCGCATCCGCGAACTCTATACAAAGAGCGCGACAGTGGGCAGCGAGAACTTCCGCAGCCTGCTCGTCACCTTTGCCGAGGATATGCGCGTCATCCTCATCATGATTGCCAACCGCGTCTGCGTGATGCGTCAGATAAAGGACACGACGAACGTCGAGGCACAGCGCAAGGTGGCGATGGAAGCCGCTTATCTCTATGCTCCCCTCGCCCACAAGCTCGGTCTTTACAAGCTCAAGAGCGAACTGGAAGACCTCAGCCTCAAATACCTTGAGCGCGACGCCTACTACCACATCAAGGACAAGCTCAACGAGACGAAACGCAACCGCGACGCCTACATCGAGCGTTTCCTGAAGCCCATCGACGAGAAGCTCAAGGCTGCCGGGCTGCACTATCACATGAAGGGACGCACCAAGAGCATCCACAGCATCTGGCAGAAGATGCAGAAGCAGCACGTCGATGTGGACGGCGTCTATGACCTCTTCGCCATTCGCATCATCCTCGACTCGCCTCCAGAGCGCGAGAAGATGGAGTGCTGGCAGGTGTTCAGCATCATTACCGATATGTACCAAAGCAATCCGAAGCGTATGCGCGACTGGCTTTCTGTACCCAAGAGCAACGGCTACGAAAGCCTCCACATCACCGTTCTCGGCCCTGAGCAGAAGTGGGTGGAGGTGCAGATAAGGACGGAGCGCATGGACGATATTGCCGAGCACGGACTCGCGGCGCACTGGCGCTACAAGGGCATCAAGGGCGGGCAAAGCAGCATCGAGGAATGGCTGGCCGGTGTCAGAAGCGCTTTGGAGACAAACGACGACGCACAGCTCATGGACCAGTTCCGCCTCGACCTGAAGGAGGACGAGGTGTTCGTCTTCACGCCCAAGGGCGACATCTTCAAGCTGCCGATGGGCGCCACGGTGCTCGACTTCGCCTATCACATCCATTCGAAGGTGGGCAACCAGTGCGTCGGCGCACGCATCGGCAACAAGAATGTCACAATCAGGCAGAAACTCCAGAGCGGCGACCAAGTCGAAATCCTTACCAGCAGCAACCAGTCGCCCAAGCAGGACTGGCTCAACATCGTCACCACGACGCGGGCAAGGGCGAAGGTGCGGCAGAGCCTCAAGGAAATGGAGAGCAAACAGGCTCTCCTTGCCAAGGAGGAGCTGGAGCGCAAGATGAAGAACAAGAAGCTCGACTACGAAGAGCCTGTGCTGATGCATACCATGACGAAGCTCGGCTACAAGGTTGTCACGGACTTCTATGCCGCCCTCGCCGACGGCAAGCTCGACACGAACACCGTCCTCGAGACTTACGCCCAGCTGCAAAAGCCCTCTTCAAACCTACCCCCCGAGGGGAGGCTTTCTGCCGACCAGTTTGTGATGCAAGACGAGGCACTCCCCCAAAGGGGGAGCGGGGAGGGGGCTATCGTTATCGACCAGAACCTCAAAGGCCTCGACTTCCAGATGGCGAAGTGCTGCCAGCCTGTCTATGGCGACGCCGTCTTTGGTTTCGTCACAAGCGGAGGCGGCATCAAGATACATCGCGAGGACTGCCCCAACGCGCCGCAGCTCCGCCAACGCTTCGGCTACAGGATCGTTCGTGCGAAATGGGCGGGCAAGCAAGGCAGCCAGTACCCCGTCACCCTTCGTGTCATTGGTAACGACGACATAGGCATCGTCAGCAACATCACTAATATAATAAGTAAGGAGGAGAAGATACTGCTCCGCAGCATCAGCATTGACAGCCACGACGGCCTCTTCAACGGCACCCTCACCGTTATGCTCGACGATACCAGTCACCTCCAGCAACTCATCAAGAAACTCAAAACAGTTAAAGGCGTCAAGAACGTCACAAGAAGTTAGGAAATTTTCTACATCATGGAAGTAATACAAAGCTTTACAATCGACCACACACACCTGAAGCCCGGCATTTATGTGTCGCGCGTGGACAAGGGATTCACCACATTCGACCTGCGCATGACCGAACCCAACAAAGAGCCTGCCGTCGCTCCCGCCGCTATCCACAGCATCGAGCACTTGATGGCAACGTGGTTCCGCAACTCGCAGGTGAAGGACGATGTCGTCTATGTCGGTCCGATGGGTTGCCTCACAGGCATGTATATCATCATGACCGGCTCGTACAGCGTCGAGGATATGCGCCGCCTCACCATCGAGTGCCTGGAGTGGATGCTAACACAAACAGAAGTCCCGGCCACGACACCCGAGACTTGCGGCAACCATCTGCTCCACGACCTTCCCATGTGCCATTGGGAATGCCGCCGCTACCTCGACCGCCTCAGAAACGACTTCCATTCGGAATACACCAAGCTCCAAGTCACTCTCCCCGACGGCCGCACCTTCGCCGACGCATAAGAAAGCTGTCAGGATACAAAAATCAAGCCTTCGTATTCCTTTATATTAAATATATTGTGTAACTTTGCGCAGTCTAATCTATAATCAAGTCCAAATGGGAAAGGAAAGTTTCATAAAACGATTGTCTCCTGTGATATTCTGGGATATTGACAAGGAACAGTTTGACCCTGATTTGTACCCGTCTCATCTCATCTTGCGTGTGTTGGAATATGGTACGCTTGAAGATTGGCGGCTTGTCAGGTCGTTCTATGGAATGGACAAGATTGTTGATGTGTGTAAGAAAGCCAGGACGTTGGATGCCGTCAGCCTTGCCTTCGTCTGTGCTATGTCAGGAACTCAAAAAGAAGATTACAGATGCTATCGTATCAGACAATCGAACCCAACATTCTGGAACTCCTGAGACTTCTCATGAAAGAACCGTCTCTTGCAGAAACACGCTTGGTCGGAGGAACTTCGTTAGCCCTGCAATACGGGCATCGGTCATCGGTTGACCTTGATTTGTTCGGGCAGATAAACACTTCCTCAGAAACTTTGCTTCGTACTTTCGGGCAATGGGGCGAAGTAGAAAAATTAAGTTCTGGCGACAAGATAAAATGCTTCCGTATCAACAATGTAAAGGTTGACATTGTGGACTATGATTATCCTTGGATTGACGAGGTCGTCACAGAGGATGGTTTGAGACTTGCATCGCCCATAGACATTGCTGCCATGAAGATTTATGCCATTGAAAATCGTGGGTCGCGCAAGGACTTCATTGACATGTATTTCCTCCTCAAGCACTATTCATTGTCCGAGATACTTCAATTCTACAAACGCAAGTACCCCGAGCATTCTGAATTTGTGGCCTTGCGAAGTCTCACCTATTTCGAGGACGCGGAGACATACGGTATACCGCCCATGTTCGCCGAAATGAACTGGGAAGAACTTAAACGCTCAATCATCAAGGCCGTCAACGATTATACGGCATAATCTGCCGTCAAGGGTCTCAGAGATTCTCAGAGGCTAATCATTCGGATAAAGCTTCTCGAACACCTTTGTCAGGGACTCGACCTCAGGCAGTAATGACTTCAGCTCCTCCTCGTCCTGGTTCCTGACAGCGGTCATGGCTTTCTCCAGCACATCCGCCAGCCTCCTGCAGTTGCTGCCACGACCAGGCGACCATATTGTGGCCAGACGATAATCTCCAAAGAAGTAACGGGTTCCGTCGAGTCCCCTCCGTTCGTCATTGAACATACATGTGGCGACGGCATGTTCAATCAGGTTGCAGAACGCCAATGCCGTAGCCTTGTCTGTCTTGATCTCTAAAGAGTCCAACCTCAGTTTCGGCTCATCCGGCTCGGCATCCTTGTTCACCTCGCACCACTTCACCTGCAACCGTTCGCTTTCCTCATAACCGTAATACACATACAGGGCTGAGGGGAAGTCAAAAGATGGGAATATAAGCATCTGCTGGCTTGCCCTTTTCGACAGCCAAGTCCCGAAATACTTTTCTCCCCACAGCTTCTGCTGAGTTTGTGTCATCGGTTCCAGTCTGCTCTGGGCCTGTGCGCCAATGGCGGCCGCCATTAGCATCACTAATGTAATGATCTGCTTTTTCATTGTATTTATAATAATGGGGGTATTATTCAAACGATATATTTTTTATTACCTTCTTTGCGTCTTTGGTGAGTCGCATACGAATTGTCAGGGGTTTGTCCGTTGGCTTAAGTTCGACAACTTTATAGAAGCCAACGTACGAGAAGCGAATCTTGACGCCTGTGCGTGGAGCCCAAAAGGCGAAATGACCCGTGGAGTCTGCTGTCTCGCTGCCCCAAATCTTATTTCCTTCTTTCACTACGGCAATCATTGTATGAGGAAGTGGCTTATTGTCTTCATCAAGAACAATACCAGAGATACGGTAACGGCTTGCTTTCAGTTCCTCGTGCTGGTTCATGTAGTAGTCGCAAAGCGTGTCTGGCGATGTTGTGATATTTATAACACCATATTGGGCCAAATCCCCAAATTTCTCCATGTATGGATGTCGTGCTTCCTCCTCTTTCAGCACTTTTATATTTTCAAGCTCTTGGTGACGTTGTTTGAAGAATTTAACAAAAAATTTATCAAGGTGACCGATTTCCGTATTATTCAATGTTTGTTTAACGCTGTCTGGAAATAATTCCCCATTGATTAGCAGAAGTGGCTCACCATCAGGGATACGATATTTGTATCCCAGATTCCTCATAACATAACCTGACCCTAAATTTATCACTTGCGGAGGCAGATCATTAAATCCTGCGATTTGGCCTTGTAAGGATTTGTCCAGATCTTTAAGCGACTCTGGTTTTATGTCCTGATTCTTTGCAAGAAGTTCTTGCCTTCTTATTTTAACCTGCTTTGTTGGGGAAGTTTTAGCAATCAATTCGGTTGGCTTTTCCGAGGACGATGGCTCTGATACGACGTCATGGGAAATGGGGTGTTCGGATATTTCTGTCAGTATCTGTTCTGTTTCTTTGGAATCGTGATTCAGAAAGAAGAGACCAGCTACGATAACGACGGATGCTGCGATGGCGAAACTTCCAATCCAAGAGTATAAAGAGCGCTTGCTAGCCTTGGTTTCCTTGCCAATGACTTCTTGCTCGAAACGTGCCCACTCTGCATCTACGTCGGGCATGCCTATTCTTTTATCAATATCTTCTGTTTTCATCTTACTTAGCAATTTTGAGGGTTGTTCTTATCTTTGCCAAAGAGCGTGTAATGTGCTTGTTGACTGCCGACGAACTGATGCCAAGCGCAGAGGCCGTTTCTTCGTAGGTCAACTCGTCCTCATAGTGCAGCTTGAGCACTCGGCGGTCCTGTTCTGTCAGGTTGCCCTCGATGACTTGCTGCAATTGCTGCATAAGTTCTTCTCGCTCCTCGTCTTTCTGTTCGGCTGTCTCCCGTTGGAGTTCTTCCTCCATCCGCCTTTGCAGTTGCCGGTCGCGCAGGATGTGCAGACATTGGTTGCGAGTGGCAGCCAGCAGATAGCCTCTGGTGCAGTCCTCGCCAATCTGGGGTTTGCCTCGCCAGATTTGGGCGAACGCCTGATGGACGGCATCCTTGGCATCGTCGGCATTCTGTACCATCGAGAATGCCATGCGATACATGTGCGGATAGTTGTCCTTGAACAGGCGTTCAAACTTGGTTTTATTGTAATCCATAAATGTCTCTTTGGTCTTCATTCATCTATAAGACCCTCCAGTCGGTATATCAAATACCCCTGCTATGCAAAAAAGTTCCTGTATCATCGTTATTCTTTAAAACAGGAAGCAGATATTGCAGTCGTCAAGTTTCCTCAGCGAGAGGAATAGTTATGATGCAAAGGTACGAAATATAATTAAGAATTAAGAGTTAAGAGTTAAGAAAAATACATAAAGAGAAAAACTATGATGCTTTATCTCTGTAAAGTCAACTATTTTTTGTATCTTTGCACGCAGATATATGAAATGACAATGAATCATGACTTACCTCAATCAGTTCCACAAGGAAGCTACGGAGCGCAAGATCCGGAAAATAGAAGAATCCTCCAAGTCGCCAATGAGCTCCGAGGACTTTGCCAAGTATATGAAACACAATGTAGAGTTGGCAAAAAAAATGTAGATAGATTCGAAACGGAACTACGTTGTACAGAGCAATACGCCAAGGAGCATGGTTGCTGGATTCCGATGGAACACATCTTTGAACTTGGCGTACCAGGACCGAGCGGTAACGAGAATGACACATACGTTACTGACGATGCTGTCTTCAAGGTGAACAACTTGATGAATAGCGCCAGTGTCGTGGCATTGCTTGAAAAGGTTCAGATGCACAATCTCCTCTTTCCTGATACAGCTTATAAGCTACATGGGTTTGCAGGCTTTGAAGGGCGAATAGTTCATCCCGTTCTTCGTCAAAAGCGGGTTGCCAATGCCCAACCTGCCACACAGGTGATGATTGACACTTATATGGCTGCACTTGGTTTCACAAAGACCGAACTCGAAGGTCATTTTGCCAACGGCACATACGAAGCATGGGATTTGCTGCCTCGCAATGTGCTGGTTGACAAGGACGGGGACCTCTATGTGGTAGATGCTGAAATTAAACGACTTTAAATAATAAATATCATTCATTTATGCGTAATATACTATTCTCCCTGCTCTTTCTGCCGGCATTGATGGCAGCGGAAACAATTGATGTTAATAAGATTCGTCTGGTTGGGCCCTACCCTATGACGAAGCCTTTTATGACGGATACACTCGATTCGGAAGGGAATCGGATTGATTTGGATGAAGATTTCTTAATTCATAATTCTTCGCAAAGCTCAGGCGCAGGCGGAACACAATTCACAATTCATAATTCTAAAGGGGCCGGAAGAGAAGTTAAAGGAGATGAAGGCTTTGTGCTCTCTGTTGAGGCAGATGGGGGTAAGGCTCTTTATGTCGCCGGCTTCACCATGCAGAACACGGGTTTTGCGAAGGGTAAGGTCAACGTGAAGTGCGAGAGCAAGCACAAGCTCTTCATTGACGGCAATGAGCAGGGCGGCGACTTCGAGTTGGTTCCTGGGAGGCACGAGGTGAGCATTAAGTTGCTTCAAAAGGGCGACAAGCCTGATACACTCAGTGTTTCTGTGGAAAGTGAGCAGCCTATCGAAATCAATCCTGATGGCAAGCGTTATTGGACGAATGCCGACATGATGCATGGCGAACGCATCAATGGCGTGGAGCTCTCCAGTTCGGCCAAGTATGTCCGCATCCATAAGAGCATTACCTACAAGGGCGGCGAGACAGGAAGCAAGGACATCTTTATCGACCTCACGACAGGCAAGGAGTTCAACCTCGACGGCTTCCAGTACTGGTTGCCAGATGGCGACCGCTATCTGCGTTCTTATCGCGAGGCGGAGGGCACTTGGTGCTACGAGACGGTGGACATAAAGACGGGCGAAAAGACCTTTGTCGGCAAATACACAGGCAAGGGACACGCCTACCCGACCAAGGACCTGAAGCACTTCCTTGTGACCATCGACGAGAAAGTGCCAGAGGAGAAGAACAAAGACGTGCATCAGATACTTGAGCCCGATGACCGTCAGCCCGGCTGGCGTAATCGCCGCAACTACTCGCTCTACGACATCGAGACGGGTATCACGACGCCCATCACAAAAGGCGCTCGCAATGTCTATGTCACTCCAAACAAGAACGCAAGCCGCTATTTGATTTCCATTCGCACAGAACAACTGACAGAGCGTCCCTTCGAGTTCACTGACCTGCTTCTGCTCGACGCAGCCACAGGAAAGGTCGATACGCTGGTTCGTCACGACGGTTTCATTGGCTCGTTCCAGTTCTCACCAGACGAGAAATATGTCTCTCTGACAGGTAGCCCTGAGGCTCTCGGTGGCATAGGCAACACACTTCCCAAAGGCGTTACGCCAAGCAGCTACGAGTACGAGTTGTTTCTCATTGACCTTCAGACAAAAGAGAAACATTGCTTGACGCGTGACTTCGACCCGTCCGTCACGTCTTATCAATGGTCGGAACAGGATGGCATGATTTATGCGCTTTGCGAAAACCGCGACACAAAGAGCATGTATCGCATCAATCCGAAGGACGGGGCCGCTGAGCTTTTGTCTCTCTCCGAGCCCTATATATATAGTAGCTTCAGTCTGGCAAAGGAGAAGCCCTTCCTAGCCTATATCGGTGAGAGCAGCATGAGCACAGACCGGTGCTGGCTTCGCGACCTCAAGACAGGAAAAGAAAAAGTGCTTTGTGACCTGAACCCCACTCGACTCAAGGACATCCTGCTTGGCGAGTGCCGCGACTGGAACTTCAAGGCAGAGCGAGGCGATACCATCTATGGTTGCTACTACTTGCCGCCTTTCTTCGACGAGACAAAGCAATACCCGATGCTCGTCTATTACTATGGCGGTTGCTCGCCTGTAGGCCGATACCTCGACAGCTACTACAACTATCAGGAATGGGCAGCTATGGGCTACGTGGTCTATGTGATTCAGCCTTCAGGTTGCAGTGGTTTCGGTCAAGAGTTCGCTTCCAGGCATGTGAATGCATACGGCGACTATACAGCCGACGATATCATTCAGGGCACCAAACAATTCTGCAAGGAACATCCGTACGTCAAGGCAGACAAGATAGGATGTATGGGTGCGAGCTACGGAGGCTTCATGACGATGTACCTGCAAACTGTGACCGACATCTTCGCTGCTGCCATGAGTCATGCAGGCATCAGTAATCCTGCCAGCTATTGGGGCTACGGCTACTGGGGCTACTCCTACAGTACGACCTCTGCGGCTCACTCCTACCCCTGGAACAACATGGAACTATACAGCGGACATGCCCCGCTCTTCAATGCCGACAAGGTGCACACGCCCATCCTTTTCATGCATGGCGGAGCAGATACGAACGTGCCCATCAACGAGAGCATTCAGATGTTCACAGCACTCAAACTGCTCGGCCGGGAGTGTGCTTTCATTACGGTTGAAGGTGAGAACCACCATATCCTTAACTACGACAAGCGCATTCGTTGGCATGACAGCATCATGGCTTGGTTTGCCCGTTGGCTGCAGGACGACCCAACTTGGTGGAACTCGATGTATCCAGAGAAAAACCTGAAGTAATGACACTCGAAGAGAAGATAGGTTTTAATGAGGTTCGTGCGATGCTGCACGGCTACTGCCTCAGTCCTTTGGGGCATGAGCGTGTGGATGCTATGCAGTTCCAAACCAATCATGAGACAATCACAACACTTCACCTGCAACTTGCAGAGATTGGCTTTATTCTTCAGACTTCCACAGAATTACCAGACCAGGATTTCTTCGACCTGCGACCAGACATTCACCGCATCCACATTGAAGGGACCTACCTCGAAGAGCAGACGCTCTGGGAATTGTTGCGGACGTTGCGGACACTTCATGGTTGGGTGGCGATTGCAAGAGAGACCCCTGCCCTCGAGAAACTTGCCGAAGGTGTCTTTACCTTCCTCACCGTTACGCGTCGCCTTGAACAGATACTCGACAAGTTCGGGCATATCAAGGACGAAGCAAGCAAAGAGCTTTTGTCTATTCGTCATGAGCTGAAGCGAGCAGAGGGTAGTGTCAGTCGGACTTTGACAAGCATTCTTAAGTCAGCTCAAGCTGAGGGTTTAGTTGAGAAAGATGTCACGCCAGCCATTCGCGACGGACGATTGGTTATTCCCGTAGCTCCGGCTTTAAAACGCCGTATCAAAGGTATCATCCACGATGAGAGTGCGACAGGCAAGACGGTATTCATTGAGCCTGCCGAAGTGGTGGAAGCCAACAACCGCATCCGCGAACTGGAGGGCGAGGAGAAGAGAGAAGTCATCCGCATCCTGCGTGAGTTCACAGAGCAACTGCGTCCCAACATAAAGGAACTGCTGCGAGGCTTCGAGTTCCTTGCCGACATAGAGTTCCTACTCGCAAAGCATCACCTGACGAAATCCATCGCCGGTCTTTCTCCAGAGATATATTCTACGCCTCTTATCGACTGGTACGATGCCCGGCATCCGCTTCTCGAAGCAAAGTTACGCAAGCAAGACTCGAAAATAGTGCCGCTCACCATTGCCCTGACCAAGAGGCAACGCATCCTTATCATCAGTGGACCGAATGCAGGTGGCAAGAGTGTTTGCCTAAAGACAGTCGGTCTCTTGCAATACATGTTGCAATGCGGCCTGCCTGTCCCGATGGCAGACGGTTCGAGGGCAGGTATCTTCCAGCAAATCTTTATCGACATCGGTGACGAACAGAGCATTGAGGACGACCTGAGCACATACAGTAGCCACCTGCTCAACATGAAGCGCATGATGGCTGGCTGCATGCCTTCTTCACTCCTGCTTATCGACGAGTTTGGTGGTGGTACAGAGCCTACCATTGGTGGAGCAATAGCAGAAGCTGTGTTGAAGCGTTTCGTTGAGAAGGGAGCCTTTGGTGTCATCACGACTCACTACCAGAACCTCAAGCATTTCGCTGAAGACACGCCTGGTGTGGTGAATGGTGCAATGCTTTATGACAGGCAGAAGATGGCAGCACTCTTCCAGTTGCAGATAGGCAACCCAGGCAGCAGCTTTGCAGTGGAGATTGCCCGAAAGATTGGTATTCCTGAAGATGTCATAGCCGATGCGACAGAGCTCGTAGGACGTGAATACGTCAATGCAGACAAGTACCTGCTTGATATTACACGCGACAAGCGCTATTGGGAAGGCAAGCGGCAGACGATTCACTCTCAGGAAAAGCAGATGGTTCAGACTATCGAGCAATACGAGAAGGAGATAGATGAGCTGCGAACAAAGCGTAAGGAAATCATTCGCGAGGCAAAGGCAGAGGCCGACAAGATTATTGCTGCTGCCAATGCTCAAATAGAAAACACCATTCGCGAAATCAAAGAAGCGCAGGCAGATAAGGAAAGGACGCGTTCTGCAAGGCAGCAGCTGCAGACCTTCCGCGAAGAGGTAGGGCAGATGAGTCAGGAAGAGCTTGATGCATACGTGGAGAAGAAACGACAACAGATAGAAGCAAGAAGGCAGAGGCATAAGGAAAGGCTGGCAGCCAAGCAAAAAGCCTCTTCAGAGGAAATTAAAAATGAAAAATTAAAAATTAAAAAGGATTCTTTTGAAGAGGCACTTTCCGTAGGGGCTTTCGTTCGTATCAAGGGGCAAACCTCAGTCGGCACTATTACTGCCATCGAGGGCAAGCAGGCAACGGTCACATTTGGTGTGATGCGAACACTAGTTGACCTCAAACGGTTAGAACAAGCGACAAAGCCTTCCCCATCGGAAGAGACAGGGGGTAGCCATTCTTTCCTCACACGCCAGACTCAGGACAGCATTCGCCAGAAGCATCTCGACTTCAAGCAAGAGATAGATGTACGAGGCATGCGAGCTGACGAAGCGTTGCGGGCTGTGACTTATTTCATTGACGATGCCCTTCTAGTCAATGTTTCTCGCGTCCGTATCCTTCACGGCACAGGTACAGGGGCATTACGGCAGGTCATCCGTCAGTATCTGGCAACTGTGCCAGGTGTCGTCAGAGTTCACGACGAACATGTTCAGTTTGGCGGAGCAGGCATCACTGTTATAGAATTCAGAGAATAAACAGTAAAACAGTAAACTAACATGGAATACAGAACTCTTGGAAAAACAGGATTGCAGGTCTCAGCACTGAGTTTTGGTGCCTCCTCGCTGGGCGGCGTCTTCCACAGCATTGACGAAGGACGTGCCATAGAGGCTGTCTTTACGGCTTTGGATGGTGGCATGAACCTCATTGACGTCTCGCCTTACTATGGTCATTACAAGGCAGAGACGGTGCTGGGTAAGGCATTGCGGCAGATTAAGCGCGAACGATACATCCTTTCCACTAAGGTGGGACGCTACGGCAAGGACGGTGTGAATACCTGGGACTACAGCGGACGGCGAGCGCAGGAGAGCGTCTATGAAAGTATGGACCGACTGGGCGTGGAGCACATCGACCTGATTCACGTTCACGACATAGAGTTTCAGGCTTCGCTTCCTGGCGGCTTGCAGAAGGTAGTGGAGGAAACGTTGCCAGCACTTTTGGAGTTGAAGGAGAAAGGACTCGTCAGTCACGTGGGCATCACGGATCTTCAAATTCCCAATCTGCGCTGGGTAATTGACCACAGTCCGGAAGGGACTGTGGAGACCGTGCTGAACTTCTGCCACTACTGTCTGAATGATGATGCTTTGGCAGATAATCTGGATTACTTTGAAAGTCATGGCATAGGTCTCATCAATGCTTCACCGCTCAGCATGGGACTGCTGTCCATACGCGGTGTGCCCGACTGGCATCCTGCACCCAAGCCATTGGTTGAGGCTTGTCGTCGTGCTGCAGAGCATTGTGCCTCAAAGGGTTATCCCATCGAGAAGTTGGCTATGCAATATTCGGTAAGCAATCCCCGCATACCCTCAACCCTCTTCTCATCGGCCAACCCAGATAACGTATGCCGTAATCTCGAATACATCAGCGAGCCTATCGACTGGATATTGGTGAAGGAGGTTCAAGATATCATTGGTAATCAAAAACGTGTAACATGGGCAAACAGCTGATTATTGATGCGCATAGCCATCTGTGGTTGGAGCAGGATACTGTGGTGGATGGGTGCCCCATTCGCACGCTCCAGCCGAATGGCAGCCGCTCGGAATTCTTTGGAGAAGAACGCCAGATGTTGCCACCCTTCATGATTGACGGCAAGAATACCGCAGAAGTGTTCCTCAGTAACATGGATTATGCGCAGGTTGCTGCTGCTGTGGTGGTTCAGGAAGTCATAGACGGCAACCAGAATGCCTACCTCACCGAAGTGCAGGCAAAATATCCAGAGCGTTTCTTCTGTATGGGTATGGCATGGACACTGGAAGAAGCCAAGGCGGTACAAAAGGCCGGATTGAGAGGCATTGCCTTTCCTGGACACCGCATGAAGGAATCGCTGCATACGCTCATGCCCATTTTTAAGTTTATGGAGGAGCAGGGCCTTGTATTGTCGATGTGCTTGGGCGAAGACCCAAGGCAGATAGCCGAGATGGCTGAGGTGATACATGAATGTCCTCGGTTGAAGGTGGCCATCGGTCATTTCGGGATGGTAACGACAGAGGCTTTTGAAAGTCAGGTGAAGTTGGCACGAGAAGGCCAATATGTGATGATTGAGAGCGGTGGTATTACCTGGCTTTTCAACTCCGAGTTCTACCCCTACCCTTCTGCTATGCACAGCATCCGACAGGCTGCAGATTGGGTGGGCATTGACCGCCTGATGTGGGGCTCCGACTACCCCCGCACCATTACCGCAATAACCTACCGCATGTCCTACGACTTCCTCTTCCGCAGCACACTCCTCCTTCCTGAAGAGATGGCTGCTTTCTTGGGAGAGAACGCTGCCCGTTTCTACGACTTCAAGAATCTACCGGAGCTACCTTATATAAAGAATATGAGTGAATAATCCATCATAATAATGAAATAACGTAATAACAACTAAAACCTTATGAATAACTATCCTAAGATTGGCATTCGCCCGACTATCGACGGTCGCCAAGGTGGTGTCCGCGAAAGCCTTGAAGAGAAAACAATGGCCCTTGCAAAGGCTGTGGCTGAATTGATAACAAAGAATCTACGTAATGGTGATGGTTCGCCCGTGGAGTGCGTCATCGCAGATTCAACCATTGGCCGTGTGGCAGAAAGTGCTGCCTGCGCTGAGAAGTTCGAGCGCGAGGGCGTCGGTTCTACCATTACTGTCACCAGTTGTTGGTGTTATGGTTCTGAGACCATGGACATGAACCCACACTACCCGAAGGCCGTGTGGGGTTTCAATGGCACGGAACGACCGGGCGCCGTCTATTTGGCTGCTGTTCTCGCTGCTCATGCCCAGAAGGGTTTGCCAGCATTCGGTATTTACGGCCACAACGTGCAGGACCTCGACGATAACACCATTCCCGCAGACGTGGCGGAGAAGATACTGCGCTTTGCTCGCGCTGCTCAGGCTGTCGCTACCATGAAGGGCAAAAGCTACCTCTCGCTGGGTAACACCTGCATGGGTATTGCGGGTTCTATTGTGGATGCTGACTTCCTGCAGCACTACCTCGGAATGCGCACGGAGTATGTTTCCCTCGTGGAGATTCTGCGCCGCGTCGATTTCAATATCTTTGACCCTGAAGAGTTCAAGAAAGCGATGGCTTGGGTAGAGAGATACTGCAAACCACAAGAGGGCCATGACTACAACGAGGATCGTCCTCTCTTCCCTGGCACACCCATGGCTTCCTTCAATGGAAAGGGTAAAGGCAAGAATCGTGAGGAGAAGGATGCCGACTGGGAATTCACCGTGAAGACAATGATGATTATCCGCGACCTGATGCACGGCAACCCGCGCCTGCTCGAAATGGGTTACAAGGAAGAGGCGCTAGGTCATAATGCCCTCTTCGGCGGCGTGCAGGGCCAGCGCCAATGGACCGACTACCGCCCGAACTTCGATTTCCCCGAGTCGATGTTGTGTACCAGCTTCGATTGGAACGGCATCCGCGAGGCTGATGTGCTCGCTACCGAGAACGACTTCCTCAATGGCCTCTCGATGCTCTTTGGTCACCTGTTGACCAATCGCGGCGTGATGTTCTCTGATATCCGTACTTACTGGAGCCCTGAGGCCGTGGAACGTGTGGCAGGTAAGAAACCCGAGGGTCAGGCTGCTGGCGGTTTCATACATCTTATTAATAGTGGTGCTACTACCCTCGATGCTACAGGTGCTATGACAGCTGCTGATGGTCAACCCACGATGAAGGAGCCCTGGAACATTACCGATGCCGACGTGGAAGCCTGCTTGAAAGCCACCAGTTGGATGCCTGCTGACCGCGATTACTTCCGCGGTGGAGGCTACAGCTCGCACTTCGTTACCAAGGGCGGCATGCCCATGACCATGATGCGCGTGAACCGTGTAGCCGGCCTCGGTCCAGTGCTGCAATTAGCTGAGGGTTGGACTGTTGAACTCGATCCGAAGACCCATAACATCCTCGACAAGCGCACCGACCCGACATGGCCCACCACGTGGTTTGTACCTCGTCTTGACTCCTCGAAGGACTGCTTCAAGGATGTCTATAGCGTGATGAACTGCTGGGGCGCTAATCACGGTGCCATCGCCTACGGACACATTGGTGCTGACCTCATCACACTGTGCTCCATTGTCCGCATCCCTGTATGCATGCACAACGTCGCCGACGCCGACATCTTCCGTCCTGCCGCATGGAACGCCTTCGGCATGGACAAGGAGGGTGCCGATTACCGCGCCTGCCAGAACTTTGGTCCGATTTATAAATAAGTAATGTTCAATGAATAAGAAACCATTAGTTGAGAAGAAGTACCTCCTCACCTTCATTCTCATTACCTCGCTTTTCGCACTGTGGGGCTTTGCCAACGACATCACGAATCCGATGGTGGCAGCGTTCCAGACATTAATGGAAATTTCAGCTGCTAAGGCCTCGATGGTACAGTTTGCCTTTTATGGCGGTTACGCCACAATGGCAGTGCCGGCTGCACTGTTCATCCGCAAGTATTCGTACAAGGTGGGTGTGCTCATCGGCCTCGGTCTCTACGCGGTGGGTGCCTTCTTATTCATTCCCGCTGCCCAGTTTCAGGAGTTCAAATTCTTCTGCGTATCGCTTTACATCCTCACCTTCGGCCTGGCCTTTCTTGAGACCAGTGCTAATCCCTTTATTCTCTCGCTAGGTGACAAGAGTAACTCTACGCGTCGATTGAATCTGGCGCAGGCCTTCAACCCCATCGGTTCGCTTTCAGGTATGGCTGTCGCTTCATTCATTGTGCTGCCCAATCTTCTCTCCGACAAACGCGATGCCGCCGGTCAGATTCTCTATCACAGCTTAAGTGAGGCTGAGAAGGCTGACATCCGGTTGCATGACCTCGCCGTCATCCGCGACCCGTACGTCGCCATTGGTCTGGTGGTCCTCGTGATGTTCATCATCATCGCTCTTACCAAGATGCCATCGCTTAAAGGCGATCAGGATGGGCAGACCAAAGCCAGCACAACCCTCTCGCGCCTGTGGCACAACAAGATTTACCGTAATGGTGTGTTCGCTCAGGTGCTCTACGTCGCTGCCCAAATCATGGTATGGACGTTCATTATCCAATATGCTGACCACTTGGGCATCGACAAGGCCACGGCACAGCGTTGGAACATCCTAGCTATGTCGCTGTCGTTGACGGGTCGTTTTGTGGGCACCTATATCATGAAGTACGTCAACCAGCGCCGCCTCCTGGCCATCTTCGGCGTGGGCGCGTCGATTTGCACGCTTGGTGCTATATGTATCGAAGGTATGTGGGGCCTCTACTCTTTAGTATGCATCAGCTTGTTTATGTCCATCATGTTCCCCAGCATTTATGGCATTGCGCTTGAGAATGTCAAGAGCGAAGACACCTCCCTCGGAGCTGCCTTCTTGGTGATGGCCATAGTGGGGGGAGCCTTGATGCCGCCACTTCAAGGTCATCTCATTGACCAGCAGGTCATCTTCGGCTGGCCCGCTGTCAACTTCTCGTTTGTGCTGCCACTCATCTGCTTCTTATTAATAACCATTTATGGCTACCAGACATTTCGGCAGGTAAAATCGTTAAATGTTCAATCGTAAAATATACCCATGAAAGCATTACAGATTACTGATACAAAGAGGCTCGATGTTATTGAGCTTACCATTCCGCAGCCCACTGAAGGCGAAGTGTTGTTACACGTCAATTATGGGGGCTTTTGCGGCTCGGATCTCAACACGTTTCGAGGTCGCAATGCACTGGCTCTGAAACCAGTCATTCCTGGTCATGAGATTAGTGCCACCGTGGAGAATATGGGCAGCGATGTACCCGCCAACATTGCAGTGGGGCAGCTCGTGACCGTTGACCCCTACACAGCTTGCGGCAACTGCCCCAGTTGTCGCCGTCGCCGTTTTAATGCCTGCCAGCACAACGAGACTTTAGGAGTTCAGCGCCACGGAGCGATGTGTGAGTATATTTGCGTGCCATGGCAGAAAGTGATTCCTGCAGAGGGCCTTGCGTCTCAAGATATTGCCCTGATAGAACCTATGAGTGTTGGCTTCCATGCTGTAGATCGTGGTCAGGTGACAGATGCCGACACGGTCCTAGTCGTCGGTTGTGGTATGATTGGAGTTGGTGCCATCGTAAGGGCTAGCCTTCGTGGTGCCACCGTCATTGCCATGGATCTCGACGATGAGAAACTTGAGTTGGCACGAGAACTAGGTGCTTCAGCAACTGTCAACAGCGGCATGGACGATGTTCATGCTTGTTTGCAAAAACTGACTGGAGGTGCAGGTCCCGATGTGGTCATCGAGGCTGTAGGCGCAGCTCCCACCTATAATATTGCTGTTAACGAGGTCGCCTTCACAGGCCGCATTGTCTGCATTGGCTATGCCCCTGGCGATGTTGCTCTGCCCACCCGCTTCTTTGTGCAGAAAGAATTGGACATTCGCGGCTCGCGCAATGCCCTCCCCGACGATTTCCGTGCTGTCATCCGCTACTTGCGTCGTGGCACCTGTCCCACCGCCCGTCTCATCTCTGGCATCGTAAAACCCGAGGAGGCTGCTGAGGCTATGGTCGCATGGGATGCCACACCTGGGAAGGTGTTCCGTATTCTTGTGAATTTTTAGGCGTTATACCGTAATACTTTATAACGGGAAAATGACAGTAGTAATAACGAAAAAACTATGCAACCATTAAATAGTACTACCGCTCCCAAGACTCAGCGCCCGGAGCGTATCATACAGTTCGGTGAAGGCAACTTCCTTCGCGCTTTCGTTGATTGGATTGTATGGCAGATGGACAAGAAGACCGACTTCAATGCCAGTGTTGTCATTGTTCAGCCCATCGCACAGGGCATGGCCGACCGCCTGCAGGAGCAGGACTGTCTCTATCATGTCAACCTGCAGGGCCTCATAGATGGGAAGCCCGTCAACTCGCTCGAGATGATTGACAGCGTCAGCCGCGCCCTCAACCCCTATGAGAACTACGAAGCCTATATTGAATTGGCCGAACAGCCGGAGATTCGCTTTGTTATTTCTAACACCACCGAGGCTGGCATCGCCATCGATCCTACTTGTCGCTTTGCCGACACGCCGCCTGCGTCCTACCCAGCCAAACTCACACAGTTGTTGTACCATCGCTTCTGCGCTTTCAATGGCGACCCTGAGAAGGGTCTCATTATCATGCCATGTGAACTCATTTTCCAGAACGGACACCACCTCGTTGATTGCATCCGCAAATACATCGAGCTGTGGCGCAAGGACCTTGGCGCAGATTTCGAGGTGTTCCGTTCATGGTTCGAGCAGTCGTGCTACGTATGTACCACACTTGTGGACCGTATAGTTCCAGGTTTTCCTCGCAAGGATATCGAAGCCATCCAGCAAAAGGTGAATTATGCCGACAATATGGTAGTTCAAGCCGAGGCTTTCCATCTTTGGGTTATCGAGACCGCTCCTAACCTGTCGTTGGAGCAGCTTGTCAAAGAATTCCCCGCTGATAAAGCAGGACTGCACGTAATCATGACCCACGACGAATCACCCTACCACGAGCGTAAGGTGACCCTACTGAATGGTCCTCATACTGTACTTTCGCCTGTGGCTTTTCTTGCTGGCTTGAACATTGTTCGCAATGCTTGCCAACACGAAGTAATTGGACCCTTTGTCCGTCGCGTGATGTACGATGAACTGCTGCCTACCCTGAACCTGCCCGAGAACGAACTGCGCCGCTTCGCTGACGACGTAATGGAGCGCTTCTGTAATCCTTTCGTTGATCATCAGCTCACGAGCATTATGCTCAATAGTTTTTCCAAATTCCAGACGCGCGATTTGCCTGGTCTGAAAACTTATCTCCAGCGTAAGGGTCAACTGCCTAAGGGAATAGTTCTCGGCCTTGCTGCCATCTGCGTTTATTACAAGGGGGGACAACGTGCCGATGGCACACTCATCCAACCCAACGATGATTCCCGCATCATGCAGTTGCTTACCGACCTGTGGGCAACGGGCGATGCACGGAAAGTGGCCGAAGGCGTTTTGGCTGCCAAAGACCTTATCTGGCATGAGCAGGGCGACCACAACAATATCCCGGGCCTCACCGACCTGCTGACCGAGAGCATCACTAGCATCCTCAACAACGGCATGATGGAAACAGTGAAAAAAACATGAAAAAGTTCCTCCAAATACACCCAGCTGATACGGTGGCGGTAGCCCTGCAAGAACTTTCCGGCATCCCTGCCGGTCATAAGTTTGCCCTCCGCGATATCGATGCAGGCGAGGAGATTATAAAATATGGCTATCCCATTGGTCACGCCATTCGAGTCATTCGTAAAGGCGAGCTCGTAGATAATAACAACATTACTACCAACCTAAATGGTATTTTGGATTATAGTAACATAAAGTGGGACGTTAAACCAACTCTCAACTCTAAACTCTCAACACTCAACTTTGAAGGCTATCTCCGTCCTGACGGCCAAGTAGGTATTCGCAACGACATCTGGGTCATTCCTACCGTTGGTTGCGCTAACACAATCTGCCGCCAAATTGTTGAGAAAGTAAGAGAGTCTCTCAACTCTCAACCTTCAACTCTTAACTTTATCCATTTCCCACATAACTACGGCTGCTCACAATTGGGTGACGATCATGAGAATACACGTAAAATACTGCGTGACATGGTGTTGCACCCAAACGCTAGTGGCGTCCTTATTGTAGGTCTTGGCTGCGAGAACAATCAGCCCAAGGAGTTCGAGAAGTTGCTGGGTGACTATGACCGTCAGCGTATTCGTTTCCTCATCGCACAAGAAGAAGAAGGAGATGAGGTGGAGGCTGGTGTGAAGATTGTCAAGGAACTTTATGAGCAGGCTCAGACCTACGAGCGTGTGCCGGTACCGATATCTAATTTACGTGTGGGTCTGAAATGCGGCGGCTCCGACGGATTTTCTGGTATCACCGCTAACCCGTTACTCGGCGCTTTCTCCGATTGGCTCTGTGCGCAAGGCGGCACCACTATCCTAACTGAAGTACCCGAGATGTTTGGTGCCGAACACCTGCTCATGCGTCGCGCTATTTCAGAGAATGTCCTGCAAGACATCATACGTCTCATCAATGATTTCAAAGAATACTACCTTAGCCACGGACAGCCTGTTGGCGAAAACCCTTCGCCCGGAAACAAGGCTGGCGGTATCTCCACGCTCGAAGAGAAAGCCCTCGGCTGTACCCAGAAATCAGGTTCATCTCCTGTATATGGTGTCTTGAAATATGGCGAACATCTTTCCGCAGAATCTTCAGGACTTCACCTTCTCTCTGCCCCTGGCAACGACCTTGTAGCCTCTACAGCTCTTGCTGCCGCCGGTTGCCAACTTGTCCTGTTCACCACTGGCCGTGGCACACCCTTCTCCACCTTTGTTCCTACGCTAAAAGTATCGACGAACAGCAATTTGTCGCGTCGCAAGCCTCAATGGATTGACTTCAATGCAGGCGTCCTATTGGAAACACAAACTATGGAAGATACCCTGCGTGATTTCTGTCGGCTGATTATAGACGTAGCGAGCGGCCAGCCTGTTCATGCGGAACAGACCGGCACATCGGAAATCTCAATCTGGAAGAACGGAGTAACGCTATAACGGGCGAATCCAGATGTTTCGGAAGCTGATGGGTTGGCTGGGGTCGCCGTGCGATTGCAGACGAATGGGGCCATCGTCGTGCTTTACTGTACGCGGGAAACCAATGTACTCCGTCGTAC
The DNA here is from genome assembly GCA_024697945.1 of Bacteroidaceae bacterium. Lineage (GTDB taxonomy): Bacteria > Bacteroidota > Bacteroidia > Bacteroidales > Bacteroidaceae > Physcousia. The sequence goes on from JAILRU010000033.1 coordinate 26,100, forward strand.
CTTGTATCTCCGTATGGTTTTGCAGGACAACACCGTTATGTATCACCGTTACGAAGGGATGGTAAAGGTATGTGCCGTCTTCCTTGAAGATAGGGGCTGTGTATATGATGTCATACACGTTCCATTCGCCTGGACCTCGCATCGCGTTAACCAAAGGCGGCGTTTGCTTATAGATGCTGCCCGTCATTCCGTTCACGTAGGTCTCGTTCTGGAAACAGTCCAGAATCTGCACTTCGTACATGTCCTGCAGGAAAACGCCACTGTTGCCTCTCGCCTGGCTTTCACCCGTGATGCCCTTGGGTATGCACCATTCCAGATGTAGCTGGAAGCTGCCGAACTTTTGCCTGGTCACGATGTCACCCTTCGACTTGTCAACGGTCATCACACCGTTCTTCACAGTCCATTCTGCATCCCCTTCATTGGAATTCATCCATGCTGAAAGGTCTTTCCCGTCGAAGAGCACTATGGCATCACTGGGAGCGGTGTTTGTCTTGATGTCGCCCGGCGTAATCACTTTGGGCTGGGGCGTCCAGTACTCCGACATACCCGGACGCATTGCCTCGGGCTTCGGATAATCATTTTTCTCTTGTGCTTGAGCAGAAGCACACCATGCAGCAATGGCAAATGCTGTCAGAAATAGTTTCCTCATAAATATATATTCTTATATCGGATTATCTATTAAGGTTTTATGGTCTTTTGTTCATTGCTTTCTTTCATACCATTCGCGCAATATGTAGAAAGCCTTCTTGCGCTGTCCTTGGTCGGAGAAGAGTCCCTTGCGATTGAAGCCGTCCTGAATGCCGGGCAGGGGGCGACGGGGTGAACGGAAGTCCTTGAGTACCCACGGACATGTACCGGCAAGGCCCTCTATCTTGTCGAGCATTGCCAGGTTCTCGCGGTATAGGTTCTCCTGAAACTCCTCTGTCCAACGCTGACCTTTGTCGCCATGCAGTCCTGCTCTCGCGCCACCTCCGAACTCACTAATGATAACGGGCTTCTCATAGGGAATCTCCCACTTCATCTTCGGTGCGTCGTTCACGTCGCGATACCATCCGATATACTGATTGAAGCTGACAATATCAACATATTTATTCATGTTGTCCTGCAGACGGTTCACGTAGTTCGAGGCACCAGTCACTTCCATCGCCATCGAGATGAGGCGGGTGCTGTCAAGTCCTCGGGCAGTAGTGGCAAGACGGCCCAGGAATATGTCGCGTGCATCGCTGTGGGGTGTCTCGTTTGCCAACGACCAGATGATAATGGCTGCGCGGTTGTGGTCGCGACGAATCATGTCTGTAAGCTGCCTCTCGGCATTGGTGTAGGTGTTTTCATTCTGCCATGAAATGGTCCAATAGACGGGAATCTCCGACCACAGCAAGAAGCCCAGACGTTCCGCCTCACGCACGGCATGTTCGTTGTGAGGATAATGGGCCAAACGGATGAAGTTACAACCCAGTTGGCGTGCCCAACCGAGCAGAGTGTCGGCATCGGCGGCACAGTTGCAACGGCGGCTCGTGTAGGCTGTCTCCTCGTGAGAACAAACGCCCCTCAGGAAGATGGGCTTGCCATTGAGTAACAGTTGTTTGCCGCGTGTCTCAATGGTACGGAAACCAATTTCGTCCTTAATCAGTTCGCCTTCACGGGCAATCTCCACAGCATATAACTTGGGTGTTTCAGGAGACCAGAGCTTCAATTGGGAATTGGAAACAGAGAACTGGGAATTGACTTTTCCCTCAGAATCCGTAGTGAATTTCTGCTTTACCTTCAGTTCAGGGATGGAGAGAGTGACTTCCTCGCCAGCCACAGACTGATTCAGTGCCAGCGAGAAGTTGATAGTGCGTTTCTTGCCAACGGTGGCTTTGTCGAGTTGGAGCGTATAGTCGTCGATATAGGTTTCGCCGACGCTGAGCAGCAGCACGTCGCGGGTAATGCCGCCATAGTTCCACCAATCGAAAATCTGTGTTGGCACATTGTCAGCGTGACGTTTGTTATCGACCTTCACAACGACGAAGTTGTTACCTTCCTTCACCAGATCGGTCACGTCGTAGCAGAAAGGCGTGAAACCGCCCACGTGCCGTCCTGCCAACTTGCCATTCACATAGACGATGGCTTCGTAGTTTACAGCCCCGAAGTACAACAGGTGTCTTGATTTCGAATTGTCAATTCTGAAGTCTTTCTTAAACCACACAGTTCCCTCATACAGGAACAGCTGCTCGTCCTGTGTGTTCCAGTCGCCTGGCACGCGCATTGTGGGACAGGCGTCGAAGTCATACTCCACCAAATCCGACGGACTCTTTGGCTTTGCATTGATGAAATAGCCCCACCGAGTGGGATTCATGCGGTAGTCGTAGTAGCCCTGCTCCTGCGGGTCTGCGAAATAGTTCCAGTCACCGTTGAGCGACACACTCTGCCTGGCGTAAACATTCTGTGGTGCCGGCACCTCTTTCTGTGCGAAAGTCCCGCCTGACATACTGACGAGCAAGACAAACGCTAATAAACGTGATGATAAGTTCCTTTGCATATTTAACAATTCATAATTCATTATTTCTTAACTCTAAACTCTAAACTTTTTACTCTAAACTTTTTACTCTAAACTTTTTACCGAGTTGTCTTTTGTACCGCGCGGAAGTAGCCTACACTCTCGGCAATGCCGTTGAAGGGGTCGTTCATGTCCTTCTCGTACTCCAGACTTACTGAGCCCTTGTAACCTACTTTCCGAAGCATCTTGATGAAGAGCGGGAAGTCGATGATGCCGCGTCCCAGCTCAATGGCATGTCCTGCTTTTGTGGGGGCTGTGACATCCTTCAGGTGAATGTCTAACACCCGCTTTGCGTAGCGCTTCAGGTCACGAATCGAGTCACTTCCATATCGCAGGTTATGCCCGATGTCGAGACACATGCCCATACGGGGGTCGCGGTCCTTGACATCCTCCCAAATGGAAGTGGCATCGGGATAGAGCGCCATATCGGGACCATGCAGGTGAATGGCGAGTCGGATGTTCGTCTCACGAACCTTCTGCTCAATGCGGTCGAGTACCTCGCGGTTGGGTGCCGTATCGCCCCAAGTGCCGGGAACGCCTACCAACAGATCCACACCGACCCTCTGCGCGTAGGCATAGGCTATATCGACTGCAGCCACATCCTTCATATAAATGGGTCCGACGGCATAGCCGATGACGTTGGCAGCAGCAAGCTTCGCCTTGAAGGCTGCTATCTGCTCGGCATTGGCATCCAGTGGAAGATGGAAGTCCTTGATGCAAAGGTAGTGAACGTCTATCTTCTGCATGAAGGCAAGCGTGGTGTCGAGGTCGAACTTGTTGAATGTGTAGCCTGCCATTCCTAGATGAAAGTCATCGTCGGGCACAGGGGACTTGATGGTAGAGTTACCAGCCCCCTCCTTCCCCTCCGAAGACGGGGCAAACAAAAGGGACATCTCTGCCTCTCTTTTGGAGAAGGCTGGGGTGAGGCTTAGCAGTGCTGCACTGGCTAAACTACTGCGGAGAAATGTTCTGCGATTAACCATACGATATACCATTTAATCATTTACTATTTACCATTTGTTCCACAAAAATATAAAATAATTTTGGATTCTGGAATAAGGATTAAAGATTATTTCGTATATTTGCAAGCAAATGATAAAAATGTAAATAGTAAATGGCAAATGATTAAATAGTAAATGTAAGATGAACAGACATAAAACCTATGTTGCTTACGATGCCACAGGCGTACTTGACCACGAGAACAGCAACCTGCGCACTTTCCATCAGCTCCATGCCTGGCAGAAGATGCATCCCGAACGTTTCCACTTCCTGAACATGGAGGAAATCAACTTCTCTTCCGAGCACGACGACCTTGTCGATAGTACCGTCAAGAGTGTTCTCCTCAAGGTCATGGCAAAGGCAGACAATCTCCTGGTACTTGTCTCAAAAGTTACAAACGTGGAGAGTCCCATGCTGAATTGGCAAATCAGCAAGGCCGTGAACCGCTTCCACCTGCCGGTCATCATCGCATACGTTGGGAAGCAGCACCTCGAAGATACTGCGGTGGAGGACAACTGGAGCCGTTTGCCCAATAAGATACGCAAGTACATCGGCCGCGACAGTGCCCGTATGTGTCACATTCCCCTCACGCAGGACAAGTTGGAACGTGCCCTCGGCACCTTCGCCGTCGGCTCTCAGACATATCCCTGGAACTCAACAACAATCTTTTAAAATAAGAAATTGTGAAAATAAGACATCAAGAAAAAGTCTCTTCATTTCTACATTTCTAATTTTCTCTATATGAACGGACAATACATTAAACGCATTGAGATAGATGCTCTGTGGAATGGGCGCAAGCACATCTGCTGGGACTTGCAGCCGGGTGTCAACATTTTGAGCGGCGTAAACGGCGTGGGCAAGAGCACCATCCTGAACCGTGTCATCATGCATTTGCTGGATGTCGATAAGGAAGTGCGCAGGAACGACGGTGTACACCTCACAATCTTTCCAAGTGAGGCAAAGTCCGTCGATTTCCAGGTCATCCGCTCCTTCGACCGCCCTATTCTCTCCAGCGACTTGATGAAAAAGCTCACCGACACGCAAATGCAGACCGAGCTGGATTTGCACATCTATCATCTTCAGCGCAAGTGGCTCGATTATCAGGTCAACCTCTCGAACCGCATGGTGGAACTCTTCACCAACCAAGACCCTGAAGCCGCAGCAAAGGTGCAGGAGTTGGCAAACGAGAAGACACATTTCATGGACATCGTCGATGACCTGTTCAGCGAGACGGGAAAGACTATCAAGCGCGACCAGAACGAGATTTACTTCAACTCATATGGCGAGACATTGTCCGCATACAAGCTCTCTTCGGGCGAGAAGCAGATGCTCATCATCCTGCTCACAGTCCTCGTCCAAGATAAGCGTCCCTTCGTGCTCTTCATGGACGAACCCGAAGTCAGCCTACACGTGGAGTGGCAGCAACGTCTGCTCGACCTCCTGGTGGACCTTAACCCCAACGCACAGATCATCCTCACGACCCACAGTCCCGCCGTCATCATGAATGGCTGGAGCGACCGTGTCACAGATGTCGAAGACATAGAAATTAAGAATTAAACAATTGAAAAATTAAAAAATTAAAACACCTTTTAAACGACTCACCTTTTTATATGGCAAAGCGGCTGCAGGAACATCTCAACTCCACGTATGTAGAGCTCGCTTCGCGACTACGTCCGAAGAGCGCTGCACGAAAGATTGTGGCATACGTGGAGAGCTACGACGACGTCTTCTTCTGGCGTTCCGTCCTGCAGGACTTCGAGACCGACCAACTCAAGTTCGAGGTGATGCTGCCCTCGCGCCGCACGCTCAGCAAAGGCAAGAAGGCTGCACTCATGAATCGTCTGGGACTCTCTTTGGGCGAATACATGATTGCCTGCGTGGATGCAGACTACGACTATCTCGTGCAGGGTGCCACTGCTGTGAGCCGCACGCTCCTCTCCTCCCCTTTCATTCTACACACCTACGCCTATGCCATCGAGAACTACCAGTGCTATGCCCCTGCCCTACACACCGCTTGCGTCATGAGCACCCTCAACGACCGTACCATCATTTCCTTCGAGGCCTTCATGGAGCAGTACAGTCTTACCATCTGGCCGCTCTTCGTATGGAGCATCTGGGCGCACCGGTACGGACAGGCAAGCATTTACAGCATCACGGACTTTGCACAGACAGTCACTTTCCACGACATCAATCCATGGCATCCCGAAAACGTCCTCGAACGCCTGCGAGAACGTGTCAACAAGCAAATAGGCTGGTTGCAGCGCAAATTTCCAAAGGCCAAGGATACCTACTTGAAACTGCGAAAGAGCCTACAGGAAGAGCTCGACATCCGTCCCTCGGAAACATATCTCTATATCCAAGGGCACGCCCTCATGGAGGGTGTCGTGCTGCCCCTGCTTACCCCTGTTTGCAACATACTCCGTAGGGAACGGGAGAAAGAGATATCACAATTGGCTCTACACGGACAGCAGAAGCAGAACGAGTTGTCTGGCTACCGTCATAGCCAGTCCCCCATCGACCTCATGCTGCGCAAAAGCACAGCCTTCAAGCAAAGCACCCCCTACCAAAAACTCCGCAAGGACGTAGAACGCCTCACGGAGAAAATCCAGAAGAAAGCCTCACAGAATCCTCCCACAGGCCTCACATAGGCCTCGCATACCCTGCTCATAAGATCCTCAAAGGGTCCTCATAGTACTCTCATAGGATCCTCATAGGATGCTCATACTTCAAGGGTATGAGAGCGCTATGAAAATTTTACTGCTACGCGCTGGGATACTTTTTACTACGCACTATGTAAAAACTTGGGAACGAGATTACTACACTTGCTTGAGATACTGGTCGTAGAGCCCTTGCAGGTGAGACAGTTTCTCGCCTTCAGTCTGTTCGAGGTATGTGCCGCCGTAGTAGAAACAAGCAAATCCACCTGAGACGATGCCCCAACGGCAAGCCTCCTTTATATTTAATTGACAATTGACAATTGAGAATTGACAATCATCTTTTGCTTGCGTATTGGCTATCTGTCTTGCAAGGGAGCCGATGACACCTCCGGCGAAGTTGTCGCCGCAACCGGTGCTGTCACCCTTTTTGCCTTGCTTCAGGGCCTCTCCTACTGCTGCGGATACTGGCATCGTCTGCTCCTCCACTATGCCAAACAGGGGGCTGTCGGACCAAAGACTAACGTTCTTGGCTCCGTTGGTAACGAGTACGGCTCCGGTTCCCTTCTCGCGGAAGAAAGCAATGGCAGATGATATCTCTGCCTGGCCACTCAGACGAAGTGCTTCCTCATGATCGACGATGAGCAAATCAATGTATCGATAGCTTTTGTCACTGTCACCCATAGGCCAGCGCTGCTCCGGATTCTCCTTCTCGTTGAGGAAATCATAGACGGTGTTGACAATGGTGATGCTGCCATGCTGCTTGGCACTTTTGAGCATTGTGCTCAGTCCCTGATGGATTCGGGGTACGAGGGCCGTTCCACCAAAGACGCAGATGTCAGAGTCGTAGAAACTGTCATCCACTTCTCCGGGCAGATAGTGCCAGGAGGCACCGATGGTGTTCACGAAGGTGCGCTCGCCGTGTCCGTTGTCATAATCAGGGTCAGAGAGAACACTTGTAGAGGCTGTCTCACTATCCTTCTGGATGCGGAATTGGCTCAGGTCGAGGTTTGTTTGCTGTAGTCTCTGTAACAAATCATCCCCTACTCCATCGTCACCTCTGCAGCCATAGAAGCTGACTATGCTCTCCCTACAGGCAAGTTGAGCGGCGTTGATGAGAGCCACGATGCAGGGACCGCCTATATTCTCCTTGTCCGCTTTGCGTCCCTCTGTGAGTTGAGGAAGGATTTTCGTTACAAAGCTATCCCCGGAGAACTGCTCCAGTTCCTCTTCGAATGTGAGTTTCCCTGGTTCCAATCCACCATCACCTGCCTTCTTGCTTAGGTACTGACGGAAACAATCCGACTGAAAATTCACCTTATCGTAGATGCGGTCCATGAGGCAGCAGCCTACACCGCTAATTCGAACTTTCATAGAGTTGTCCTTTTAAAGAAACTTTGGATAATCGGAGCAGAGGAGGTGTAGTGGCGCTTCGTCTTCTTCGATATCCGGGAAGCGGCCTACGGGATTGTAGAAGCGGTTGTCTGTGTTATCATCGTTGCACTGGCTTACCTCTCCTACCATGACCTTACCCTTGCCGGGTTCGCCGTAGAAGCGGTGATAGAGGTACTGCTCCATGCAGATGCTCTGTCCCGGGTGCAGGATCAGTTTTCCACCGGGCTCCATCACATGCTCTATGCCGTCGATACGATAGTGTACGGGCGTATCTGCGAACTGTTCGTCCTTGTCGGCATTATAAAGTTCTATGACCAGATTGCCGCCACCACGGTTGATGATATCCTCCATCTTGGACCAGTGGAAGTGCATGGGTGTCTCCTGGTTCTCCTCTACAATCATAATCTTCTCGGCATAGGGTTTCTTATCGACGCCGTACTTGCCGTTGCGGATGGTGAACAGGAAGAGACCGCAGCGCTGGAAGTCGCCCGACCCGAAGTCTGTGATGTCCCAGCCAAGCATACGCTCTACGATGTAATCTACTTTGTCTCGGTTAGCTTTCCAGTCGGAAAGACTCCACTCTGCCCATTCGGGCAATACAAACTGCCTTGATGCCAGGAACTCCTTGGCCTCGCGGAGAATCTGATTAATCTCGCTACGTTTCATGATGATTTGATTTTCTATAATTGGTTATTATGTTATGACGACTCTTTTAGGTGGTAGCAAGTTATTCCCTTTTCACTTTTCCTTTTTCCCTTTTAACGGCTTGCACCCCATCTGCAGTTCCAGGGTTCCTCCTGCTGTCAGTTGTTCGTGGGTGAGGAAAGGCTCTGTCAGAGGTTTGCCGTTCAGCCGTGCACTTTGGATGAACTTGTTCTCTTCTGTGAGGTCCTTTGCCTTGATGGTGAATGACTTGCCGTCTGGCAGATGGAGTGTGGTCTTCTCGAAGAAGGGGCTACCTATTGCGTATGTCGTAGTACCAGGTGTAACGGGGAAAAATCCCATCATGGAGAACACCACGAATGCTGACATACCGCCTCCGTCCTCATCACCCGGCATACCCAGGTAGGAGTCGATGAAGTAAGTATCGATAAGGCTGTGGATGTACTTCTGAGTCTTCCAGGGCACACCAACATAGTCATATAAATAAGGTATATGGAAGCTGGGTTCGTTGCCCATCTGGAACATGCCCATGAGTCCGGTGGCATCGGGCAGGACGTTATAGAAGCGGAACTTAGCTGTGCCTACGCCCATATGGAAGAGCTCGTCCAGCTTGGCTTCGGCCTTCTCGTGTCCGCCCATCAGTGTAAACAGTCCCTCCAGGTCGTGCTTCACGTCCCAGTTGAAGATGTAGGCGTTGTTCTCTGTGAAGTAGGCCCGTCCGTCGTGCATTGGGTTGAAGGGTTCCACCCATTCGCCCTTGTCGTCCTTGGGCCACATCATCTGGCGGTCTTGGCGGAAGACGTTACGGTAGAACTTCGAGCGTTCCGTGAACAGTTGCTCGTCCTCGGTCTTGCCCAGAATCTTAGCCATTTGTGCAATGCACCAGTCGGAATAGCTGTTGACGGTTGTCAGCGAAACGCATTGACGGCGCTCCCAGTTGGTATCCACCTCGGGTATTGTCTCTGTTTCTCCTGGCCGGAGAGCGGGATAGTAGCCGTGGGCATTGTAGAAGGTATCGAGCGGAGTGGCAGGTCCTGTGCGCCAAGGCAACATGGTACGTTCCAGCGAATTCTTGCGGAAGCCTTCGTAGGCTGTCTCCAAGTCGAAGCGTAAACCCTTAGCCCATGCGTCCATCATCCAGACAGCCGCGAAGTTGCCCGTCATAGCAGCCCATTCTCCCGATGTCAGTGCAAAGCGTGGCATGATGCCGCTCTCCTTGTACATCTCGATGAAGGAGTTTATCTTCTGCAACTCCATATCGGGGTTCAGGATGGTATGCAGAGGCTCCAGAGCGATGTGGGTGTCCCACACCCAGTTATCCACGAAGAAAGGCTCCTCCGACTCGTGTACCTTGCGGTCCCATGCACTGAAGAAACGTCCGTACTCGTTGATGTCAACCATGCGTTCCGAACAACGATAGAGTGCTGTATAGAAGGTACGCTTATGTGCTTCCGTACCGCCGCTCACCTCTATCTGTCCCAGTCGCTTCTCCCACGTGTTCTTGGCATCTTTCCTGACACGGTCGAAGTCGGACTGCGGAATCTCGCGCTCCATGTTGGCACGTGCCTGTTCCTTGTCAATGTACGAGATGCCGTAACGCATTGTCACCACATTCGCACCGCCGTCGTCTGCTATCAGCATCATGTTCTTGTCATCATCTGAAAGATTGAGGTCGAGCATGTCGCAGTCAAACTCGGCAAAGAGATACGCCGTCATGTTCTCCTTCGTCTCAGGCTGACCGAACTCGGCAGTGCCGGTCACAATGCGTTTGCTCTCATGGTCGTAGGAGCCGAAGAGTGTACGGTTGCGGAAGCGCATTAGGTGCTGACCCTCGCCGTCGAAGGTCATACGGATGATGCCGCTCTTCTTTGCAGGGGCGAACTCGAAGGTCACGCCGTCCAGTTGGGCGCGGTAGTAGTGGGGATGCGTCTCTTCGTTGTCGCAAATGCCAGGATCCGTCCATACACTTTCAGGGTCTGGTGTACAGAAGGGCATAAAGCCGAACACCCAGTGCCGACGGTGGTTAGGCATCTGCAAGGCAAAATCCTCTATCCAGTCGTCCAGCATGCTGCTCCGCAGGGGAACGAAGCGCAACATCTCGTTGGGCAGGTGTATGGTCTGACGGGTTGTCTCAAGCAGGACGCTCACGCCGCCAATAGTCGGGTCGGCATAATCGGTCAGGGATTTCTTGGAGTCACCTCCACAAGCAAGCATCGTCAAGCAGATGCCTAATATCAGAGAAGAATATCTGAATGCCATGATTTCAGTTTATTATTTCGACATTTCGTCATTACGTTATTTCGACGTTATTACGTTTTGCGGCCCGCCTATAGTCTCCCGTCGCTTTCGAAGAGTCGGATGTGCTCGCTTACCACTTCCCGCGAGGCATCAATCATCAACTGTTTCAGAGGAATGTATCCCTCGTCGGGTTTCTGTGCCAGACGTTTGTTAATGCGCATCATGATGCCGCGCTGGATGGCTGTAGCAACATTAATCTTGCAGATGCCGTTGTGGATGCATGCCTTGAAGTCCTCCACGCTGGTGCCGCTGCCACCGTGCAGCACTAAGGGCAGACGGTTCGCCTCATGTATCTCAATAAGACGCTGGATGTTCAGTTGCGGAGTGTGGACATAGTGTCCGTGCAGGTTACCGATGGCAACTGCCAGGGCATCGATGCCCGTCTCTCCGACGAAGCGTACCGACTCCTCCACATCCGTGAAGACATCAGCGGTATCTACGCCAGAGTCACCCACCTTGCCTAGCTCTGCCTCCACATCCACGCCGGCTGCTTTGGCGATACGGGTCACCTCACGGCTCGCTGCCACGTTCTCCTCGAAGGGAAGAGCCGCGCCGTCGAACATCACGGAGGTGAAGCCCAACCGTATGGCCCGGACGCAGGTCTCAAGGCTCTGGCCGTGGTCCAGGTGTACGCAGACGGGGACGGACGACCGCTTGGCGGCTTCGAGATAGAGCGGAGCCATCAGCTCCATCGGAGCTTCAGGGAACTGTACCTCAGCCAGTTGTAGGATAATCGGAGAACGCAGTTCCTCGGCAGCCTCGATGGCGCCCATCACGTTCTCTAAACTAAGACAGTTGAATGCACCAACGGCATAATGTCGCTCATTGGCGTCTTTCAGTATTTCACTCAGTGTAACAAGCATGGTATAAGTTTATGATTTATAAGTTAATTAGTTTTTGAGTATATAAGTTTATAAGTTCATGAGTTCTACTCTACTTCATGGGCGGAGAATTTCAGGGTGCCGTTCTTCTGTTTTGTGACGACGAAGATCTGGCGGCGAAGGGCCCTGTTGGGATGGTCGTAGATGCGCTCGGAGTCGAAAGCCTTGCCCTTGACTCGGACTTCAAAATGCAGATGGTCGGTCGTGGCACGGCCTGTGCGTCCTTCTATGCCGATGGGGTCGCCCGCGTGCAGCCACTGCCCTACCTTGACGAGGTTGCGGGAATGGTGGCTGTAGAGCGTCTCAAGTCCATTGGCGTGCCTCAGGATGACGCAATACCCGTAGCCGTAGTGAGGTCCGGAGAGAATCACTTCGCCTGGAAAAGCGGCGCGGGTGGTGTCACCCGCAAAAGTCTTGATGTCTGTACCTCCATGATGGCGGTCTCCTCCGAATGGACTAATGACCTTGCCTCCAGGAAGCGGATAGCACCATTCTTCTATGGTATAGTTGGCGAAGTTGATGGTGAACTGGTCGCCGTGAGCGAAGGGGTCCTTCGCCGCTGCAACCTTCATCACCTGCCACTCGTCGATGTCGGGAAGGTCGTCCTGAGCATATACAAACGAATAAGTTAAAAAGTTAAAATGTAAAAACGTGAAGATGAGTAATAATAATTGCAGTCGTTTCATTTCTTTATATTTTAATTTTTAACTTTTAATCTTTTATAAAGATTCCATTGTAGTTGCGTCCGGTGTTTATGGTCTCGCGACGGGCGCTATAGAAATCCATTGACGAACGGGTGCATATTCCTTCGATGAAGATGTCTGTAATGCCTTCCTGCTCGAGGAGCCATCGGTTGGCGTCCCAAAGGTCGATGTGCCAAGTCCCCACCCTCTTTGAGATGCGTTCCATCGGGAACCCTTCTGCCTGGAATGCCTCATAGACTTCGTCACCTACTTCGAACCAGTCAATCGAGATACCCGGTCCGATGATGGCGTGCAAGTCGCCGGGACTTTGAGGCTGCATCTGTCTGACGGTCTTCTGCACTATTCGGGCTACTGTTCCTCGCCAACCGGCATGAACGGCGGCCACGATGCGCTTCCTCGTATCGTATAATAGAATGGGAATGCAATCGGCTGTCTTGACACAGACGCAGAGCCCGGGCTGGTCGGTGATGACGGCATCGGTCTGTTCGGGTCGGCCAGGCTCCCTCATCCAGCAGATATTGTCGGAGTGTACCTGTCGCGGCAAAGCGAGGTCCTTGAGGCGAAGTCCCAACGCCTCTACCCCACTGTCCCTGCCGGTCGTGAAGGCCGTGAGCCAGTCGGGAGTATGGTAGATGATGAGGTTATTCATCGTCTTCATATACAAAGTCCTCCAACTCGTCCACATCCTCAATGGCATCAGCATCGAGGATTTCTATTTCTTCGTCCTCGCCTTCGTCGAGCATCTCCTGTTGGAAGGTAGAGATATCCTTGTTACGGTGAACGATTCGTTCCTGTTGAGTGATGGCGGCAATCTTGTTGCTTTCGCTGTTCATGGTCGTCCAAAGGAGGTCCTTGAGCCTGTCGAGTCCGTTTCCCGTCACAGCGCTGATGAAGACGTGCGGCAAGTCCTCGGGCAGGTCTTCGGAGAGCATTTGCTGCAGTTCGTCGTCCAGGAGGTCAGTCTTGGTGATGGCGAGGACGCGCTGCTTGTCGAGCATCTCAGGATTGAAGTTGCGCAGTTCGCCAAGCAGGACCTCGTACTCATGCCGTATGTCGTCGGTATCGCCAGGTACCATGAAGAGCAACAGGGAGTTACGCTCTATATGACGCAGGAAACGGAGCCCAAGTCCACGGCCTTCGGAAGCACCCTCTATGATACCTGGAATATCGGCCATCACAAACGACTGACCGCCTCTGTATGGCACGATGCCGAGCGATGGCTCCATCGTCGTGAAGGGATAGCCGGCAATCTTCGGTCTCGCACTGGAGAGGGCACTTAGCAAGGTGCTCTTCCCTGCATTAGGGAAGCCTACGAGTCCCACATCGGCCAGGAGTTTGAGTTCGAGTATGACGGTGCGTTCCATCATCGGTTCGCCAGGTTGGGCATAACGCGGAGCCTGATTGGTGGCGGTGGCGAAGTGCTTGTTGCCCATACCGCCACGACCGCCCTTGAGGAGCATCACTATCTGTCCGTCGTCGGTTACGTCGCAAAGATATTCACCTGTCTCAGCATCATATACGACGGTACCGCATGGGACGTCGATGTAGCGGTCCTCACCGTCGGCACCTGTACTGCCGCTTGGTCCTCCGTTGCCTCCGTGCCCGGCAAAAACGTGCCGTTCGTAGCGAAGATGCAGAAGCGTCCAGTAGTTGTGGTTGCCTCGCAGATAGACGTGTCCGCCTCTGCCTCCGTCGCCGCCGTCCGGCCCGCCATTGGGGACATACTTGGCGCGATGCATGTGCATAGAGCCGCGACCGCCCTTGCCCGAGCGGCAGCAAATCTTGACGTAATCTACGAAGTTGCTTTCGCTCATCCTTCCACTTTATCCAGTAACTCGAAGATAGAGGCAATCATACCTTCTTTTGTGGGGGTGTTGGACCAGTAGAAGGTGTTGCGGATGCCTTCGCGCTCGAACCACTCAATCAGGGGAGCGGTCTGCTTTTGGTAAACCTCGAAGCGCTTCTTGATAGTCTCTTCGTTGTCGTCGGCACGACCCTGTTCCTTGGCGCGACGCAACAGACGGAACATGAGGATGTCCTCTTCTACCACCAGTTCAATCATGATTCCCAACTCGTGGCCGCGTTCTGCAAGCATCTTCTTCAGGGCCTCGGCCTGTGCGATGGTACGAGGGAAGCCGTCGAAGATGACACCCTTGCCGGCAGGCTGAGCGTCGTAGGTCTTGGCCAGAATGTCAATCATGAGCTCGTCTGGGATGAGCTGGCCGTTGGAGATATATCCCTGGGCAATTTTACCCAGTTCTGTACCGTTCTTGATTTCTGCACGCAGCACGTCACCGGTACTGATGTGACCCATGCCGTAACGTTCTACAATCGCATCGCTGTAGGTGCCTTTGCCCGAACCTGGGGCACCAAAGATAATAATATTCTTCATTATATTGTGTTTTGAATTTTGAATTTACTGATTTTGAATTATAGTATATATATCCTTTGTGTTACGTCCAAAGCCATCATAGTCCAAGCCAAAGCCAACGACGAAGTCATCGGGAATCTCCTTGCAGCAGTAGCGGATATCGAGCTTGACCTGCAGCTTTGTCGGCTTAAGCAGAAGCGTGCAGATGTCGATGCTCGCGGGATTGTGCCCTTTCAGCGTATCGAGCATGTGAGCCATTGTGAGACCCGTATCGACAATATCCTCTACGATGATGACGGGGCGGTCGGTGATGTCGATGTTCAGTCCGATTACTTCGCGAATGCTGCCAGTCGAGTTCGTGCCTTGATAGGATGCAAGCTTGACGAAAGAAATCTCGCAGGGCAAATCAATCTCCCTGAGGAGGTCTGCAGCAAAAATGAAGGAGCCATTGAGGACTGCGAGAAAGACGGGCTGACGTCCTGCATAGTCGCGGGTAATCTCGTCGGCAACACGCTTTATCTGCTGCTTTAGTTCCAATTCCGGAATGGAGATGGCGAATGTCTTGTCCTTCACTTGAATGGTTTCTTGTTTTTGCATAGGGTATTGATTTATTTTGTGTTTGTGTGTGTTCCTATTGAAGCTCCGCGAACGCGGCTAAGCGTCTCTGGTGTCATCTGCAGGAAGCTGGCGATATGTACCATCGGAGCCCGCAGGATGATTTCCGGTTTCTCGCGCAGGAGGCGGTCGTAGCGCTCTGCGGCATTTTCGAAGCGCTGGCTGTCAGCGTGTTCCTGACTGCTGATGGCAACGTGCTCCAGAATCTTGCGGTAGAGCATTTCAATCTCCTGATTGCGTTCCATCAGGTTGTGGAGCTTATCGTATGGAATGGCATAGAGCGTCGTGTTCTCGAGTGCCTCGACGATGAGGCGGCTGGGCTCCTGCTTGAGGAAACTCTCGATGCAGAAGACGATTCGTCCCTCGAACGAGAAGTGTTCGGTGACATCCTTCTTGTTCTTGTAGTAGTACTGCCGCACCATTCCCTTCTCCACGAAATAGAGGTCGCGGCACACCTTTCCTTCCTCCAGAATGGTATCGCCTTTCTGAAACTTCATAGGAATTAGGATGCTGCCCAATATCTCGATTCCGGAGAAACTCATGGGGCAGTAGATACGAGTGATTTCCCGTGCAATATCGCGACAACTATTCATCTTTTAACTTTTTAACTTTTTCACATTTTTTTTCACCTTTTCAACTTTTGTGTAAGGTCCTTAATCCAACTTCAGCACAGCGAGGAATGCTTTCTGCGGTACCTGTACATTACCTATCTGCTTCATGCGCTTCTTACCTCGTTTCTGCTTTTCCAAGAGTTTGCGTTTGCGGCTCACATCACCTCCGTAGCACTTGGCAAGGACGTCCTTTCGCACTTGCTTGACCGTCTCGCGGGCGATAATCTTCGCTCCGATGGCTGCCTGGATGGCTATGTCGAACTGCTGTCTCGGCAACAGTTCCTTCAGCTTCTCGCACATCCTTCTGCCGAAGGTCTCAGCATTGTCGAAATGAGTCAGCGTGGAGAGCGCATCGACGGGTTCGCCGTTGAGCAGGATATCCATCTTGACCAGCTTGCTGGGGCGATAGCCGTCCTGATGATAGTCGAAGGAGGCATAGCCCTTCGAGATGCTCTTGAGCTTGTCGTAGAAGTCAATGACGATTTCACCCAGAGGCATTGCGTATTGCAGCTCCACGCGGTTACCGCTGATGTATTCCTGTTTGAGGAGCTCGCCCCGCTTGCCGAGACAGAGCGTCATGATGGGACCGATGAAGTTTGCCGTCGTAATGACGGAGGCATGTATGTAGGGCTCCTCTATGTGGTCGATGAGAGTCTGGTCGGGCATACCGCTCGGGTTGTGCACCTCCTGCATGTTTCCCTGCTTGTCATAGACAAGGTAGGAAACGTTGGGGACGGTGGTAATGACGTCCATGTCGAACTCACGGTCGAGGCGTTCCTGAATGATTTCCATGTGCAGCAGGCCGAGGAATCCGCAGCGGAACCCGAAGCCGAGGGCAACGGAGCTCTCCGGCTGGAAGGTGAGGGAGGCATCGTTGAGTTGCAGCTTCTCGAGCGAGGCACGCAGGTTCTCGAAGTCCTCCGTCTCAATGGGATAGACGCCTGCAAAGACCATCGGCTTCACCTCCTCGAAGCCCGAAATGGCTTCCTTGCAAGGATTTTCCACTGTTGTTATCGTATCGCCCACCTTGACCTCCGTAGCAGTCTTGATGCCCGAGACGATGTAGCCCACGTCGCCACAATGCAGCACCTGTTTGGGCACCATGTCCATCTTCAGCACACCGATTTCGTCGGCTTTGTATTCCTTGCCGGTATTGATGAACTGCACCTGGTCGCCGCTCCTCATCGTACCGTTCACAATCTTGAAGTAAGCGATGATGCCTCGGAAGCTGTTGAAGACGGAGTCGAAGATGAGTGCCTGGAGTGGAGCCTTTTCGTCACCCTTCGGACAGGGGATGCGCTCCACAACAGCCCTCAGGATGTCCTCTACGCCCATACCCGTCTTGCCGCTGGCACGAATGATTTCCTCGCGTTTGCAGCCGATGAGGTCAACAATCTCGTCCTCCACCTCTTCTGGCATAGCGTTGGGCATATCGCACTTGTTGATGACGGGTATGATTTCCAGGTCGTGGTCGATGGCCATATAGAGGTTGCTGATGGTCTGAGCCTGAACGCCTTGGGTGGCATCCACAACCAGCAGCGCCCCTTCGCAGGCTGCAATGCTTCGGCTCACTTCGTAGCTGAAGTCCACATGTCCCGGAGTATCGATAAGGTTGAGGATGTATTTGCCTTTTTCAATTTGTCCGTTGTCACCCTGGTAGTCGTACTCCATCTGGATGGCGTGACTCTTGATGGTGATACCACGTTCCTGCTCCAGATCCATGTCGTCGAGCATTTGCCCCTTCGTCACAGCAATCGTCTTGGTGTATTCCAGCAGACGGTCTGCCAAGGTGCTTTTCCCGTGGTCTATATGAGCGATGATGCAGAAATTGCGTATATGTTGCATGGAGAATATATATTACGTGCCGCAAATGTACAAAAAAAAAATGACTTGGCAAACTCATTAACTCATAAACTCATAAACTTTTTAATTTTTTTTACATTTTCACCTTTTTACCTTTTATAATGCTTTCGCTAATGAAGCAATGATAAGGTAGCGCAACGAATACCATCGTAGAGGCAAAGGCATGAAACCCTCGGCACGAAGTTCGCGACTGCGTTTGCGCAACTCCCGTAGGCTGTGAGTCAGCGTCCAGGTTTTCTGAAGGAAATCCACCGTCAGTTGTCTTATACGCCGTTCAAGCAACGGTTCTTCCAATGATTGTAATTGTTTAAGGATAAAGTGAATATCGTTCAGTCTCTTTTGTATTTTCCGGGCGGTGTCCGAGTGGGTAATAGTACCTTCGTGCTGCCGGTAGAAGTAGGCTTTGACATCCAGTTCGCAGACGTTCCCTGCCCTCAGGAACAACAGCGGCGTAAACAGCTCGTCTTCGTGCAGAAGGTTGGGATAGAAGCGCAAGTCGCCCAGGATGTCTCGACGAAAAACGTATGCACAGGCACCCGCCCGAAGATTGCGGTTAAGGAGAAAAGATTGCGAGTTTATGAGATTGTGAGTTTGTGAGTTTGTAAATATACAATATAACTTAAAAAATAATGAACTTAAGAACTTATAAACTAATGAACTTAAAAACTTATCAACTCCAGTTGTCATCCTGAACAACATGATGTCAGCTGCATCCTTTCGCACCTGTTCCAGAACAATTTCGTATGCTGAGGGGACGAGGCAGTCATCAGCATCCACGAACTGAATGTATCGCCCCTGGGCCTCGCTGATACCCGTGTTGCGAGCCACAGAAAGCCCAGACTGATCCTGTTGAATCAATTGATAATTGACAATTGATAATTGATAATTGAGGGTCTTTCCATCATCCACCACGATAATCTCCCTCTCGTCCTCAGCAAGTGGGAGAGCCTGAATACTCTCGATACAAGCCTGCACCCAAGCCTCCGGCTCGTTGTGATAGGTGATGATGAAAGATATAAGTGGCGTCATAGTGAGTGCAAAAGTACAAAGAAAAAATGAAAAAATAAAAAAATGAAAGAATGAAAAATGAAGAATCTTACCATTTGATTTCCTCCATTAGCTTTCGTGCCACTTCTGGTCGGTAGTGGCTTTCTTCGTAATAATTGTGGTAATCGGATGTAATATCACTCTTGCCAGAGAAGTCATAGACGTTGTCCTGTCCGAAGATATTCTGAAGCGTCTGCAAATCTTCAGGGTTGAACTTAATTTGGTCGTATAGGGGGCTGATAACCACCTTATACCGAGTGTGATGCATGGACAATATGTGAGCTATTTCGTGTAGCATTTCTATGTTCTTATCATGAAGAACAGGGGAAGATATGCTGTCAGGTTGTTGCATATTTTGAAATCGAAGCATTCTTTTTTCCGTATAAAAGGTGCCGTCTGCGATAGCTTTGTTGAACAAGGAATCAACAACCTCGTTCGTGTCTGCATTATAAACAACAGGCTGTTCGAACAGGTATCTTTCCAGCATATAAGGTCTTAGCGTCTTATTCAGCCTGAAATCTGTGTAGGATAAGACAAAGATGGGATGTAGAAAGGCAAAGAAATTTGTTGCGTGGAAATTAATGAAGTTCCGATAATGGACAACCTTGGGAGGAGTGCAAAACAAATGTCCGTGTTTCGCTTCTGTCTGGCTGAGCAGGGTCGCATCTACAACAAATATCGCGTAGTCAATACTGTTGCCACAGCTATGAACGAACTTGATGTTTTTCATCATGCCGAAAAGCGTTTCTCCGTTGCCATAATAGTGGTAGCAGCGGGCATCATTGCCAATGTGTCGTTGCCAGTCTTCCGTCTGCCAGTATTGTGAGCGTGAGTTACCAAAAATGAAGGCATTGTAGTTCTGGGCGGGATTCTTGTTTATGAAGTTCTCGGTACTGACATAGTCCATATTCATTCCCACATGGGCGATATGATTTTCATAATAGCTATCATAGTGCCATATTACCTTGAATGGGTCCATCAGCAAGTAGCAGACAATGACGAAACCCAGGGGTAATGATAGGATGAGAAGTTTTCTCAGGAAACGGTATATTTCTTTATTGTACATTGACTGCAACTATTAGAATTGGAAATAGATAAAAGATTCTTGTCTGGCGGACAATTCAAACAGGGCAATAAGAATGGTGTAATAAACAATGGCTCTCACACATGGAGAGGCAAACAACCTTGAATTGCCAAAGTCCAACGTGTATTCATGGTTGCGCTGAACCCATTCGACAGCCAGACAGATGATTGATGTAAGAATTGCTGTTATACCAGAGAAATCAGCAAAGGTTAGTTCCTGTGTCAGCATATTGGACAGGTAACCGATTGCGCTCTGTAAATCGGGCGCTCGAAAGATTATCCATCCAATGTTGACCAGGAGAAATGTTAATAATATAGACGGTATATGTCGCATGAAAAACATTGACATATCTGTCGTATTTTTGGTCTTAATGTCAAATAGAACATATACCATCGAAAGCAGGGCGTGATATAAGCCCCAAACTATAAAAGTATAATTAGCTCCATGCCAAAGTCCACTAAGCAAGAAGACAACGAACACATTGCGTATGGTAATTGCTTTGCCTCTACGACTGCCGCCGAGGGGAATATAAATATAGGTACGGAACCAGTTCATCAGGGAGATGTGCCAACGCCGCCAGAACTCAGGGATGCTGGTGGAGAAGTACGGCATCTTGAAATTGTTTATAAGGTCAATGCCGAACAACTTGGCCGAACCAATGGCAATGTCCGAGTAACCAGAGAAATCGCAATAAATCTGGATGGTGAAAAGTAATGATGCCACAGCCAGCATTACGGGTGAAAAATGCGTGTAGTCATTCCATACCATATCTACGGTAGGGGCACAGTTGTCAGCTACTATCATTTTCTTGAAGAGGCCCCATAGTATCATGCGAGAGCCTTTAACAGCTTCTTCGTAGCGAAACCTTCGTGGCTGCTGGAATTGTGGAAGCAGATGCGATGCTGGCTCAATAGGACCTGCCACCAACTGTGGGAAAAAGCATATAAAAGAGGCAAAGCAGACCAAGTCGCGACAAGGATTCAAACGGCGGCAGAAAACATCAATGCTATAACCGATAGCCTGAAAGGTGTAAAAACTGATACCAACAGGCAATATGATGTTCAGCGTAGGGAAGTCGGCATTTATGCCAACAGATGCAAGCAGCGCAGAGAAGCTGTCGGCAAAGAAGTTAAAGTATTTGAAGAACCCCAGTATGATTAGGTTTAGTACGACATTGCATGTCATTATCATACGACAGGCACGTTTATTCTTGCCGAATCGCTCCATTAAAAGCCCAGATTCCCAACTGCATAGGGTCGTCACCAGTATCAGCGAAAGGAAACGCCAATCCCAGCAGGCATAGAAAAAATAGCTTGCACCAACGATAAACAAGTTCTGGACCTTTAGATTCCTTGTCGCCCAATAAACAAAAAAGACAAAGGTCAAAAAGAAAAAATAATCTATAGAGTTGAATAGCATATTCAGGGCTGATTTCCATGCAAAGGTACGAACTATTTTCTGTACCTCTAAACTTTTCTCATATTATTTTTCCAATATCAAGCCCAAGTGATATTCTACAATACCTTCGTGGTAAGTTATGTCTGTCACTTGTACTAAAGCACTTTCCCTATCTTTATTATAACCCACAAAAAGGCGAAGGGCATCGTAACGACGCAGATAGCGCTTGCCATCAGACTCATCCAAATAGGTGTACTTATTGAGTGTTGACTGTTTCAGTTCCCTATACTCTATTTTCTTTTCGCCCCTCATAATCTCATCAAAATAAATCTTCTTGATGTTTAATGACAACACCTTTAAGCCAGAAATATCGAATGTTGATTTAGTCTTAACAACACGTTTCTCCAGACATTCCATCTGAGGATTATACGTATAACCCACAATGCTACCATCCATAATCTTCTGGATAATAACATCTACAACCGGTAGAGGGACAACAAACCATTCCTGTGGTTCGTGTTCTATGCCTTTTTCATCAAATACAGAAACCTGGAACTGCACAGGCTTCAACAACTGATGAACCAAGTCTTCAAACTTCTGTGAATTCATATTCACCACCTTATAGGAAGCCACTATCTTTACTGGTGCCATCAAGTATGTGGGCTCCTTTTCTGCGTTAGCGATACGGCCTTCCACATTATCCGTGGTAAAACCAATTTTATACAGATTCTTTTCTGTCTTGATGTCTGGGTTGTCAGACAGAGAAGAAAGTACATAAATGTAGCCTGTCACTTTATCATCTGAAACAATATCCGAATTGTTAAAGAACTGGCTATCTGTTTCTTCTTGAAGCTCTGAAATAGCATAGCCGTCGCCCACCACATTCTTACGCAGCGTTTGCAACAGGATATCCGATTCGGTCCCATCCTCATAGATACAACGTGTTCTGGCATCAGGCAGAAAATTGCTACTTTGCTTTAGTTCGCCTATTTTCTCCAGCAGAAGCATCTGTCCACTCACATAATAATATCTGCCAACAGCAAGTGTTGCTGTCTTGTTGATTTTTATCAGCGAGCATTTACCTTCTTTCAGTTCCTGATGAACCTTGTCAAAAAGGGGCTTGTATGCTTCAAAGTTCTCACACAACTTACGCTGAGCCACATAGTCAGGTTTCTTTTTGGCTATTACCTTTCGCATATCCTGAGGAATATCAAATAGTCTTTCCTCCTCTTCACTCATCTTCAGCAGAGGGTCGTCAAAGATAGCTTCCAGTTCCTTATCTATATTCATCTTATCCATTTACTATTTGACGATTTACAATTTGTTTCTTAATGCTATCATGGCTGCATACATCATTTTCTCTTTCAGGTCACCATCCTTTCTTGGTTCCCTTCCATTCTTGGCAATCCACTCGTTCACCTCTGCCAGCTTCTGTTGCATTCTGTCATTGGGCGTGGGAGCTGCCACTTTGGGACGAACACCATCCAACAGAGGGTCGTCAAATAACTCTAACAATTCCTTTGGCCATTCTACCATACCATTTACAATTTGAGAATTTACAATTTACAATTTATTTCTCTTCGTAATTTAAACCCATCATGTGGCGGATTTTCTCATTCTTGATTTTCTGCAAGGCGATTCCCAGTTCTCTTACCTTTGGGTCGGGGTCATCCACAGACGGCACCTTCCCATTATGTGCCGCCACATATTCTTTCAACGGTCCCTTAAAGAGCGTAATTGCTTGCTCCAGCGTCATATCATATTTCTGTTCTGCAATGGTATCCTGAATAATCTTCAAGGTCTTGGCATCCACAGATTTGGAAATCACTTCGTAAGCTCTTTGGAATGGATTGATAGTATCTATCAGGTTGATGCTTAGCTTGTCTATATTGATAAACCTATTGGCAATCTTAATCATTCTGTTCCCTTCACTGGGTTGGTCATCGTTGTCAGGAATCGAAGAAATCGGATTGCCCTTATCATCTACAATGTCATTACCTTTTATAATTGTGTCGAGCAACACACGCTGACGAACTTCCTCTACTTCCCCTTCTGATAGTTCAGGATAACGTTCACGTATCACCTTTGGTATCAAGTGTTGGGTGATTGTTTCTGCTGTGGTAGAGCCGCTTAATGCTTTCACCACCATATCATCTTGTAAGATAGCCGCTTTCAAATCATCTAACTGACTTTCCACAATGGTCTGTGTCTTTACGCTCGACAAGGGTTTCAGACCTTCAACCACGATGGTATGCGCCAAGTCTTCTCCTGGCTTATCCTCGTCCTTTATGGTCTTGAACTTCCAACTGGGTGCCATCACCTGCTCCATCAGTAGCGAGGCAGTGATAGCTTTCAGGAAATCGTTCACAGCCACCTTCACCTCGGCTTGTTCTGCTTCAGGCATTGCTATCATATTCACAAATCGGGCCGTTTCCTTCCCTTCGCAGTCGCGTGTACATCTTCCTATTATTTGAATGACCTCAGTAAGTGAGCCACGAACGCCAATAGTCAGGCACATCTCGCACCATTGCCAGTCAAACCCTTCCTTGGCTGTTCCGAGGGCAATAATAATATCCATGTCGTCACGACTCTTCATCTTCTGCAGATAGTCCTGCACCATATTACGCTCTTTCTGCTCATCCTCTACCAGGTCAGCCACTTTAAGCACTCTTCCATCCTTTGTCTTGACGAAGTAGATACCTGTGTAGATGTCCTTATGGTCTATGTTACCAATCTCCTTGATGATTTCAGACGTTTCCTGATATTTGCCTAAGCCCGTTGAAGCTCTTTGGTTCACGCTGGGAATGTGTATGATAGTCTTCTTTCTGGTGTCGAGCACTTCGCCAATGTGGTCCAGATACGAACCATGATAGAAGTGATAGCCCAGCACAAGGTTCTTCAGATACTTATAGCCATTCAACTGCTGATAATAGTTATAGGTAATTGGGAAGAACTTAGCTTCGTCCTCTGCCCTGAGTACAGGAATACCATCACCCCTGAAGTAAGAGCCCGTCATAGCTACAATATGTCCTGAAGAGTTGTTCATCACTCGTCGAACCACATCGCCAAGGTTCGAGTTTGCATCTGCGCTGGTATGGTGGAATTCGTCAATAGCCAATAGCGCATCATTGAACGTCTCGTCTGGCAGTTCCTTCATGGCATTACGTAGCGTAGCATGGGCACAGACCAGCACTTTGGCACTATGCGAAAAGAATTCAATGAAACGTCCCTTCTTGTCCTGTTCATTCTTCACGTCGGTCAGGTTAAAGTATGGTGCCACCTTCCAGTTCGCAAAGAAGCCGCCCGTCATCAGGTCTGTGTTCTTGAACGAGCGTCCGATGCTCTTCTCTGGCACAGCTACCACCACTTTCTTGATACCTTGATGAGCAAGCTTATCCAAAGCGATATACATCAGCGCACGACTTTTACCAGATGCTGGCGGAGCCTTGATAAGCAGGAACCTCTTGTTTCGATGTTCATAGGCCAAAGCCTGCATTTCACGCATTCCCAATGTGTCAGTAGCAGTTGCTTTTCCTGTTTGCAGGTAATGAATATCTACGATTTTGTTGCTATTTTGTTCCATGATAAAATTATTTTTCACTTTTCACTTTTCACTTTCCATTTTTTTGTTGTACCTTTGTGGTCAGAATAAATAAGATATAGTTATGAATGCTACGATAGATATCACCTACAATCAGGTTTTGCAACTTGTCCAGCAATTACCCATTCGTTCCCAATTACGTTTGGGTAAGTATTTGCACAACCTCGTGGCTAAGAAGAAAGATCCTACGCTATTTACCAAAGAAGAGTTCTTCCATCGTATTGACGAGGCCAAGAAAGGTCCTTCATATGAATTAAAAGAAGATGAAACCCTTGAGGATTTAATTGAACGTGTAGGATAATGGCATATACAATCAGGTATAAGAAGCAGGCTATCGAGGATGCCAAGAAACTGAGGGATGAAGAACCAAAGGCTTTTCAAAAGCTCCTGAAGTTGGAAGCTGAATTGAAGGAACATCCTCGTACCGGCACAGGCAAGCCAGAACCACTTTCTGCTAATCGAGGAGGACAATGGAGCCGTCGGATCACCAAGAAGCATCGTCTTGTGTATGAAATTCACGACACTGAAATCGTGGTGCTCATACTTACCGCCTATGGTCATTATGATGACAAGTGACATCATCCCTTTATTTCTCATTTCTTTGTCATTTTTTCGTAGAGCTTGAAGAGGCATTCCAGACGGGCTTCGTCTGAGGCGAAGGGATAGCCTGGGTAGCAGCTTTCCACAATATCATCCAGTTTGGCGTGAGCCTCACGCAAATCATCTGGCATTTTGTCTGGGTCATAAAGTTCTGCCAAAGTCTTTTCTGGATAATTTTCTCTTGTTATCAATACGTTCTCGGCTGCTTCCTTTATCTCTTGCTTCTTGTCAGAAGAGATTTTGGGGAATGGGAAGGTGTTGTAAACGATACTTGCAGAATAAGCATATCGCATTTCAAGTCTACCACAAACGGCTTTCATCCACACATTATGGATGTATGATGAAACAATGCCAAAGACATAAGCATTTGCATTGGGAATCATCTGAGCATTTGTGTTTGCAACAATTTCCTTTGAATTATAAGCGACTGGAACATAAATACGTCTTTCTGAGGAAACCACAGGCAATATTAAATAATCAGAATCTGGTTGTCTGTCTTCTGTAAATAGATGAGGATAAGAAGCCCATTTCCTTGTTGCTTCCTTCGTACTTTCATTTCTTGTTACCCTAACGCCTTGAAGTCTTTTTATAATTTCAGGACAAGTCTCTATAATATCTATAGGGCATTCTTTTAACCAAAAACAGTATCTCTGCTTACCATTTATTAAATCATCAGCTCCCATATACTGACGAATATATGGCCTAAGATATGGATACTTATCTTCAACTTCTGCCTTTTTCATACTATCCATCAACAAAAATCCTCCATCTGTTGGTTGACTACCTTTAGTCATAATTGGTAATTCAGAAAGAGGATTGCTTCTATGATGTACTATTATGTTGGGCGCATCAAGTAGATAATAATTTATATTACTTGCCTTTGTCTTTATGTTGGAATAGATGTATTTATCTTCACTTGGTTGGGATGTCATACCAATAATAACACATGTAACTCCAGCATTATTTTTCGCATTGTTTTCCCATTTAAATGAAGTATGACAAAAATTTATCTGCACTCCAAATTCTTCAACATATGGCCAAAGAGCGAAAACTTGTTCGCCTTGACATATTGAGTTTGTACTTACGAATGCAAATTTAGCTTTACTTCTTTGAATATAATTTGCTCCAAGTACGAACCAACAAGAGATATAGTCCAAAGTCCTCCTTACCGGATTTGAAGGCATTACAATATCAACATCTGTTTTCTGTTCTTCCTGTTGCCATTTCGTTCCCAAATACGGTGGATTACCAAATATAAAGACTTCTTCCTCTGGGGTATGAGGACAAACAACGTTCCAGTCGAGGCGACAAGCGTTGCCACAAACAATCTGAGTGATATTCTTCAGAGGTAGGGCTTTGGTGTTGACGCCAAAGTTTTCGTTGAGTTTTGTATTCATCTGATGCTCTGCCAACCAAAGCGACAACATCGCCACTTCGTGAGGGAAGTCGAGCAACTCAATGCCGTAGAACTGGCTTAACTGAATCACGCTAGCATCAACCAAAAGCAATTCCCCCTGTGGGGTACACTTCTGCATCAAACGCAGAATGTCCATTTCAATGAAACGCAGGCACTTGTAGCTAATGATGAGGAAGTTGCCACTACCACAAGCTGGGTCGAAGAACTTCATCTTACTCATGCGCACCAGCAAAGCCCGACACTTCTTGATGATAGTTTTCATCTCATCGTCGAACTGCTTCCTGGTCAAAGCGCCAATCTCCTTCATCTGGCGGCGACTTTCGTAAAGTTCGTTTAGCTTGTTGTACTCACCTCTTAACTCATCGAGGAACAATGGGTTGATAACCTTCATAATGTTCGGCACAGAGGTATAGTGCATTCCCTGGTTAGCACGTTCCTCAGGGTTCACAACAGCCTGAATCATACTTCCAAAGATGTCTGGATTGATGTCTTTCCAATCCAGCTCACCACATTCAAGTATGAGTTTGCGGGCCTTCATACCCATCTTGGGTATCTGAATACGTTTGGAGAAGAGGCCACCATTCACGTATGGGAACTGCTTGACAATACTGGGGATGCTGGACTGACGGAAGGAAATATCCATGATGTTGAATGTCTCGTTCAGGTAGACAGTCAAATCAGAACCATCTTCTTTGGTGAACCGTCGAACGGATGATGTAAAGAGGTTGTCTTCGAAAATGCCTGTATCTTCCGCGAAAAAACAGAACAAAAGACGACTGATAAAGATATTCAGGTCGCGCAGATCATCGTCGCTACGGAACTCGTTGTAGGCACGCAATTCGTCGTGCAACTTGGCCAGTTTCTCTGCCGCTTTGATGTCGGCAGGGCTTTCCTCCACATAATGCACACGCTCCACATCCATCAGGGGATAGAAGAAGGCGAAGTCGCTGGGCATACGTTCCAACAGGTTCTCGTAAGTATCCTTCTCGCGAAGGTCGTAGGCTAATAGGGTCTTGCCATCACTTACAGCAATAATTTTGGGAGCTGCCTTGATGACCTGCTGGTCGTGCTTCAGCCGTTCCAATCGTTCCGTCAGTTGTGTTGTGGGCGCAGCTTGATAGCAGAAAAGGCCTTTGATGAGCAATCCATCAAAAGTCTTCAAGACACCTTTACCTTCCTTGTAACGTTCAATGTCGCGTTCGCTTTTGCCAAAGGAGTGAAGCAACCAAAAGGCGACTTCCATACTCCCCTCGCCCCTTGAAGAGGGGTTGGGGGTGAGGCTGAGCCGTTGCTCTATCTCCCTATAGCCAAGTTGTAGTTTCTTTGCCATAGTGGTTGATATTGAAGAAAGCGAACGGGATTCGTTCAGAAACGCAGACACCAGCCAAGCGCGCATAAAAAAAACGTGGACAGTTTATACTTATCCAACGTCTCAGGCGCTTGGCCGGTGCCTACTACAACAGATAAGATAAACGCCCACGCTATTGCGTGAGCATCCACTTATTATTCTGTTGTAGCGTCTATTTCGCGGCCAAGCTTAAGAGACGTTTTGAATAAAAAGCGTACGCTTCAGTTTTTTTCAGTAAGTTTAATTGGGCCCCTCCGCTGAGGTTTTTGCTCCACAAGGACGCATTTTATGCCCATTTGCTTGCAAAGATACGAATTATCTGGCATACTGCAAAATAATTCAATTTTTTTTTGTAAGACGGCAAGACCCCAAAACACCAAAACAAGTAAAACAAGTGTTTTCGAGAGAGACGGAGTAATACGAGCTGTCTCTATATTATATATTATAATTAACTCATGTAATGGGTAGTAGGTAAAAGCGAATGCAATGTGTGTCTGCAAAACAACTGTTTTACTTGTTTTGTTGTTTTAGCATGTCATTTCAAATGGTACTACGTATATGCTAAAATTCTTTGAATTTTAATTTCGCGTTTTAAGGCCGTTCTAAGCGCGTTTCTCGGGCTGGGGTGGGCAATTATCCACCGAAGGGGTTAGAATCGATTTAAAGGCCGTTTCTGCGCGAAATAGAGGGTGTCTGGATTCGAGGCTGCAAGATGTCAGGTAACAAAGTTACCTGTTACCTTCGTAAAACACCAAAACAAGTAAAACAAGTGTTTTCAGAGAGAAATGCTTTTTTCGAAATCCACTATATTTTATAAATATAATAATAGTCAACATTGATTAGTATTAGTAATAAATAGTGAATGCAGTGTGTCTGCAAAACAACTGTTTTACTTGTTTTGTTGTTTTAGGGCTATATTGTGTCGAACCATGCTAAAAGAAATTTCGTTACAAATCTGACGGAATTCAGACGCAATTATACAGCTGTCTCCAAGTGTGTTACACCCCTTCATTTCCAATCTGGAAATGACAACCAGCTGGACAAATTTATTTCCTCGGCGGAGGAAAATTTTCCCTTCAGCCGAAGAGATAAATTAAATAAAAGAGGTCGGTATGACTGACAGCTCAACTTTTGCTCTCAGATGCTGTTTGGCATCTATTATTATATTAGGAAATATCTTTACATATCCTAAAAATAATGTAATCGAAATTCTGTGTCTAAAATGGCAAAATGGCTTTAAAAATCCTCTGAGTCTCGCAGATAAGAATAGATTATATGCCGTTAGATTTTGATTTTTGGATATAATTTCGTAATTTTGCAGACAAAATATCAAATCGTAAATCGTAAAATCGTAAATATAAATGATAGTTTGCATTGCGGAGAAGCCATCTGTGGCTCGTGAGATTGCTCATGTGCTCGGAGCCAACACTCAGAAAGATGGCTACTTGGAGGGTAATGGCTATCAGGTGACCTGGACTTTCGGTCATCTGTGCGAGTTGAAGGAACCGCACGACTATACGCCCATGTGGAAGAACTGGAGCCTGGGACAGTTGCCTATGATTCCACCTCGTTTCGGCATCAAACTCAAGCAGGACAAAGGGGTGGAAAAGCAGTTCCGCACCATTGAGGGACTTTTCCAGAATGCCGATGAAATCATCAACTGCGGTGATGCCGGCCAGGAAGGTGAACTCATCCAGCGCTGGGTGATGCAGAAGGCTGCGGCAAAGTGTCCCGTGAAGCGCCTGTGGGTGAACAGCCTGACAGAAGAGGCTATTCGCGAGGGATTCCG
This sequence comes from Bacteroidaceae bacterium, assembly GCA_024697945.1. Taxonomy (GTDB): domain Bacteria; phylum Bacteroidota; class Bacteroidia; order Bacteroidales; family Bacteroidaceae; genus Physcousia. The sequence goes on from JAILRU010000033.1 coordinate 55,977, forward strand.
GACGCTCAAGGACCAAGACGTCTATCAGGGTCTCTACGAAGCCGGCCTGATGCGAGCCATCGGCGACTGGCTGTTAGGCATAAACGCCACCCGCCTCTATACCCTGAAATATGCTGGCGGTAAGAATCAGGTCCTCAGCGTCGGAAGAGTGCAGACCCCTACCCTCGCCCTCGTCGTAGCACGACAAAGGGAGATTGACAACTTCGTGCCGCGCCAGTCGTGGGTGCTCTCTACGCTCTATCGCGACACGAAATTCAATGCGATTGTGCGCGACGAAGAGGCTGAAGCAGAGGATGCCGCCGCTGTTGCCGCTGCTGCGGAAAAGGGCAAGAAACAAAAGCCGAAGGGCATCATCTACAAGCCTTTGGAGTATGCCACGGAAGCCGAAGGAAAGGCTATTCTCGATGTGATTAAGGATAAGCCTTTCACGGTCCTCTCCGTCGAGAAGAAGAAGGGCACGGAGGCTCCTCCCAGACTCTACGACCTGACAGGATTGCAGGTGGATTGCAACAAGAAGCTGGGTCTTTCTGCCGAGCAGACCCTCTCCGTCATTCAGAGCCTGTACGAGAAGAAGGTTGCGACCTATCCGCGTGTCGATACGACCTTCCTGCCCGACGATGTCTATGCCAAGTGTCCGCAGACGATGAACGGCCTCTACCAGACGAAGTTCGCAGGCGTGGCACCCTATGCCGACCTGATCCGACCGCTCGGAGGGGGCAAGGCTTTGCGCAAGTCCAAGAAGGTGTTCGACAACTCGAAAGTGACTGACCACCATGCCATCATCCCAACCGGAGTGATTCCGCAAGGCCTCACGGAACTGGAGCAGAAAGTCTTCGACCTCGTTGCCCGTTCCTTCATCGCTGCCTTCTATGACGACTGCCAGTTCGAGACGACAACCGTCCTGGGCGAGGTTTCTCTAACGGACAACAGACAGCAGACTACAGACAACGTACAACAGACTACAGTCAACGGACAGCCTTCAATGTTTTCAGAGGGTTCTATCTTGTTCAGGACGACAGGCAAGGTGATTATTGAGGAAGGATGGAGGAAAGTATTTGCCAAAAATGAAGAATTAAAAATTAAAAATGAAGAATTAACCTCCGCGCAAAGCGGCACAGCTGAAGATGGCAAGGCGGTAGCAGATTCTTCATTCTTCACTCTTCACTCTTCATTTTCAAAGGGCGAGAGCGGGCCACACACGCCTTCTCTCTCCGAGAAGTGGACCACGCCGCCGAAACCCTACACCGATGCCACGTTGCTTCGGGCTATGGAGACGGCGGGCCGTTTCGTCGAGGACGAGGAACTGCGCGATGCCCTGAAGGAAAACGGAATCGGACGACCCAGTACGCGTGCTGCCATCATCGAGACCCTGATTCGCCGCCACTACATCCGTCGCGAGCGTTCTTCGCTACACCCCACTCCAACAGGCTTTGAGCTTATCGACCTCATCCACGAGGCTCTGCTCAAGAGTGCGGAGCTTACAGGACGCTGGGAGAAGAAGCTGCGGCAGATAGAACGCCACGAGTATGAGGCCCGCACTTTCCTCGACGAACTCAAACAGATGGTTTCGGACATCGTTCTTGCAGTACTTCGCGAGCCTAAACAATAAAAAGCGGCCTTTATTCGTTATATAAAAAGGTGAAAAAGTGAAAAAGTGAAAAGGTGAAAAAAGTGAAAAGGGACTATTGGCTGTTTGCTTTCTGCTGTCTTCTGCTGCTTTCTGCTTGCACGGCTGAGGTGCACGTGAAGAAGGGTGACCAGTTCTATGCTATCGGCGAGTACTATGATGCTGCTGCTGAATACAAGAAGGCTTATTCCCAGACACAGACCACAGAGAAGTTGAAACGAGGTCAGCGTGCTTTCAAGATGGCACAATGCTACCGCCGCATCAACTACACGGCAAAAGCTATCGGTGGCTATCAGAATGCCATCCGATACGGCCATCCCGATTCTATGGCCCTTCTCTATCTGGGTCAGCTTCAGCAGAAGAGCGGCGACTACAAGAGTGCCATCAAGTCCTATAATGCTTTCCTTGAGAAAGTGCCTGGTGACACGTTGGCACTGAATGGGTTAAAGGGTTGCGAACTTGCTCCGAAATGGAAGGAACAGTTCTCGCTCTACAGCATCAAGAAAGAGCCCATCCTGACCAGCCGAAGGAGCGATTTCTGTCCTGCCCTCTTAGGCGACGACAGCGATATGCTCTACTTCACTTCCACCAGAAATGATGCCAAAGGTAACGAGATAAGCGGTATCACGGGTACCAAGAGTGCCGACGTTTTCTTCTCGCGGAAGGACGACAAGGGCAAATGGGAACAGCCCGAGCCGGCAGAAGGCGAACTCAACAGCGAATACGAGGAGGGAACCTGCTGCTTCTCGCCCGACGGCAAGACAATGTACCTGACACGCTGCACCTACGACTCAGATTATCCCCGCTACGCGCAAATCTATACCAGCGCCCGCAGCGATGCCTCCTGGAGCAACCCTCAGCTGCTGCAAATCAGCAAGGACACACTCTCCAGCTATGCCCATCCTGCCGTTTCGCCCGACGGCCTCTGGCTCTACTTCGTCAGCGATATGCCAGGCGGATTGGGCGGGTTCGACATCTGGCGCATTGCCCTCACCGACCACGGATTGGGCGGAGTGGAGAATGTGGGCTACCCCATCAATACTCCAGGCGACGAGATGTTTCCCGTGTTCCGTCCCAACGGCGAGTTCTACTTCTCCAGCAACGGTCATGTCGGCATGGGTGGTCTCGACATCATCAAGGGCGTGTGCGACAGCCTTGGTGTCTGGACGCTCGAAAACCTGAAATACCCGATGAATTCCAGCGGCGACGACTTCGGTATGACCTTTGAGGGACTGCACAACCGCGGCTTTTTCTCCACCAATCGTGGCGATGCCCGCGGATGGGACCACATTATGGCATTCGAACATCCTGAGGTCATCCAGACGGTCAAGGGATGGGTCTATGAGAAGGATGGCTACGAGTTGCCGGAAGGCCTTGTCTATATGGTTGGCGACGACGGCACCTATCTCAAAATCAGCGTTCGCGGTGACGGCTCCTTCGAACAGGAAGTGAAGCCGAAGGTCAACTACATCTTCCTCGGAACCTGCAAGGGCTACCTCAACCACAAAGAGGAGCTGAGCGTCGATACCAGCAGCGTGAGTCAGGAATTCACCCTACAGTTCCCCCTGGCCAGCATCACGAATCCCGTTCTCATCCGCAACATCTTCTATGAATTCGACTCCGCAGAACTGCTGGACAGCTCCACGATTGCGCTCGACAGCCTCGTGGTCTTGCTCAACGAGAATCCGAACGTCACCATCGAACTTGCCGCGCATTGCGACTATCGTGGAAAGGACGAGTACAACGAACGCCTCTCGCAGCGAAGGGCAGAGAGTGTTGTCAACTATCTCATCGCGCATGGAATCGACACACTCCGCCTCTCTCCGGTTGGTTATGGCGAGAAACGTCCGAAGATTGTAACACGCAGAATAGCAGCCACATACGATTTCCTCAACGAGGGCGACACCCTGACCGAAGCTTTCATCTTGCAGTTGGAGGATGAGGAAAAGCAGGAAATATGTAATGCCCTGAACCGCCGTACTGAGTTCAAGGTGCTGAGGACAACCTACAAGCTGTTCGAGCCCGAAACAAAGCCCGAGGCAGAGCAGCCTCCTTCTGACACGCCCGAAGGAGAGAATGGAGAAACTGGGGAAACCTTAGACGAGGGTCAGTCTCCAGATAAGCCCGAAGACGCAGAAAACGCCGCCCCAGAGGTTGTTCCAGAAGAGCCTAAGGAACCTGTTGAAGGGGAGAAACCCGAAGCCAAGACGGCTCCAAAAGAGAGGAGAATCCCAGAAAGACCCATCAGGGATAGGACAGCTGCCAGAGACAGCACGATGAAGGCAGTAAGGGCCCGCAGAGAAGCCGAAGCGCATTAGAAAAGGTGGAGTCCGCTGCGTTTGCTGAAGAAGCGGTCCATCATCTTTATAAGCCCACTCTTACAGAATACAACGACACGGTCGCCAGGCTGTAGTTTGGTGTTGCCATAAATGAGGGCTCCCTGGTCTGCTCCACGAACATAACCGCCAAGCGTGATGCCGGGCGGCAGGCGCAGTTCGCAAACAGGCTTCAAGCTGGCAGGACTGTCCTCGCCAACAACGACCTCGGCCACATCGGCGCTGGCAACGGTAAGGCACTTGACGTTGTGGGCATCCGTGTCGAGCATCATCTGATAGATACGACCTGCGGCTATCATCTTCTTGTTGATGATAGTGCCAATATCGAGCTTTTCAGCCATTGAGACATAGTCCATGTTATCGACCAGGGCAACGGTCTTGCGAACGCCCATGCGCTTGGCTGCGAGACAGGCCAGAATGTTGGTCTCGGTCTCAGGTGTAAGGGCACAGAAAGCGTGCATATCGGAAAGACCCTCTTCGAGCAGGAGTGCCGTGTCGCGTCCGTCACCCTGAATAATGCGGATGTCGCTGTCCTCGAGGATTTCGTTGAGCTTGTGGCAACGTTCCTCGTTCTGCTCGATGATTTTGATGTTGTAGAAATCAGGCTTGCCTTCAGCCACATGGACAGAAGTGCGTCCGCCTCCCATTATCATAACATTCCGGACGTCGGCATAGTCTTCCTTGCCAACTATCTCGCGGATATACTGGATGTGGCGCTTGGTGGTCATGAAGTAGGCTATGTCACCGTTGCGCAATTCGTCGTTACCAGATGGAATGATGGTGTCGTCGCCACGCTTGATTGCCACAATGCGGTAGGGCGTCTGAGCATCGCAGAGGTCACGAAGGGCAACGCCTGTGATCCGGGCCTTCTCGCGCAGTTTGATACCAAGCATAACAAGGGCACCGCCTGCCACTTCCCAGTATTGTCGTACCCAGGAGCGCTTGAGTCCGTCGAGTATTTCGCGGGCAGCAAGTCCCTCGGGATAGATGATGGAATCCACGCCCATCTGATGGAAGAGGTCGCTGTATTGGGGCATCGTGTACTCGGCTGTATCGACCCGAGCAATAGTCTTGCGGGCCCCAAGCGTGTGGGCAAGCATACAACAAGTGATGTTGCGCGTTTCCTCGGGTGTGACGGCGATGAAGAGGTCGCATTGATGCACACCACCTTCCCGAAGGCCGCCAATGGAAGTAGGCGAGACGTTGAGCGTCATGAGGTCAAGGTCGCCGGAATTGAGAAGGCGAGCCGTCTTCTCAGGACTCTCATCAATGAGAATGATGTCCTGATCTTCACGCGAAAGGAGTGCGGCAAGGTGTGACCCGACGGCTCCTGCTCCAGCAATGACGATTTTCATCTTTGAATTTTGAATTTATTAATTTTGAATTGCCTTCTTTATGGCTTCCGCATCCAGTCCCACGAGGTGATAGAGCTCTTCGGGGGTCCCGTGTTCCACGAAATGGTCGGGCAGTCCGAGCCGAATGACCTCGGGATGTAGGTTATGGTCGGCCATATATTCAAGGACAGCGGAACCCAGTCCGCCTCGGATGACTCCGTCTTCCACGGTGACTATGCGGCGACAGGTCGTGCCGACATCGTGGAGAATATCCTCGTCAATAGGTTTAAGGAAACGCATATCGTAGTGCCGGACGAGAATGCCTTCTTCGCGTAGCTCGCGAACGACACTTGCTACGACATTACCCAAGGGACCGAGACTAAGAACCGCCGTATCTTCTCCGTCGGAGAGCTTGCGTCCGCGTCCCACAGGCAGTTCCTGCATCGGACAGCGCCAGTCGGTCAGGACGCCGCGACCTCGCGGATATCGGATAACGAACGGGCCTTTGTCGGGCAGCTGTGCCGTGTACATGAGGCAGCGAAGCTCATGCTCGTCCATCGGCGAGGAAATAGTGAGGTTGGGTATGGGTCGCAGGGCTGCAAGGTCGAAGGCTCCGTGATGGGTAGCTCCGTCCTGCCCCACAAGTCCAGCTCGGTCGAAGCAGAAGACGACATGAAGGCGGCAAAGCGCCACGTCGTGAATGATATTGTCGAAGGCACGTTGGGCGAAGGAAGAATAGATGTTGCAGAAAGGAATCAGCCCCTCTTTCGCAAGTCCGCCGGAGAAGGTGACTGCGTGACCCTCGGCAATTCCGACGTCGAACGTGCGTTCGGGCATTTCCTTCATCATAATGGAAAGGCCGCAACCTGTTGCCATCGCGGGAGTGATGCCGACAATCTTGTCGTTCTGTCGCGCCAATTCAAGCAATGTTTCGCCGAAAACATCCTGATACTTCGGCGGCAAATTTTGAATTTTGAATTTTGAATTTTGAATGTCTTCCAGACGTTTTCCTGTCTCAGGGTCGTACTTACCAGGAGCATGGAAGACGATTGGATTCTTCTCTGCAGCCTTGAAGCCCTTGCCTTTGATGGTGTGCAGGTGCAACAGTTTGGGCCCCTTCATATCCTTTATCTGCTGAAGCGTATTCACAAGCTCGATGACATTGTGTCCGTCGATGGGGCCGAAATAACGAATGTTCATTCCTTCGAAGATGTTCTGCTGGCCAACAAGCAGCGACTTGACGGAGTTGTTGAAACGTAGAATCTTCTGTCGCCTGTTATCACTAAGGAAACCCAACCGGACCAATTCTCTAGAAAGACGGAAACGAACGTTGTTATAGAGTTTGGAAGTGTGTAACTGATGCAGATACTGCTTCATTCCGCCGACACTATGGTCGATGCTCATATTGTTGTCGTTCAGAATGATAAGCAAGTTGTTGGGTGTGCTGCTGGCATTGTTGAGACCCTCAAAAGCGAGTCCGCCACTCATACTGCCATCACCAATCACAGCCACAACCTTACGGTCTCTTTCACCTTTTGCCTTTTCACCTTTAATTGTAGTAGCCACCGCCATACCGAGAGCGGCTGAAATGCTGTTGGACGCATGGCCGCAGGCAAAGGTGTCGTATTCACTCTCATCTGGCGAAGGGAATGGACGAAGTCCGCCCAAATGACGGTAAGTGGGAAAGGCCTCGCGGCGTCCTGTCAGTATCTTGTGGCCTGCTGCCTGATGCCCCACATCCCAAACAATACGGTCGTAGGGTGTATCGAAAACATAGTGCAGGGCAACCGTAAGTTCAACCACTCCAAGTCCGCTCGCGAAATGACCTGGATTGTTGGCCATCTCCTGTATGATTTCCTGACGGAGCTCGCTGCATACTTGAGGCAGTGCTTCGATGGGCATAGCACGTAGGTCAGCCGGCAACTTTATCTTCGACAGCAGCTCTTGAGGCTTATTTTTCACGCTTTTATACTTTTTTAAGTGCAAAGTTAATCATTTTAGCGGAGTTTTATGTAATTTTGTGGAATAATTTTCATTTAGAACACAGAATGAAGGACGTGGACAAGGCTTTCCGAACTATTGTGGAGGTGTCGAAGTGGGCAAACCCGATGCATCTCAACCAACGTTATGTGTTACTCGGCTCATGCTTTGCACAGAACATCGGTGAACTATTCCAAAGCTACAGCTTGGATGCCGTCTGCAATCCTTTGGGTGTGACCTATAACCCCGCAAGTATTGCCATTCAAGTGCGTGAGGCACTTCACGCTTCACCCTCCACTCTTCGTTCATCATTCTTCCATTTCGACGGCAAGTGGCATTGCTGGTGGACTGGAACGCTCTTGAACGATACTGACGAGGAAAGATTCGTCAAGACCGTTCTGGACACTTTCTCGCAACTTGGAGAAGCACTTCGTGAGGCGGACTACCTCTTCTTGACTTTAGGCACTAACGTCTGCTACAAACTGGTGGAAGGCCAAAGCGGTATGATTGTAACGAATTGCCATAAAGTTCCGGCTGCCAACTTCGATGAAGTGATATTGGACTTCAAGGCGTGTGCAGACATCCTTTCTGACACAATGGACCTCCTCGTCAGGGAGTGTCCGAAGCTGAAAGTAGTCTTCACGGTCAGCCCCTATCGTTACAAGAAATACGGCTTTCACGGCAGCCAACTTGCAAAGGCCACTCTCCTTCTGACTGTCGAAGAATTATGCCGACGCTATCCCCAAAAAGCACGCTATTTCCCTGCCTACGAACTGTTGTTGGACGACCTTCGCGACTATCGGTTCTATGCCGAAGATATGATACATCCCAGTCCCGTAGCTGTGAACTACATCTGGCGAAGAATGGTGGAAAGTTGTATGGACAAGGAGATGCGGAAGTACCTGGAGGAATACGAACCCATCCGAAAGGCAAAGGGTCACATATCCCTATGTAAATCGTAAATCATCAAATAAATTGTAAATAGTAAATTGTCAAATTGTAAATATAAATAATGTACACTACTCTTGAAATAGCATCTATTGTAGGTGCACCAAACGTAAACCTTGTTGGACGTGAGATTGACTGGCTTCTGACAGATAGTCGAAGTCTCTGCTATCCAGAATCAACGCTATTCTTCGCCATAAAGACCAAGACAGGCGACGGACACCGCTATATTGGCGACCTTTACAAACGCGGAGCTCGCGCTTTCGTAGTGAGCGAGAAGCCGGCAGGCGATTTCCCAGATGCAGACTTCATCATCGTTCCGGACACACTTCGTGCATTGCAGTTGCTGGCAGCATATCACCGCTCACGTTTCAACATTCCCGTCATTGGCATTACTGGAAGTAACGGCAAAACTCTGGTCAAGGAATGGCTTTATCAGCTTCTTGCACCCAATTTTACCGTAGCCCGCAGTCCTCGTAGCTACAACTCCCAGACAGGCGTACCCCTCTCCGTCTGGGGACTTTGGGAAAAGAGCGAGGTGGCTATCTTCGAGGCGGCCATTTCAGAAAGAAACGAGATGGCAGCATTGGAACGCATCATCAAGCCAACCATCGGCATTTTCACCTGTCTCGGCAGCGCTCATCAGGAGAATTTCTCTTCGATGGAGGAGAAGTGCAAAGAGAAACTTCAGCTCATGAAAGATGCTGAGGTTGTTATATATCCAGCTGGAGATGCTATAATAAAAGAATGTATCAGTCAGTCTAACCTGAAAGGACGACTCCTCGCCTGTCCGACTACAGGAAATGCTTTCGAAGACAACAAGGCCCTCTGCCGTGCTGCTTGTCGGGAAATGGGTCTTGACGACGATGTAATCGAGGAACGGCTACGGGCCCTGGAACCTGTTGCAATGCGACTCGAGGTGAAGGACGGACAGAACGACTGCACACTCATCAACGACTCCTATAACAGCGACCTTAGCAGTCTGGACATTGCACTCGATTTTATGAATCGTCGTCCAGAGAAGGAGGGCCGTCAGCGCACACTAATCGTGAGCGACATTCTGCAAAGTGGTGTAGAACCGCACGCCCTCTATACCCAATTGGCCGACTTACTCCAGCAACGCGGCATCAACAATCTGATTGCCGTCGGAGGCATCATTTCCGCCCACATAGACTGCTTTGCAGGCTTGCAGGGCTATCGCCGTTTCTTCCCAAACACAGACGCTTTGCTTGCTGGCGACACGCTTGCCACACTTGCTCACCAACTCATCCTCATTAAGGGTGCACGTAGTTTCCATTTTGAGCGTATCACAGACCGATTGGAGAAAAAGGTACACGAAACTATCTTGGAGGTCAACCTTAGTGCAATCGTAAAGAACCTTAACTACTACCGTTCCTTCATGAAACCTGAGACGAAGATGGTCTGCATGGTCAAGGCTGATGCCTATGGAGCAGGAGCAGTAGAGGTGGCAAAGACGCTCCAGGACCATAATGTCGATTACCTTGCAGTCGCTGTAGCCGACGAAGGCGTCATCCTCCGCGAAAAGGGTATCACACAGGGTATCATGGTGATGAACCCAGAGATGAGCAGCTTCAGCACACTCTTCCAGTACCGATTAGAACCTGAGATATATAGCTTCCGATTGCTGAATGCCCTCATCCATGCTGCCGAGCACGAAGGCATCACGAACTTCCCCGTCCACATCAAGCTCGACACAGGTATGCACCGTCTCGGCTTTGACCCAGTAAAGGATATGCCGCAGCTCATCAGTCGCTTTCAGAAACAGACAGCCCTCATTCCGCGCTCCGTCTTCTCACATTTCGTTGGCAGCGACTCGGACCACTTTGATGACTTCTCTGACCTGCAATACCAGCGATTCCTTACAGGGAGCCAACAACTTCAGGATGCTTTCCCCCACCCCATTTTGCGTCACATATGCAATAGTGCTGGTATCGAACGTTTCCCCGAAAGGCATCTTGAGATGGTACGGCTCGGGCTCGGACTCTACGGCATAAACAGTTGCAACAACAAGACAATCCACAATGTCAGCACCCTGCGTACAACGATTTTGCAGATTCATGATGTTAAGGCAGGCGAGAGCATTGGCTACAGCCGCCGTACTGTATTGGAACGTGATAGTCGTATTGCCAGCCTTCCCATCGGTTATGCAGATGGTTTGAACCGTCTTCTCGGCAATCGTCAAGGCTTCTGTATGGTCGGAGGAATGTGGAGGGCAGATTATGTTGGCAATATCTGCATGGATGTCTGCATGATTGATGTCACGGACATTCCTTGCGAAGAAGGAGACCTCGTGACTATCTTCGGCGAAGGCCTCTCGCCTTCAGAGCTGGCTTCCCGTTGCGGAACCATTCCTTACGAAATCCTGACCGGTATAGCCCCAAGGGTTAAGCGAATATACTTCGAAGACAAATAGCTTCTGCCGATGTCATAAACCCCTTGAGAAATCAATGTGAACCAGCTGAGTAATAGCTTTCTATGAGCTGTGTCACTTTCTGGATATCGTAGAAGTCTTCAGGCGTTTCCAATGTGTAGGTGGGCACGATGCCTTTGTCGATATTTTCTCCCTTCGTATTGATTAGACGAGATTTGTGGGTAGAATAGCGATAGCCGAATCCTTCAGCCGTAGGATTGAACAGCACACCGCATGAGCCACCTCCAGTCTGCTGACCGATGAGAGGTATGCCGTAGTCTTTCAGCATGGCTGGGAGCATGTTGCCACAGGAGAAACTGTAGCTGCTGACGAGCAGGGCAAAGTTCAGATGGTAAGTCATTTCGTCATCTCTTTCGTCGAACATACCGTCCAGATTGCGATCTACTTCGAATGTGTTCTTCACCCGTTGTCCTGTCAACACGTTTTCATAGAACATGTCGTTTTTGTTTGAGAATAGCGAGGAGACAAACAATACGACATCAGACGAACCGCCCCCGTTGGTAGAGATGTCGAGCACGAAGTTCTTCACTTCCGGGTCGTTCTCGGCCTTCTCCAGTGCATCAACAAGTACAACCAGCCAGTCATCAGGATAGTTTTCAATCGATGGCTTAGGAGCCTCGCCACGATAGAACTTGCGCCATCCAGAATCGTCGCACAGGAAGCTGTCGAACCAACAATACACCGTATTGCCCTCTTTATAGTACTTCACGCCGTCGCCCATTTTTTCCTTGCGATGTTCTTTCAATTGATTTGCAAAGTCTTTTCTGTCTTGTTGTACTTTCTCTACATCTTTATATTCTGGACAATAGCTGTAGAATTCTTCCTTCTTCTCAGCTTTGATTGCTTCAACCTTCGATTTGAATTCCGGATTGCCGCTTAAGTCACTAATTTTCGTCACGTCGGTATAGGTGTGTCCGCCATCGTCAAGTAGGAATCCGAGCGTGTAGGTACCGGCAATATAATCATACATATTTGTTGACTGCAAAAGTTCGCGCGTCATCTGCCCAGCCTGACCATAGTCCTTTAGCGCCTGGTCCATGCCTTTCTCCTTCATGTCGCTTTCTAAGAGTGCACGTCCAGGATAACCAAAGAAATTGGTCATTGTGAAACTCAGGTTCTTGTAGCTAAATTCTGCCAAATCTTTTTTGCGAGTTTCGGTCAGGATGGGTGTGATAAACTCCATAGGATATCCGTTCAACAGGCTATATCCACCTTTTGGAGCCACCATCACAACCTCTCCGTTAAAGGCTGCCAGATGCATATATGCGTCTGTATAGAGGTCGGCAATGGTTGCGAAGGGGAAGAATATACCTGTATCGTCAGCTCTTAAGTCGATGCCGAATTTTCCGTAGTCCAGCGTTACGTGGACGTTCTGTGGCTGCCTTTCCATTGATTTCCAGCGGATAATAGGCAGAGCGTCATATAGTATGTTGGGCATATCTGGCTGCACCAAACCCATCATATTGGTGAAAGCTTCGTAGTCGTCGCTCTCGAAAGTGTCTTTCTGGGTGTTCACCATTGCTGTTCCATAAGGACTAATGAGTGAAAAGCGACCAGGACCAGTTTTCACCACTTGCACCGTTGTACCAGGATACATGATACTCTGGAAGTTGCTGATGCTGACATAGGCCACATTGGGCATATCGCTATAAAAGCGCAGTTTCACCGTACCTTTGGCCTCTCCTTGTGGGTCAATTACGGACACCACACGCTCCTCATAGTCAATTTCTTTAGGAAAATAAGAAAGAGTGTCTGTGGAATTATCAGGGTCAGTTATTGAGTCTTTATGCTCTGAGCAGGCCGTCATAAAAAATATCCAGACGACCATTGCGGCCATAAGCTTATACTTCTTCATGTTTTTCTTGTATGTTTCGGGTCCAAAGATAGAGAAAAAAAGTTAAATAACTCTTATTTCTTAATCTTAATTCTTAATTTTTAATTATTTGTTGTATATTTGCAGCGTTATGCGAGAAATTAACAGCTATTTAATACATCTTTTCTTGCCTTTTCTGCTGATATCTTGCGGAGGGAACGGGACTGAAGATTTCGCCGAAGGGGGTGATACCCTACAACTGCGTTATGCACGGAATCTGACTATCGTGACGTATCCCGACCGCACGGAGGTGACAATGCGCAATCCCTGGGACACAACGAAGGTGTTGGGGGAATACATTCTAACTCAAAATTCTTCGCAAAGCTCAGGCGCAGGCGGAACAAAATTAATAAATTCAAAATCAAAGGTGGCAGCAAATATTTCACTTGTTCCAGTTCCATTGGAACGAGGGGCGGTATTCAGCAGCGTTCATTGTGCGCTGTTCCACGAACTTGGGGCAGACGATGCCGTTGGTGGAATCTGCGACCTGCAGTTCTTTAACTTGCCATATTATAAAGATGGTGTCCGCGAAGGCCGCATTGCCAACCTGGGCAACAGCTTGCAACCCAACTTGGAGCAGATAATCAACCTGAATCCCGACGCTATGCTGCCGAGTCCCTTCGAGAACAGCGGCGGACTGGGACGTGTGGAGAGACTTGGCATTCCCATCATCTGGTGTGCCGATTACATGGAGGACACTCCGTTGGGACGCGCCGAATGGATTCGCTTCTATGGCCGTCTCGTTGGCCGGGCAGCTGAGGCAGACAGCATCTTCTGCGCAGTAGAAAGGCGTTATCTGGAGCTATGTAAGAAAGCCCATAATGCAAAGACTAAGCCTCGTCTGCTGCCCGAGATGCCCTGGAGCGGACAATGGACACTGCCTTCCTCCGGGAGTTCATCGGCAAAGCTCTATGCTGACGCTGGTGCGGAGTACCTCTTCGCGCATCTGGAGGGTAGCGGAGGCATACCGCTCAGTACGGAAAAGGTGGTTGACAAGGCGGCCAGTGCAGACATCTGGCTCATCAAGCATCACGGAGCTCTTGATCGGGGGCAGATGAATTCCGACACACCGCTTCTGGCCGGTATCAAGGCCCCTATCTGGTGGTGCGACACATCGGCCACTCTGCTCTACGAGGAGACGCCCTTCCACCCGGAGCGGTTGTTGGAAAACCTCATCAGCATCCTGCACCCGGAACTTGGAGTTCAACCTCAATATCGGTACTTCAAGGAATTGAAATCATGAAAGCAAAATATAAGTTAAAACTGTTAGCCGTTGCATTGGTGCTTTTGTCGGTTGCGAATGTGTTGTGGGGGTCGCTGGACATTCCTGTCCGCGATGTCTGGCAAATCGTCTGTGGCGGCGAGGTGGAAGGTCATCCTGCCTGGAACATCATCGTGCTGCAAGGCAGGGTGCCGCAGATGATGACAGCCTTACTCACAGGTGCAGCCTTAGGCACTTGCGGCCTGCTGTTGCAGACAGCTTTCCGCAATCCTCTGGCAGGTCCTTCCATTTTGGGTATTGATGCCGGAGCCAATTTGGGCGTTGCCATCGTTCTGTTGCTACTTAGCGGTACGGCCTCTTTCGGAAGCTTGACTATCGGGGGGCATCTGCTTGTCGTTGTAGCTGCTATGTGCGGTGCCTTATCCATCATGTCATTGCTCATGATTCTCAGCAGGATGTTGCGCAGTCAGGTGATGTTGCTCATCACGGGCGTCATCATCAGCTACGTGACAAGCAGCGTCATACAGCTTCTCAATTACTCGGCAACGGAACAGGGTGTCCACAGCTTTGTCATTTGGGGAATGGGCAACTTCGCCTCTGTCGGCATAGAGCGTCTTCCCGTCTTCTGTGGTCTGTCCTGTCTGGGCTTGCTGTTGGCGCTCCTGCTTGTCAAACCCCTCGATGCTCTGTTGCTCGGAGACCGCTATGCCGAGAATCTGGGCATCCGCATCGGACGGATGCGACAATTGCTGCTACTCGTCACTGGACTGCTCACAGCCACCACGACAGCTTTCTGTGGCCCAATCTCGTTCATCGGACTTGCTGTACCCCATCTGGCTCGTCTGACACTCGGCACAGCTTGGCATCGCACACTCATGCCTGCCACGATGCTTATCGGAGCAAATCTGGCATTAGCCTGCAATCTGCTGAGCACACTCCCCCGCGATGGAAGCATCATTCCCATCAGTGTCATCACACCCCTTATCGGGGCACCAGTCATCCTGCATGTTATATTGAGACAGAAGTAAGGTTATGAGGTTGTAAGGTTATGAGGTTGTAAGGTTATGAGGTTGTAAGGTTATGAGGTTGTAAGGTTATGAGGTTGTAAGGTTATGAGGTTGTAAGGTTATGAGGTTGTAAGGTTATGAGGTT
>JAILRU010000055.1 GCA_024697945.1 Bacteroidaceae bacterium
ATCTTTGCTATTCTTTGTTTACAAACTCATCAGCCATCCGACATCTAACATCAGCCATCTTACATCCATCTCCGAGGCAAACCAACGAAGCTATAAAAATGCACTATATGTTCATGAGCCAATTAACCCAGCTTCGTAAGCTATCGAACATAGGGTTCACCAGGCCACGAACCCTATGTTCATAAAAAGAGGAGATTTACTCGCAAATACATCATACATCTTACATCTGCCATCTTACATCTTCGCTCTTCTCTCGCCCTTGGCATAGTGTAGGCAAACCCTTGGCAAGTCCAAAGGGTTTGCCTGGGCTTGCGAAGGGTTTGCTAAGTACTTGCCAAAGGTTTGCCTAACGCCTGTGTGTTATCGATAAAGACGGAGGCATCGCATTGATGTCCCCGTCTTTTCAATTGTAGTCAGATGCATTTAATTTGCCGCCATGATGTTCAGGATAGTCACGAAGTCAGCAATGTCAATCTTCTGGTCATGATTAACATCAGCAATCTCGTTGTATTCATTTTTAGCCATGATATTTAGAACAGTTACCGCATCTGCAATGTCAACCTTGCCATCATCATTCAAATCACCCGGTGTAATAATGTAAACAAAGGTGGCCACTTCACTTTCCTCCATGTCTGGAGCGGCAGCCATTGCCTTGATAACCGTATTCTTATCTATCGTGATAGGTGTGCCGTCATAGACCTTCCGTGCTTCGGAGTTGACACATGGGCATGAACCATCAAGCGTATAGAAGATAGTGGCACCTTCTGTAGCACATGAGAGTTCTACTTGTGTACCCTTTTCTACAATTGAGCCAGAGGCAATGCTTGCAGTCGGAGTGGCAACGGTATTGTTAATTTCCACACTGACGATGGTCTGACCTTCCTTATCTGTTCCTTCCACAGAGAATGTCAAGGCTGCTGTACCAGGCAATTCGCCAGAAACCGTAATTTCTGCCTTGCCATCTTCGTCAATAATGACTTGCTCTGTCTCTACACCAAGAATCATTGGCGAGGAGGTCTTGACGGTTAGCAATTTACCCTTCGATGCCGAGGCGGGCAATACAGAAACCGAGAGTATGGCATTTTCACCATAATTGACTACCATCAGTGAGTCGCTCTGAATCTCCTTGATTTCCTGTTCAACAGTAAATTTCTGCTGGTAGTTATCATGCATACGGATGCCTGCATAACTCTTTACGCGGTTATTCACCAACAGGGTGACTTCTTTCTCCGTGAACGGCTGTGCAGCAATGAAACGAATCTTAGATGCAAAGGTCTCTGTCTCGCTTACGTAACTGGTTTCTTCATTGAGCAATTCAATAGTACCCTCTACAGCATTCCCATCCTGTATGACACTGATGTTCTCCGTAGTCAGCAGTTCAGACATCATATATTTGTCGAATTCCATTTCCACTGCATCCTCGAAAGCATGGGCCATCTTGACCTCTGGCTGTCGAGCTTGCTTCATCGCAATGTTCACTTCTAACTGTGGGGGAGGAACAGGCAGCCAATCTGAATAGGTAGTCTCATAACCTTCCTTCTCGAACTTCACTTGCCAAAGACCTTGAGGAACATCCCACTGATACATACCATATTCATCGGTAAAGAGCGGATTCTCCTGTGCGTACTCCTCCGCATTCCATTTCACGATGTTCTCATGCAGATCGCCATACATATCTTCAACCCTTTCCTTATAGAAGACAGTGGCAGTTGCACCTTGTACGCGATTTGATGCTACACCCTCATAGACATAGCCAGAGGGATCCAAAACAGGTGGAACAGGGGGTATTGGTGGTATTGGAGGAGGTGGTGGAGGAGGACATCCTGGTATAGGAACGACTTTACGTTCTATTGTAGACTCCACTCGCCGCTTAGCCGATTCTTTAGTTCTCTTGATTTTCCCAAGAATTATTTTATCTGGAACTTTTGTTCCTGGAGGAAGCACCCTATAATCAATAAAGACAGCACGAGACACAAGAGTAGACGTAATAACTTTTACATACCTATCAAGGTATTCAACATTATTTTTGTATTCTGTTACTCGATTACACCCTTCAAGATAAGTTCGGTAGAAGCTTTTCCAATTTCTTGTTATAGTTGTAGAAACAAGTTCTGGTGAAGATTCCTGCCTATCCTCTTCTCGGATGACACGCACAATAGCAGCATAAGCATTAGTTGATCCTCCAGTAGCGGAGCCAATGAAAACTAATGAACCAGACTTAGGCTCTATTAGCACCTTTACATCTTCATCCAAGGTGTCGTCCTCATCTTCTGGGACATAATCAGAATGGTCATTAAGACTTTCATCTTCTTCGAATCCTTCTTGTTTGAATTTTTCAATCAATTCGTCTGGCGTTAGCTCAGATTCTATGGCCGTAACTGTTGCAATATCATTTCCATTGCCATCTGTAAAACATGAAGTAGAGCTTCCATCCTCTTCCTTAATGGTTTCCTTGTAAGTGATGTCGCCTACGTATTCATCCATTAAGATTTCATACGAAACATCAGCAGAAGGATCAAACATCATATTTTCTACAGTTACAGAGACTTGGGTAGGGAGCGAGGCTGATGAGAACCTGTCAGTGGCAATCCAACGATCCTTCGTTCCGTCATAATCAGCTCTTAATGAACGAACTTTGCCATCTGAGGTATGGACATGTAACCAAACAAATGGAATAAGCTTTATGTCATGATATGCTATATCGATAAGGAATGTCATCTCTGTCTCAGTGTAAAAATCATATTTGCTACAATTAGTTGTTCCACTGATGAAATCCCAAATCACAGAATACTGTTTTTTATAGTATGCATTCCAGAAGGTCATTTCGACATTGTTAACATGGATATCAAGAGGATTGTACACAATCTCCTTGGTTTCAGAAGTCAAAGTTGGTCGAGATGCTTTTTCAAATATTGCATATACATTATGAGTTGAAAAGTTCTGAGGTTCAATCAATTGACATTCCGTACTCCAATCACCTACAGCATTCGCTTCAACATTAGAGGCTAAAATGCCATCTATATATATGTTTACCGAAGAACGGGATTCTGCTTTTCCTGAAACTCGAAAATGTTCACTTGCAGTAGATGAGGGAACAACGATTTCAATATCCTTAATTTCGGAAGGTGCAGAACCGATAGGCTGTGTTACTGTCTCGTTGTTCAAGTCAAACTGAACTAAAGCACTTGGCGCATAATTACCTCCAAGCGTTGGGATAACGCAGAAGCGCACACGGTCAGTGTAGCGAACCATCGGAATGGTAATTTGATTACTATTAACAGTGTAGCTGGTGGTAGAATTGCCAATCATCACAGAATTCTCAACAATAGAATATGATTCTGGTAAATCGACTATCATCTGTACATTGCTTACGCTGGTAGCGTATGCAGGCTTGAAGTCGATGTGACCAGTCAACGTGAGATAGTTGCCTGCTACGATGCTCGGTTTGTTCACTGAGAACGAAGTGTTGTCGCCTGTATAATAGAGCTTGCTCTCGTCAAGTGCTGGCACTTCTTCAATAGTTATTCGACTGACGGCTCCGCTCTGAACCTCCACTGTGTTCTTCACATAGTCTGCACCTTCTGCAAGTCCAGTCTGTGGTAGTTGTGCAAGGTCATAGATAGTGTTGAACAAGCGGCTGCTACCCATAGAAACCAATGTATATTGTCCGTCGGCAAGGTTGCTGATGGTCAGTGAGGCATTAGAATAGTTGTATGTCTTCACCAACTTGCCCGAACTGTCATACAACGATCCTACCACAGAGGCATTGCCTGTCGTGGTGAACGTTGCTTGAATCTTACCAAGTTCCTTAATGGCAAACGAAATCTCAGCCTTTTGCTCAGTAATGGTTGCTGTGCTTTCCACAGGTTTAAATGAATTTGTGCGGCTTGAAGCTGTCAACTTCAGCACATCGCCATCATCTACCTCCTCTAACAACACAATTCTTGGATACTGCACATTGAACTGACTGATAGCATGTTGCTTCGTCTCGTTGTAGATAGTATATCCTACATTATTGTAATCACTGTACCCATCCTGCGTCTCACCTTCAACTGTTGTATATGTCAAGCCAACAGTGATGATAGCACCCGTAATGGACTTCAACGATACATCGGGAATGATAAATTCTTCTAATCCGTCAAATCCGTTGTCATAATTAACTGTCTGGCTGATATAATCAGAGGCAGCAAAAGCAACAGAGGTGGGGACATTGGAAACTTCCATTGTAAACACACCATCTTTGTCTGTCTTAGCACTCAGTGTTTTGCTGTATTTGCCTCCAAAGGTCTGCGAAGCACTGATAATGGCTCCGCTTAGTGGAAGTCCTGTTGCCATATCCTTCACCTTGCCTGACAATTGTACCTGAGGAATCGCACTGAGTTGACAGGTGATATTGTTATTCTCATCCGTCAGCGTATAGTTCACTTCCTGAGGTGTTACATATGTCATTGCTAGTTCTTGTGACAAGACAACGCGATAGTTCGTCTGATAGCCGACAGGCAATCCTGTGAGAGATGTACCCTGTGCCACATAGTTGCCATGTGCATCAGTCCAAGTGACTTGCGTCTGGTCCGTTACATCCTGTCCTTCTGGAGTCAATACAGATAGCGAAACATTCTGAGGCTTCGACAAAGAAGTGAAAGTGACGCTTACATCCTCATCCTGCACCTCGACATTGTCTATCTGTCCAAATACATCGCCTCGTTCATTGCGCAGCACAATGTTCCATGTAGTGTTGCGGATAATGTTGCCAAAGGTGTATTGCATGCGGTCTGTCATCACATAGTGCATACGCTGACCGCTCTTTATATTGGTCAACTCCAACCACATCTGCGCATAGTCCTGAGGGTTCGTGCTTGTGGGCAGAGAAACAGAAATGCTGCGAATATCTTCTTGGATGGGGAGAATTGTATAGTCTTTCCATCCTTCAGCATCTTGATATTGAGCTACAGCTGTTGCTGGGACATAAATCACCAACCCTTCAGGTACATAGGTAAACACTTGATTTTCGAGTGTGGGTGGTGTCATCGCATAAATGATGAGTGAACTCAGTCGCTCACAGTCATAGAATGCACGATAACCTATATTCTCTATCGTAGCAGGAAGATACACAGACTCCAGGTTTGTGTAGTCGAAGGCATACGATGGAACTTCGGTTATACCTGTGACACGACTCAAATCAAGCAATGTACAATTTGAGTAGTTATTGGCAATTCCAAAGTCATTGCTGTTCATCACACCAGCCACTGTAATCATGGCAACGTCGTTTGAACTACTGCCACCGATGACAGCAGAAATAGCACTATTAAGAGAACCAGGGGTGAAATCATCAACAATCACCTCGCCAAGTTCCATATTCCAATAGTTCTTGTTTGGGTTGTCTGGAACTGCCGGATCATATTCAAAGATGCCATACACCTTTGAATTGCCATGAGGCATGATATAGTAGAAACTCTGTGCTGTGGAGATAGTTTCACCTGCCTCGTTTTCCCAGCGCAGGAACTTAAACCCTGTATTTGTATAGGCATACAGACGTACATTACCTCCCTCTTCTACTGTTGCACTTGTTGTATTGAACGTACCGCTGCCAGCAGGTTTACAATCAACAGTTACAGTATAGCATGTTGCCATTGAGTCTGGATTGGCAGGTTCAGACGGGTCATAAACATAGACAGCAGTCAGTTTGGAGTTATGACGCGGCATTGTGTAGTTAAACGATGTCGATGTCGAAACGGTTTCACCTACTTCATTTTGCCATCCTACAAACAAAAAACCCGTATTGTTGTATGCACGTAGGTTAACCTTTTCGCCTGCTGCATACTTCCCGCTTGATGTATTCAACGAACCTGCTCCAACAGGTGAAACATTTGCTTCAAACAAATAATAGGTTGTTGTGTCTGGCATAGCGGGATTGTCTGGCACAGTTGGATCATATTCATATCTTGCCTGTACCAAAACATCCTTTGATGGCATGGTATAATTGTAACTACTAGATGAAGTTAGGAGTTTATCACCTTCATACCATCCCTTAAACACATATCCTGTGTTGGCGTATGTCCGCAGATAAACACTGCTTCCTTGTTCGTATGTGCCGCCGCTTGTGTTGAGCGAACCTGCGCCAAGGGGCGTCACTTCTACACTCAAATTGAACGTAGAAGCAACAGCCAACGATGCTTGTAGCAGACATGCGAGCACAATGCTTATGAGTCTGTTCATAACATTCTGATGATTACTTGTTCAACATAACTTTCTTACCATTCTGAATATAAACGCCCTTCTTCGTCGGAGCATTCACCTTCATACCATCAATGGAGTAAATGGAAGTATTATTTTTTTCATCATGGCGAACATCTTCAATACCAGTTGCCATATTATCGAAATGGACAACAAAACGATTCGTGTATGTTCCTGCTTTTGCAGAGAATGTATAACCATTACCTTCCGTCAGGACAACGCTCTTGTTTTCTGCCTTGTCCTCAAGAATCACATTATACTCATTCACTTCGTTTGTGAGAGTAATTGTGTAAAGTCCTTCTTTACCAAAGTATGTAGAGAGGTTAACAGAACCATCTGCAAAAGGACGCTCATTGATAGCGTAATTTATTCCATTCAACGATGTGTATATCTGCGAGACAGAAGTATCAGTGCTCATGAACTTGCTTGCATCCTTTTCCATTTCGTATTGCAGAGAAGCGTTTTCATTCAATACGATTCGTGTATGGTCCGTATTGTTGTCATCCGAAAGGTTGAGGTTAACAATGGTACGAGGTAACATGGTTGCATTTGCCTTGTCGTGCTTTGCATATGCAGGAGCCTCAATGGTACGGACATTACGGTTTGTTTGACGTCCATTCTTACTAAATACAATATTACCCTTTTCTATAGGACGCTGTACGAAGAAAGCTTCTCCTGGGCAAAGAATATATGAGTCATCCAATGGACTATATGCCTCATATGTGTTGTAATTCATATTCCACACGGTAATTGGAGCTTCGAAATCCATGAAGCGAGTGTCATAGTAGCAAGGATAAGGATTACCTATGAAATTCCAACTGCGGTTATGGGTGAATTCACTTGGGTACTCATTCAATGTTACTATAACGTCTGTTGTACGGAAAATGTCGTTCTTTTTGGCATTATTGATTGCCTTCATGTGAAAACCGCTATAGTCTTGCCAATTTGATCCGACATAACGACTGCTCTGAATTATATAGCCTTCACCTGCATTCATTATATCGTCATTGCCAAGTTTAACCCAAGTCTCAGCAGTTTCGCCGTTGGCTCGTTTCTGACCGTCATACTTACGTACAATCCAGTTGGTAGAACCATCACAAATAGTCTCAATATCAGTAATCTTAACGTCAAATGGAAGTGATAGGAATGTCCATCTGTCGTTACGATTATAGACATCGATTGTTACTTGGTCAGCACGCAGATGAGAGTTGTTCACCAATGAATTATAATTCAGGTTCCTGTCGTAATAGTTGTATTGCAAGTTTGGATCATACAGCATTTTGAAACTTGACATTGATAGAGTTCCATCTCCATTAACGGTAAGACAACCATATTGGGGATCCATTGCATGTAGTAACTCCACATTGGGCTTATAGTCTGCTGGAATATTTTCAGGCAGTGTCAAATGTAGCTCAGTGCGTACAGCGATGTTTTCAGGCAGATAATCAATAGGTTTTATCGTTTGGAACTTGTCCCATCCCGTTGTCTGTTTGTAAGCATTGATGGATAGGGCAGGTACATACAACTCTCGTCCACCCATTTCTAATCCGTTTGGAATTTGGGCAGTCATGTATGGAGGCTCAATAGACAGACATGTTACTTTCACCAAATTGTCACAATAGTCAAATGGAGCATAATAAGCAAGAACTAAAGAACTTGGAAGTGTTACTTCTGTAAGACCATCACAGTCATAGAATGCATCGTCACCTATTTGGAAAAGCCCTTCATTGAATTCAATATTTGACAGTGCATAATTATATGCGAATGCAGCTTCACCTATATAATATAATTTATTCGGTAATTTGAGATTATTCAAAACCTTACAATTGTAGAAAGCGCAACTATTAATGTGGGTCAATTCCTCTGAGAAATCAACCTTGATAAGATTGATATTATCATAGAAGGTATAGGAATTAATGGTGTTCAGCGATGAGGGTAATTTAACATACTTGTTGTTATTACATGAATAAAATGCACCTTCTCCTAAATAAGTAAGTTCTTCCGGCAAAATAACTTCCTGCAAATTGTCACAGTCTTGGAAAGCATACCGATTGATAGTTTTCAAAGTCTCAGGGAAATCCATGTTTTTTATTCCATAGCATTGGTAGAAGGCGTGTGCGCCGATAGTAGTCAATTGGGCCGGCAGTTTAACAATCTCCAAGAGTGAACGCTGATAGAAGAACTCATCTGGCAAAGATTTCATGTTTACATCTGTCATGTCAATCTCCCTCAGTTGAGATAGCCGGTTCTGAATAGTATTGATATCGGCATCATTAAGCGTACCAGAAAGCTTGATGCTATGTACATCAACAAAGTTTTCTACTTTGCTGAGAATAGAGTCACCCATAGAACCTGGCTCATTTACGGTGATGTCAAGATGCGTACGCGGTCCGAAATGCATGTTTGAAACAATGGCTTGGTCAGAGCCACTAGCAGTTCCGCCATCTTTCGAATAGGTGGCAATCAGCAAGTGCTGTTCTTGTCCTCCACAAATATAACTTGCAGAGATACCACTCATTTCTCCACTGGCTTCAACTATTTGAATACCATCAAGCGTTACGCGCAAATAATCGTAACCGCTTTCACTACTTACAGCCCAGTCGAAGAACAGAAAGGCTGACTCTTCATTCTCAATGGTCCAAGTTTGAGAAGAAGAAGAGTTATCCTCATGATTTGTGGAAGTCCAGTCCTCGTAAGTTCCAGACGCGTTTACGGTCATTGTAGCACCTGCAATCAAGACCAACATTGCAAATTTTTTAAAACAAGATTTCATAGTGTTGAAAATTTAAAATTAAATAATATTTGTTTTTTATATTTTTTTTTTGCGTCTCTTCGGCACATACAAAAAAGCGTGAGATTCAGTCCTTTTGCCTGTCTCACGTTCAGAAGCTCTGGCATTGCTTAGTAGTCGAGACAAGCAACGCCGAAGCCCACGCCGATATGTAATACCTATATTATAGGAATATATTACATACCCCTGGACGTCATTGTTGCTTTGTAGCCTGACTACTGTTTGTGGAACTGCCAGATTCCTGAACGTCAAGAACAAAGCGTCAAGTAACGCCTTTTCAATATGTAGTGATTCTTGTCCCCACCCTTCCGGCGTAGGCAGTCTTGACATTTTTGCTTTGAAAAGTGCATTTTCTGTGCAAAAAGAGGCACAAAACTTCAAGAATCGCTACAAAATTATAAAAAAATATAATACGACAAAAGGTTTTGAAGAAAAAATAATGGGTACTACAGAATAAAAGATGTAAATACGCGTGCTGGAGACAGACAGGTCAAATCATACGTATCATTGAATCAAATCATAAGCATCATTAAAGACAACCATGCGCATCGTTCAAAACAACCATGCAGATGAACAAGAAAGTTGATGCGCATCACGGAAGCAATTGATGCGCATCAATCCCCTATATGGCATAAAATATCAAAAATGCATTTTTTACAAACGTGTTTCAGTATTAGATTAATTAGATATGAAAAAACCTTCCAGCGGTAAGCTGAAAGGCTGAATCCAAACGGACACTTTTGTCTTATGTCCTAGTTATGTTGTCTTATCTCATAGGCGAAATAGAATAATAGATAATGTATAATAGATAATAAGACTATGCTTTTGTACTTTGGATGTATTTCCCAATATCTCCTATAAGTTGTCTTGTTGGCTCTATCATTGGTTTTTCATACTCTAAGCTGACTACAATTCTGCGTTCTTCGTCACTTAAACTCATAATAGAACCATTTTATCTCGTTCGACATTCTTATAATAAGGGAGGAAAGTCCACGTGTTCCATTGCTGCATGGCGTAAATTGTGGGATTTATTTCCTCGCCAATGTCCCACCCGAGTTCGCGAAAGGGATAGGCCACACCGTAGTCGCTGGCATCTAGTTTCGGTTTGTTCAGCAGAATCAATATATCCCAATCCGAGTTCTTGTGTGCTTCGCCGCGGGCACGGGAACCATAGAGCCACACCTGTCCATCAGGCGGAACAACCTTATGACTGGTTTCTTTTAATTTTTTGATTATTTCCTCTTCTTTTGCCGTCATAATGACTTGTATTGCTTAAACAGGGTACAGTCCTTTGGTGGTTTAACGCCACAAAAATACGAAAAAATATAATATGTCGAAAGCGAATGAAGATAAAATGTGAATTATCTCCTATTATTTTATGATTTGTGCGGCAAAAAACATCAAACATCAAATGGCATTTTTGGCATGAAAAAAGTCCCTCCGGACTAAACCAGAGGGACTTCGTCGAGTTGCAATCTTACGATTTACTTTTTAATGATTTTTTTACCATTAACGATGTTGACACCCTTCTGCATCTTCGACAGGCGTTGACCAGCTACATTATATATAGCTCCCTCGCCTATGGAGAGGGCTGGGGTGAGGCTTTCTATGCTTGTCGGGTCTGTGAGGGTGAAGACAACTGGCTCTGCTACTGTTCCAAGCATGTCAGCCACGAAGGCGGGATGTTCCTTCACGTCGCTGCCGGCATCATCGGAAAGAGAGACGATGGTGATGGTAATTTCGTCGCCCTCCTTACCGCGAACGGGCAGGAAGAGCTCGCTTCCGATGAAGCGTCCCACACCTCGGCACTCGTCATTCACGAAGGCTCCGGCAATCCAGTCGGAGTTACCAACGGTATAGCCTTCGTCCTCGATGGTGGCAATGATGCACATCATGTCGGCATATCCATGCTGATTCACGCTCCACGGGTTCTGCTGCGCCTTTGCATGCTTGCCAAATAGAGCACGTGCATTGACCGTAGGAACGGTGTTATAGACGAATGCCTTCTGGGATTGGCTCTTGTACATGTAGCCTTGGCCGGGACGGAGCGTCTCGATGTCGCCCACCCACTGACCGTCGGTATATACGGAGAAGCCGTCCTCGAGGTTGGAGATGACATCGCCTTCCTCTGCATACAGGAAGCTGAGAGCATCTTCCAGCGTGAGCATCTGGCTCAAGGGATAGCCCAGCCAGTTCCAGCCTTCGGAGAGGACAACATCGTCGAGCGTAGGATTGTACTGCGGTCCGTCGAAGGTGAGCACGTCAGCCTTCTCGGCAGCTATCTTCATGGACTGGGTGGCTGTGACGAAGGGTTCGCTTCCCTGAGTGAGCACAACGCTGGCATAGCCGTCCAGTGCGCTTACTGCAAGTGGCGTTGCCAGGTCGTGGCTTGCCCAGTTCCAGCCCTTAACCAAATCGACTTGTACCTCGGACTGACGAATCGTGTAGTGGTACTCGTTAATCTCACTCTCCTCGCCCTGATAGCTAACGGCCATAATCTTCAGTGTCATATCTTCGTTAACGGGGATGGGCTTGGAGTAGAGCTGGCGTGTCGGGCTGTCGCAAGGACAGGTGCCGTCCGTCGTGTAGTAGATGGTAGCGCCCTTGCTCTCGCAAGTGAGTGTCACGGTCTGACCCTGATAGAGCTGTGTGCCTGAGAGACGTGATGCCACGGGAGCCTTGACAGCCTCCAGCAGCTCGGGATCTACGACGGATACCATAGCGGTAGCGGTTACGTCCTCGCCCACAACTTCCATCGTGAGGGCTGTGGTGCCATAGAGAACGCCGTTGACGTCTATCTCAGCCTGTCCGTCGGCATCGAGGGTGACGGTCACCTGTTCTGCTCCCTCACCTCCGATATTGGCTGTGAGTGTAGATGCAGAGGTGATGACTACCTTCTTGCCTGCAGCAGCGATGGTGGGCACAGCGGCAATGCGTACGGTCTCGGTCGAGCCGTAGCCGATGTTGATGACAGGATCTACGACGATGCCTGTGAGCTTCTTCTCGATGTCGAGCTTCTGCTGGAAGACCTCGGTCATGTTGATGCCTGCGTAGCTCTCAACGGCACGGTCCACGATGAGACGTACCTCGTCGAAGGTGCTCAGGTCGGTAGTGGCAATGCTAACCTTGGTGGCGAATGTGTCGTCGCTGCCTTCTATGGCTGCTTCGGCATCGGGGAATGTGAACTCGCCTGCCTCAAGTAGTGTCTCCTCGTTGTTCTTGATACCCTTGATGAAGATGTTCTCGGGTGTCAGGGTTGAGGGCTTCATGTACTTGTCGAAGGTGATGACCACGGAACCTTCGGTGGTCTCGCCGGCTTCGTATGCCTTGGCGCTAATCACTTCGGGCTGGGTGGCCTGTACCATACCGATGTTGACATCCATCTGTGGTGGAGGAACGGGCAGCCAGTCGGAGTAGGTGGTCTGATAGCCGGCCTTCTCGAACTTCACTTGCCAGAGTCCCTGTGGCACATCCCACTGGTAGAGACCTTCTTCGTTGGTATAGAGCGGATTCTCCTGACTGTACTGGGAAGCATCCCAGAGTACGATTTCCTGTTGCAGGTCGCCATACTCGTCTTCGTAGGTATGCTTGTAGTAGGCGGTAGCTGTCACGCCTTCCAGACGGTTGCTTGGAACGCCTTCATAGACATAACCGCTGGGGTCGATGATGGGTTCTACGATAGGATAGGGGAGTGAAGCATCCCACACGTCGTCTATCTCCTCCATGCTGGCGTAAGAGCAATCCCACTGGTTGCGGAGGCGCTTAGACCTGCGGAGCTCGTTGCGCGACTCGGTCTTGACGGCCTTGTAGATGGCGAAGGATACGTTGGCAAGATACTTGGCAAGTATGTCGTTGGCATCGTGCAGGTCCTTAGCCATCAGCAGCATAGCAGCAGCGTCTGCAGTTTTGCAGCAGGAGAGGTAGCGCGTGGCCAACGTGTTCTTGTACTCCTCGGAAATCCAGAGCATAGCCTTGGCCTGTGGGTCGTCCAAGCCTTCGCAGGGTTGGAGGCGTGAGATGAACTCCTGCCAAGCGTTCACGTCCTTGATGCCATCGTGCAGATAGCGTGTCAGGGTGTTCAGCGAGCGGACAATCTCCAGCTTCTCTTGAGCGACGTTGGGATTGGTGATGAACCCGTTCACGAGGCTAATGCCTGTCTCCAAAGCCACGATGCGTTCCTTGAGTCTGGTAACGGACTCGGTAGCAATGGGAGCCTTGTACGGGCGAACCAATGCGGGCTCTTCATCTTCTTGCCACTCGTCTAACTGAACCACCTCGCCCAGGTCGTTGTCCGTAATGAGGACATTGCCGTCTTCGTCCGTTTCATACTTCAACTGCTCATCGCCATTCTCGTCGTTGATGGTGAGCGGGTCACCATATTCCTTGTCCGGGTCTGCCACGTAGTCGCCGGTAGCCGTATAGATTATGTTGTAACCCACTCCGTTGGGGCTGGGGATGCCAACGTCGTAATTATCTGGAATCTCATGCTTCTCGGGCTCTGGCAACTGTATTTCCTCGTAGGGAACATTGGGGTTGAGGTCGGCATCCACGGTGACACGTACTGCCATGGGAGCCTGGTTGGAACCGAACTTGCTGTGAGCCACCCAGCGGTCCATGTTGGGGATGTACTGGGCCTCCAGGTCTATCCACTCATGCTCGATGGTGAACACGTGTATCACGCAGCTGTGAACGACATTCGGGTCGTTGTTGGTCAGGTTGGCGGTGAAGACGAATTCCGTGTTCGGCACGAAGGAGTAGCTCTTCACGTTGGCCTTCACGTGCTCCAGATCGAAGTCAACCCATACGGTGCGGCCCGGGCCGTAGAAGCGCATATCGACATCCT
This sequence comes from Bacteroidaceae bacterium, assembly GCA_024697945.1. Classification (GTDB taxonomy): domain Bacteria; phylum Bacteroidota; class Bacteroidia; order Bacteroidales; family Bacteroidaceae; genus Physcousia. The sequence continues at coordinate 13,869 of JAILRU010000055.1, forward strand.
TGGCCTGAACGCCTGCCTCGTTGTACTCCACAGGACGCATCTCCGTCTGACGGACTAGGCCGGAAGGTGAGGTCACCTTGGCCTGAATCTCGTGGATGGAGAGGTTGACGCAGTGTGTCAGGTTGGCAGTGAACGACCAGTAGCCGTCGGCCAGTGCCTTGGTGCGTCCCAGCTCCTTGCCCTTGTCATAGATGATGACTTCGCTCATTCCGGCTGCATTGCCATCTACGAAGATGCTGGGCAGGGAGATGAGGGGAGCCGTCCAGATGGAGACGTCGGTCACGGTGTAGTTCACGGAGCCTATGGGCTGCAGGACGGTCTTCGTGCCGTCCAGCTCGAAGCGGACGTATGCATCGGGCGAGTAGTTGCCGCGAGAGGTGGGAGCAATGCAGAACTTCACACGGTCGGTGAAGTTCTCACCCAGCTGTACGGTCACGGTGTTGTCCTTGTACTCGTAGCTGCCCTGCCTGTTGCCTACCACTACGGAGCTCTCTACCATCGGGCAGGTGGGATGCAGGTTGAAGACAAGTTCTACGTTGCTGACGCGAAGCTTGTATTCGTCCTGGAAATCCACCTTGGCCGAGAGTGTGAGGTAGTTGCCCTCCACGATGTTGGCCTTGTTGACTGAGAACTTGGTGTTCTGGCCTGTGTAGTAGTACTTGCTCTCGTCGAAGACGGGAATCACCACGTTGCGGATGGGCAGAATCTCGCCGTCCTTTACCGTAAAGTCGTTCCGGACGTAATCCACACCTGCCTCCATGCCGGCATCTGCATAGCCGCTCAGGTTGCTGAGCGTGCCGAAGAAACTGCTCTTGCCCATCGTGATGAGGGTGTAGTCGCCTGCGGGCAGGTCGGAGAGGTAGATGAAGTTGGGCGTCTTGTTGTGGTCAAGTAGGTCGCCCAGCTCGTCGCTCTCTGTCGGAGTGAAGTTGGTGTTGTACGTCTCATGCCTTACGAGGTGACCTGCAGCGTCGTAGAGCATACCCTCAACGGCATTGTTGTCCGTCACGAGGAAGCGTGCATAGACCTTACCGTACTCAATGACAGGGAATACGTAGGTCAGCGCGGTGTTCTTAACCATTGTTTTTGTCAAGGTTACGGGTGCGAACTTGCCATTCGTGCTGCTACAGGTGGCCTGAATCTCATCACCTATGTGTGCACCACTCCGAATATAGACGAATTGGGTCTTATATTCTAATTCCGTCAGGTCTTGTCCCGTAGTCTTATTATAGAAGGTATAGGAAACATTCTCCTTGTAGGGGAAGTAATCGCTGACCGTTGGTTCACCGGAAGTGGCTTGTGTGTATTTGAATAAGGGGTGAACCGTGGCAAACCCTTCACCTCCTAAGGGCAAAAGGTCAAATTTTCCGAAGTTTGTTTTACCATCCTCTACCAAAGCCTCCAACTCGGCTTTCGTGTACTCACGTACCTGGTTAATGTTGTAATTGGAAGAGATGCGGACTGTGGTGGGCAGGAGTTTAGCAGTCAGTGAGAACTTGCCTTGGGCGTCGGTTTCGGTGCTGACAGATACGGTTCCGCCACCGGTCTGCTGCTCGAAGACTACCTGAGCGCCTTTCACGGGCGCGCTTTTAAAGTCAACCACCACGCCAGAGCACTGCACAGAGGGAATGGGGTGCAGCGTAACGGTCACGGTGTTCGTGCCAGGCTTTACGATGTAGGAGCTTGACTCCGGAGCATAGTATTCAGCTGCAATGTCAGCGGGAACGGAGATGCTGTACTTGAGCAGGGCTCCCTCCAACTGGCCTTCCACCTTTGCGCCCTCACAGATGAACACGTCGGTCGAGGTGGTCCAGGTGATGTTCACCTTGTTCGTGATGTCTGTGCCGTTTTCATAGCGGACGACCATCGTCACGTCGTAAGGCATCTTCATGCCCGAAAGCATCAGCTGCTTGTGCTCTTCGTCAATGTCAATGACATCACTCTCGTAGATGATGTGACCCGTGAGGTTCTTGACATAGACCTTCTGCTTGGTGCCTCGGATGAGGTTCGTGAAGGTGTAGTTCAGGCGGTCAGAGATGACGTACTTGTAGCGCTGTCCGCTCTTCACGTTCAGCACTTCCAGAGAAGCGTTCTTGTAGCGTCCGTCCTTGCACTCGTCAGGCAGACACACCTCCAGGGTGCAGATCTTGCTCTTCAGGGGCGAGATGGTGAACGTGTTCCAAGGGGAGGCAGCCTCGTACAGGCTGATGGACTCTTCCGGAACATAGACCACCATTTCTGCGGGCAGACCGTCGAAGGCACCGTCCTCCACCACTGGCGGGACAGTGGCATAGCAGTCAATCGCCCTCATGGACGAACAGCCACGGAAGGCGTAGGCTCCGATTCTCGTGATGCAGGAAGGCAGTTCCACCTCCTGGATGTCGGTGTAGTTCTCTAACCAGCGGGCAGGAACGGCATCCACTCCGAAGGCATGCGAGAAGTCGATATAGGTGAGGTTCTTGTAGTAGTAGGGGAAGCCCCAGTCGTTACCGTTTATCTCACCATCGACGACGAAGTGTGTCACCTTGTCGCGATTCGAGGAACCTCCTACCATGTTGTCCATGGCTGACAGCAGGCTGCCTGTCTTGAAGTAATCGACAATCAGTTCGCCGCCATCCTTATCCCAGACGTTAGTGCCTGGCTGCATGGGGTCTTCGGGGTTGTACTCGTAACAGGCCGTCAGCGTGCTGGCGTGGGACGGCATCAGGTAGTTCAGCTGCTGGTCGGTGCCCAGGATGATACCGTCGGCATCCTTCCAATAGAGGAACCGGAAGCCGCTGTTAATGTATGCGTAGAGCGACTGTGTGCTACCCTCGGCCACCTTCTGGTCCTTGAAGTTGGAATAACCAGCCACCTCCGGGTCGAACCGGATGGAGAGCATATAATGGTTCACCACTTCGGGATTGGCAGGATTGGCAGGGTCGTAGGAGTAGATGGCATAGTACTTCACGTCGGAAGCCGGCATCGTGAACACCAAGGTGGGATCTGTCGTCACCTCGTTGCCCTCCACGTCTTTCCAGCAGATGAAGTAGCAGTCGTCGTGATTGTAGGCAGTGATGCTTACTGTCTCTCCCTCTTTGAACTTCGAGTAGCTGTTTATCGAGAACCTGCCCGCTCCATAGGGTATGGACTCGAAAATCACTTGATAGTATTTCTCGGTACCCCCTGGCCAGTTCGGGTCTGGCGGATTCACGGGGTCGTACCCTCCTGTCTGTGCCACCATACTGAGTGGCAGCAGCAGACTTATCAGGACGTAATATATATATCGTTTCATAACACGAGATGTAAATTTAAAAGTTGAAAAATTGAAAAGTTGAAAAATAGATATTCTTCAATTCCCATTATTTATTCAACATTTTAACGTTATTCTTGATAACGATGCCCTTTTCGTTTGCATTGACGCGGCGTCCGCTCAAGTCATAGGTAGCACCCTCATTATCAATTGTCAATTTTCCATTTTCAATTGAGTGGATTCCATCCACTTCGTCTCCGCTGAGGTAGAAGCGGCCTGCGATGGTGCCTGCCTGAGCATCGAAGGTGTAGCCCTGCTCGGTGCTGATGGTAGTCTTCTTACCGGTCTGGCGGTCAACGAGGATGACGCTCTCTGCGCCGCTGTTCTTACCCAGGGCAATGGTGTATGTACCAGTCTTGCCGCAGGTGAGACCTAACTCTACGATACCGTCGCCCATGGGACGCTCGTTGATGGCATACTTCACGCCGCTTGCCTCGCTCCATATCTGGCTGGCGTCGGCACTCATGGCAGCGAAGAGGGCTGCGTCGCGGCTAACCTCATAGCCCATCTCGGCCTTGTCGTTGAAGACAACGCGGGTACGGTCAGTCGTCTCCTCGCCCGTCAGGGTGATGTTCAGCACGGTGCGAGTGGCCTTCGTTCCGAATGAGAATTCCTTCACCTCATTGACGGTCAGGTCGTTGGGGTTGCGGTGGGTCTGGCATCCGCCCTTGCGGAAGGTGATCTCACCATCGCCATCCGTGGGACGCTGCATGAAGAATGCCTCGCCCGGGTTCAGGATGTAGTTGTCGTCAACAGGGCTGAATGCTGCATACTTGCCGTTGTAGGAGTCCCATACAAGGAAGGGAGCCTCGGTATCCATATAGCGCGTGTCATAGTAGCTGGGATAGGGGTTGCCGATGAGGTTCCAGCTGCGGTCGCAGGTAAGCTCGGGATTCTCTGTGGGATAGTCGGCAAGTTTCTTGCCACAATCATCCTTCCAGAACAACCACTGTGAAGTGAGAGTCAATTCGGTTGGTTTTACGGTGAAGCGTACCAGATTGTCCTGAGGATTGTTCAGGTAGCACTTCATGATGTAGCCCATGCCTGCCTCCAGCATATCTTCACTGGTGAGGTTCTTCCAGGTGTTGTCGAAGTGCTGTGCTGCACGCTCGGCACCATCGTAGTAACGAACCACCCACTGTGTGAGGCTGTTCTCGGGAACGATGTCCTTCATCTGTACGTCGAAGGGGAAGCAGATGAACTGCCAGGTGTCGTTGCGGAGCAGTAGGTTGATGGTCTGGTCTTCGGCACGCATCTCACCCTTCACAATCAGGGAGTTGGGGTTGTACTTGGTTCTCCAAGAATCATAGTCAACGCCGCTATTGAAGCGGTCGTAATCAGCAAAGAACTTGGCGTAGGGAGAGAAGTTCATGGAGAATTCGTTAACGGACAGCTTGCTGCGGCTGCTGATGGTCAGGTTGCCGCGCTCGTACTTCTCGTGGCCGAAGCCGTCGTCAATCTGTTCCTCGTTGTAGAACATATGGATGTTGGGATGGTAGTCCTTTATGTTCTGGTCTTCGCCAAGCACGAACTCAAACTCCTTGTTAATATAGATATTCTCGGGTTGTATGGTCTCGTCAATCGACAAGTTAGCCTGGAACTCTAACCATCCGGGGGTCGTCATGTACTCCTGGAAGCTCCAAAGGGGAACATACAGTTTGATGTCGCCTGCATTGTAGGTAATGACTTGGTTGCGCACCGTAGGTGGCAGCAGGGAGCGACAGGAAATCTCCTTCAGGCCTGAGCAGCCGTAGAAGGGATGTTCGAGACAATAGAGGAGCGAGCTGGGCAGCGTAACATTAGCCAGCGACGTGCAATTTGCGAAGGCTTCCCTGCGAATGTCCTCAATGCCTTCGCCCAAGGTAAGCCTGATTATGCCGCTACAGCCACTGAAAGCTCTGTCGTAGATGGTCTTTATGGAGCCGGGCAATGAAAGGGAATAGATCTGGTAGTTACCTTGGAAAGCTTCGTAGCTTACATATCCAATACCATCATTGAAGGCGACATCGGTCATGCTAAAGTTGTACTTGAAACATTCGGTGCTGACGCCCTGCAAAGTGCCGGGAAGCTCAATCTGATAGAGGCCGCACTCATAGAAGCAAGCACTACCCATCGTCTCTAAATATGCAGGCAGTGTCGCGTAGTGCAAGTTGTCGCAGTAGGAGAAACAATTGGCTGGCAGGCTCTTCACGCCGTCGGGGATGAGAATGGATGTCAGCGAGTCGCAATCATAGAAATTGTAGCCGCCACTGATTTCTTCCAGTCCATCGGGTAAGTACATGGCGTGTATGCCTGTACGCTGAAAAGCCTCGCCTTTGATGGACTTCACAGAGTTGGGAAGCAAAACGGCTTCCAGTTGCCAACAATTCTTCAAGGCACCGGCGGGAATCTCTTCTATGCTCAGTCCGCTAATGTCAAGGCTGATAAGGTTGGGCATCTGGCGGATAGCATACCAGTCCGTCTCGTCGATGGTGCCCTTGTCGATAACCAGCTTATTTATTTCTGCGTATGTACGCACGTCAGGCAAAATGTCAGCTACCACAATGTAGCCCAGTTCTCCGTTGGCGCAGGTGCCAGTATGTACAGTACTATAGGACTCAGTATTGTTCCAGTCGTCCGAAATGACGCACTGGTCCTTGATGCCGTCTGCCTTTACATAATCGCGGAAACCTGCAGCAGGAACATACAGCTTCATGTGGTCGTTGCTGGGACTACCTGAAAGGGGGCCGTTAACGGTGGGAGGCGTAACGCTGGTGAAGTGCAGGGTCTTGTTGTTCCAATTATAGAAGGGTTTGTCGCTGATGACCTCCACATGCTCGGGAATGGTCAGCACCTTGACGTTTTTGAAGGGATAGAAGGTGTAATAACCTATGCGACGCAGCGTCTCAGGCAGGTTAATCTTCTTTGTGTCGTTCTGCTCGTAGGAAGCATAGCCGTAAGTAGAGACCACGATATATTCCTTGTCGTCAACCGTAATGGACACAGGGATGGTCACTTCCTCAGGCAGGGAGTTGCTACTGCTGGTGTAGTACCACTCTGCCAGGCCGAGATTGTTGTCGAGCCTAAAGCGAAGATTGTAGCCACCCACATCGACAGTCTTGGTGGTGCTGAAGTTCCATGAACCCATGTCCGAATTCAAGGCAGCCTGAATGGCTTCACTCGATTGTGCATTCACAGTACCGCCCGATGCTATCAGCACGACGGCAAGCATTACAAAATGCTTCAAAAAGTTGAGTTTTTTCATAACAGAATAAAATTTGTTTGAAGATTTATTAATAAATATTAATTATTTGCCCACAAAGTTAAAAAAAAATAACACATACTTCCTCGCGCGAGTCGTTAAATAATGTTAAAACACCCCCGAATTGACGTAATACTACCCCTAGACTACCCCTAGACTACCGCTAGATTACCGCTAGATTACCGCTAGATTACCGCTAGTTTATTACAACAAGGTTAGTTCAAGGTTAGTTCAAGGTTAGTTCAAGGTTAATTCAAGGTTAATTCAAGGTTACTACAAGGTAAAAATTCCTTTTCCTCGCAACAATTCCTCATGTCTATCTCTAGTTCTATAATTAGAGAGGAACTAGAGAAGAACCAGAGATGAATTAGAGATGAACTAGAGATGAATTAGAGATGAACTAGAGATGTACATGAGGTAAACACCGTAGGACAAAGCTTCCAATATTCGGAAAATTACCAATAAATTTGGTTTTTATCTCAGTATGTCGTACCTTTGCAGTATTAAATCGTTAATCGTAAATTGTCAAACAGAAAATTATATTTGTTTGTTGCCCTTACGTTGGTGCTAATAGCATCCGTGATGCGGCTGTCCTTCAAGGAGGACATAGAGGACTTCCTGCCCCTGAGCGAGGCGGACCGCGAACAAATGGCCGCCTATCAGGAACGCTCAGGCATGAACCGACTGTACGTCGTTCTTGAGAAGAACCCCTCTGACTCCCTCTTAGGGGAAGAAGATAATATCGCCCAGGCCAAGGACCGTTTCATCGAGATACTGGAGCAGGACCCCCGTTATACTTCATTCCCAAAAGAAGCTAACTCTGATTCTTCACTTTTCACTTTTCACTTTTCACTTATTCCCTTGGTTCTTAAGGAATCCGATTACCAGCGGATGGACAGCCTGTTGGCACAACCAGGCTTCATCAACGAGAGATTAGAGGCTGACATAGAGGCCCTGATGTTCCCTACTGGCGACCTCGTCAGCCAGGCCATCGGCCACGACCCCTTGGGACTATGGACGAGCCTTTTTACATCTTACATCAGCCATCAGCCATCTTCTCTCTCCCTTCCTTCCTTCGGCAGCAGCGAGACAGACAAGAACGCACAGCTCATCGACCTGCTGGACGATGCCATCGTGAAGATGCAGGCGGACTTCCCCGACGTGAAGGCACACGTAACGGGCGGACCGCAAATCGCTGTGGGGAATGCACGGCAGATTAAGCGCGACTGCATCCTCGCGGTCACGGTGGCGCTGACGCTCATCGTGGCTCTGCTCCTCTACGCCTTCCGCAGTTTCAGGGACATCCTGCTCATCGTACTCTCCGTGGGCTGGGGCTGGCTCTTCGCCTTGGGTGCTATGTCGCTAAGTCTCTATTTATGGGGAGGTTCGGAGAGGTCTGTCTCGTTGATTGCGATAGGTATTTCGAGCATCATCATCGGCATTGCGGTGAACTATCCCCTCCACCTCATCAGCCACGTGCAGCACCAACCCGACATCCGGCAGGCGATGCGCGAGATAACGAAGCCCCTCCTCGTGGGCAACATCACCACCGTGGGCGCCTTTCTTGCCCTCGTGCCCCTCAAGTCCCAGGCCCTCCGCGACCTCGGTCTCTTCGCCTCCTTCCTCCTCATCGGCACCATCCTCTTCGTGCTGGTGTGGCTGCCATCACTAATTAAAGTGAAAAGTGAAAAGTTAAAAGTGAAAAATGAAGAGTTAAGAGTTAAGAGTGAAGAGTTAAGAGTTAAGAAAAATAGTAATTTAGGATGCAAAGGTAACTATGGTTCTTCATCTTTAATTTTTAATTTTTCATTTTTCATTATCGCAGTTTTAACTGTGTTTTTCGCCTACTTCAGCTTCTCTGTGGAGTTCGACACAGACCTGTCGAACATCAACTATATGACCTCCGAGCAGAAAGCGGATATGGAACGGCTGCAGAATATGGGCAACATTCTGCCCTCCTCGGACGAGGAGCAGGAGGCACGCATCAGACGCTGGAACGAATGGGTGGACAGTCATCCGCAACTGCTCGACAACCTGAATGCCGCAGCACAGGAGTATGGGTTCGCTGACGACGCATTCTCCGGCTTTGCCACGCTGCTGACGCAGACTCCCACTGTCTCCACTCAAGAGGGGAGTACAAATCTCCTCCCCCTTGGGGGAGGACGGGAGGGGGCTGTCGAGGCCCTTTCCGACGACTTCAACTACATCGGCTGGGTGTGCTCCTCCATCGTCTTCCTCTTCCTGTGGCTGTCGTTCCGTAGCATCAAGCTTGCCATCATCTCCTTCATCCCGATGGCTGTCAGCTGGATATGGATTCTGGGCATCATGGCCATCCTGGGCATCAAGTTTAACATTGTCAACATCATCCTGGCGACCTTCATCTTCGGTCAGGGCGACGACTATACCATCTTCATGACCGAGGGCTGCGTCTCGGAGTACAAGCACGGACGACCCGTCCTTGCCTCCTACAAGCGCAGCATCATCCTCTCCGCCCTCATCATGTTCATCGGCATCGGGAGTCTCATCTTAGCCAAGCACCCAGCCCTCCACTCCCTGGCCGAAGTGACCATCATCGGTATGTTCTCCGTCGTCCTGATGGCATACGTGATACCGCCGGTGTTGTTCAAGGCGTTAATAAAAAGGTGAAAAAGAATTATGAAATCTCGAATCATTGAACTCCTAAGTGCTGCCCTCCCGATGGTGGACCTCGAATCGGACTTCCTCTTCAGCGAACTCGACTCCCTTGGCGTGACAACCATCCTAATGGTCCTTTCCGAGGAGTACGGCATCACCCTCGACGCGAAAGACGCCACCCCCAAGAACCTCAGAACCATCGACTCCATCGTCCAAATGGTGGAAGGAAAGGTTAAAAGTTTAAAAGTTTAAAGGTTGAGAAATTGAAAGTTAAGGCGAATGTTCTTGTCTCATTTTTCCTCGTTGACTCCCGATAAGCCTGCAATCATCTGCAAGGGGCAAGTCCTGTCCTATGCCGAGCTGTGGGAACGTGTGCAGGAAAGGTCGCGGCAGTTGCGCGATGAAGGACTCCGTGAGGGGCAGCCCTACGACTTCGTGATGTCGCAGGATGTGGATTCCATCGTCACGTACTGCGCTGTTCAGTGCTGCGGAGCGTCCTCCATCCTCTACACCACCGGCACTACAGGTAGCGCGAAAGGCGTCATTATCTCCGCTAAAGCCTGGACCGCCAATGCGGAGAACCTGATCGACCGCCTCGGATTCACTTCCGACCTGGTTTTCATCATCTGCGGTCCCCTCAACCACCTCGGCTGCCTCTCCAAGATATTCCCCACACTCATGACAGGCGGCACCCTCTACATCCTGGAGGGCCTCAAGGACCTCAACGCGTTCTTCGAACCATTCAATTCTTCACATCTCTCAACTTTCAACTTTCAACTCTCAACTTTCACGAAATTTGCCACTTTCCTCGTTCCTTCCGGCATCAGGATGCTCATGCAGTTCGCCTCGAAGCAACTGTCCGCTGTCAGCCATCAGATAGACTTCATCGAGACCGGTGCTGCCCCCATCTCGCAGCACGATATGGAACAGCTTTGCCAGCTGCTGCCGCAGACCAGGCTTTTCAACACCTACGCCTCCACAGAGACGGGTATCGTCTGTAGCTATGAGTTCAGCCGCTACGGTTGTCAGCCTGGTGTGGTCGGTAAACCGATGAAGCACTCCTCCGTCCGCATTGGCGAGGACGGCAGTGTGATTTGCAGCGGCGACACCCTTATGTCGGGCTATGTGGGGAGTCCATCTGGGGCTCCTTGTCCTTCAGAAATCCACACCTCCGACATCGGTTTCCTCGATGAGGACGGGATGCTACACCTGGAGGGACGGAGTGATGATATCATCAACGTCGGGGGCTACAAGGTGAACCCGTCGGAAGTAGAGGATGTCGCCCTCGCCTTCGAAGGCATCAGGGACTGCATCTGCATCCCAGCACCGCATCCCCTCCTCGGCACCGCACCCAAACTGCTCTACGTACCAAAGGAAAAGGTGAAAGACCTAAATGGTGAAAATGTAAAGAATCTTTCACCTTTTAACCTTTTCACCTTTTCAACATTTCTCCGTTCCCGTCTCGAACCCTACAAGGTTCCTCTCTTCTACGAAGCAGTCCCATCCATCAAACGCACCTACAACGGCAAGCTGGACAGAAAAGCCTATAGATAATTTATAATTCTTGGATGCTTTAGCACCAAGGCGCAATGTTAGTTGCGGAACACAATTCATATTTGGGCTACGTCCTGAAATCCAGGGGTCTGTATCCTTTACTTGTAGTGGTAGTGTTTCCTTTTTTTAAGGTATGACAGGTCGTCCTGATGATTGTACGCTTCTTTCTCGAAACGTATGTTGTAGTAGGCTTTCTTTTTGTCGCGACATTTCACGAGTAGAACGAGCCACTCCACCACGTACCAAATGAAGAAAGGCAGGTAGAGCAGTTCCTTCTGTTGTGCGGCATGAATCTTTTCGTGGTTGAATTCATAGGCGTCAAGCGGCCTCACCGCGAAGATAAGTCCGAACAGACATATCGCCAGGTAGGACTTGCCTCCCGGATGCCGCTTAATCAGTATTTCACGTTTGAACCAATTCACCTTTTAATTTTTTACCTTTTCACCTTTTTCCTGTCGCAAAGATACGAAGATTAGTTCATAGTTCATAGTCCAAAGTCCTTAGTTATTTCCTGTTCTTATAATTTTTCACTTTTCACTTTTCACTTTTCACTTTTTTTTTCGTATCTTTGTCCCCAAATTTAAACATAAATACTATGAAAAAGATTTTCCTCACTTGTATCTTCCTCCTTTCTGCCTTGGGTATGACGGCCGATACGAACGTGACCGCCACCTACGTGGAGAACCCAAGCTTCGAGGCCCGTTTCGCAGGATGGGACAACAACGACTTCCGCTTCTGCACCAACTCGAGCTTCACCCAGAAGCGCGGCAAGGTGTATATGGAACGCTGGGTGCAATCGGGCAGCAAACTCCCCAATGTGGAGATTAGCCAGGACCTGAACCTGCCTGCCGGAACCTATACCCTGAAGGCAGGGTGCCAGAACGTGCAGCAGTCCGGTCAGATTGCGGAATGCAAGGGCGCTGTCCTCTATGCCAACGACGAAACCACGACGGTGACAGCGGCAGGGGAATACAGTGTGACCTTCACCGTGCTGCAGGGCGTGACGCGCATCGGATTCAAGGTGACCTCCACGAATGCCAACTGGGCCTCTATCGACAACGTGAGGCTGCTGCGTTTGGATACCAACATAGAGGCAGAACACGCAGAGCTTCAGAAGCTTATCACCAAAGCCGAAGAGGTGCTGGGTGAGGGTAGTGGCGAGGGCGCTGCGGAACTGACCACAGCCATCAGCGAAGCCCAAGCCTTGATAGCAGCCGGCAGCAACGAGGAGATAGGCGCACTGGCGAAACAGCTCAGCGATGCTACGCTGAACTACCGCATCCTAAACGCTACAGGCTCGACACCGAAAGTAGCCCAGACCAACAAGTTTGTGGCAGCCGGTGCCACCGTCTTGCTGGGACGTATGACGACAACTCCCGCGTCAGGTACAAGCATCCTGGAGAAAGGCTTCTGCTGGAGCACCAGTCCGGAGCCCACCATCTTCGACAACCGCTCCACACGCTGCTTCTCAGCTAACGGTGACATCTACCGCATGGAGAAGCTGCAGCCAGGCACGATGTACTACGTCCGTCCCTACATCCTGCTGAAAAACTACAAGCTCGCTTACGGCGACATCATCAAGGCACCCACCTTGCCCAGTGGCACCGTGACAGCCGACTACGACAACGGTGGCAGCACGGAGGAGAACAACCGTATCGCCTCGGCTATGGAGGAAATCCTGTGGCTCTACAACAACATTTCGTCCGTGAAGGGCATCAACCTGAGCATCCACTACAGCGCAGGTACTCCGACAGCCGACTGTTCCTACGGTGGCTGGATGCGCGTGGGAGCCAATGAGTCCTACCAGCAGACGGGTACCGTTCTCCATGAGACCAACCACGGCGTAGGCGTCGGTACAAGTGACGTATGGTGGGACGAGGATTACCGTGCCGATGGCAACCGCGGCAAATGGCTCGGACCGAGAGCTACGCAGATGATACAGTTCCTGAACAAGGACAATAGCGCCTACATGACGGGCGACGACACCCACATGTGGCCCGTATCGTCGTTCAGCGGCCCCAAATACGGCATCAATGGCGCACACGAGGATAGCTACAACCCTGAGAACACATTATTATATTATGGTAATGTGCTCATCACGCACGCCCTGCATCAGGACGGCCTCGTATGCTCATCGTCGGTCGGATTCGCCTCGCCTGCCTACACCTTCACACAGGACGACGAGACGAAGTACTATATCAAGACCACCGACGTCGATTGTGGCAACGAGACTTCTCTCCTCTATGTGACGGAGAGCGGCGCCCTGGCACAGAAGGAGGTAACTGCGGACGAGGCAAAGGCGGACGACAACTTCGCTTGGAACATCACCTACGACCCGAAGACGGCCTACTACGTGCTGCGCAACGTGGGTAATGGAGGCCTCTTGTCCTACACTAACCAGCGTTTCAGGACTGTGGCGAAAACCACACCCACCGCTACCGAGCGCGTACAGCTACTGCCTTCAAGGAAGAACTACAGGAAAGCTACTCTTAACACCTCGTCCTATTGGATTACCGTCAGGAAGACCGCGCTGAGGGCTGCCAGCAAGACCGCTGTCAACGGTGCCGACTTCGACTCCAACGACAACAACACCAGGCAGCACTGGCTCCTGCTCACGGAAGAGGAAATGACCGCCTTCGATGCCGCAACAGGAATCGAAACAATTCAAACAGGAGAAATGGTAAATGGTAAAGGGTCAAATGGTGAATGGTACGACCTCAATGGGCGCAAGTTGAGCGGCAAGCCCAACCAGAAGGGAATCTACATCAATAACGGCCACAAGCATTTGTTCTGACACACCCTCTGCGGTTAATAGTATTGTAACAATGTGAGGAAAAGGGCGGCTTTTAGTTTGCACTTCTTGCGTTAATCTTTTTCCCGTCTTTGTTCCAAGTGAGAATCCAGCTGCCTCTACGGCTGGTGATGGTGCTGCCTGTGACGCCAACAATCTCTCCTACGTCCGAGACGTTCAGCGTTTTCAGTGTCTTTCCCTTGGCATCGCAGATGCAATAGAAGGAGTGACGTTTTGCCACAAAGAAGTCGCTGCCCCAACCCTTGAGTTCGCCTACGCTGCTGCGCGCGAGGCCGCCTATCTTCTTGCCCTTCTCGTCATAGACGTAGTACCAGTTCTTTGTCTCCTCGATATACGAAATCTGTTGCCGCTGCTGTGCCTGGACAGCCAGCGTCAGCAATAAGAATAATAGTGTGAATAGCTGTTTCATTATCCTTCTTTTTATGATTCTGTTTTTTACTATTTATTCCCAAACGACATGATTGTGGAGCGGACTTGGCAGGGGTCGGTGTGCCCATCCTTACGCAGGGAGCCGTGAATCTCGCAGGCACCGGTTTCAGAGAGGATGCGACGGGCGTTCTGTGGATTGACGCCTGCACCAGGCATGATGATGATACGTCCGGCTGACTGTTCCACCAGTTTCTTAAGCAGGGGAATGCCTTGCTCGGCTGTAGGTGCCTGACCGGAGGTGAGCAGGCGGTGGCATCCTAATGAGATAATCTGTTCCAAAGCTTCTACGGGTCGCGCACAGACATCGAAGGCACGATGGAAGGTGATGCTCAGGTCTTCTGCCTCGCAGACAAGACTGCTGATGGTCTCCTCGTCGATGCTTCCATCGGGCTTCAGAGCACCAATCACCACGCCTGCAGCACCAAGCTTTCGTGCCTGGCGTATATCACGCTGCATACACGATACCTCGTCTTTGCTGTAAACAAAGTTGCCTTCACGGGGACGGATAAGCACCTGGACAGGTATGCCCATATCTACTGCAGATTCTATCATCCCTGCCGATGGCGTCAAACCGTCCAAACCAAGGGCCTGGCACAACTCAATGCGATGTGCACCGCCCTCTACGGCTGCTCTGACGCTTTCGAGGTCAGCGCAGCATACCTCAAGTCTTAGTTCATAGTCCATAGTTGACTTCGTCGAGCTATAGCTTCATAGTTCATAATAATTCATTGTCCTTAATAAGAAGAAAGAGAGTGGCTTCACAGCTGCTCTCTTCCAATTGGTATTAGCTTTTGTTTAAGGTAAAAAGATTGTTTTCAGGATAACGGATGCAAAGTTAGAGAATTTTTATGCATGTTGCAAGTACTTTCTCTATGTTGTTTAACATGTTTTTTACATTTTCTGCATTAAAGTACATAATTTAATGCTTCGAAAGATGATATTGTACCATTCCGTTGATGGGACGGCGTAGAATATGACCGATAATCATGTTTTCAGCGGCAGCTGCTTCACGAAGTTCCTCTGCGAACTGATGAGCGATGCCTCCCACGCATTGAACAGGCATTTCGTTGTGCCCGTATATGGCAATGTTGCGAACGAAGAACAGACGAAAAGCCTCGACCAACATTGTGTGGATGGCAGGATGTGTGCGGTGCTTTGCAATGAAGGGAACGAGAGATGCCAGGAATGTGTTGGCTGCAGGTCCACGATACACGCGCCCGATGATGTCGGGCAGAGTCAAGTTGAAGGTTTCCGAGAAGTCCTGCTTGAGTGATTCGGGCAGGAGTCCCTTGAAGAGACCGTTCAGCAGAGTCTTGCCCAGCATTGTGCCACTGCCTTCGTCGCCCAGGATGTAGCCCAAAGGCGGTGTGTGCATGACGATGTTCTTACCGTCGTAAAGGCAACTGTTGGAGCCTGTGCCCAGGATGCAGGCTATGCCCGGCTTGTCTCCACAGAGGGCGCGAGCTGCTCCCAGCAGGTCGCTTTCCACTTCGACGATGCACTTTGGAAATAGTTCATGGATGACGCTGTACACTGCTTGACTGAAAGGCTCGATGCATCCAGCACCATAGAAATACACAGCCCCCTCGTTATAGGGGGTCTCGGTCAGCAGCTGATGATATAATACATTATATATAGTATCGCGCGTGTCGCGCGTGGGATTGATACCATCGGTATGAAATTCCGTGCATGTTCCGTCGGGAGCAACGTATAGCCAATCCGTCTTGGTCGAGCCGCTGTCTGCGATAAGTAGTCCTTTGTTCATAAACAAAAAAGCCTCCCCAGAGGGGGAGGTTTAAAGTGTGTTTTGACACCAATTACTGAGCGGGAGCCTCTGCAGGTGCTTCTGCAGGAGCCTCAGTAGCTTCTGGCTGCTCCATAGCAGGTACATTGCCAGGGTTGGTGGCTGCCTGCTCAACGGCCTGCTGCATGATGACAGAGTCGTTGTGGCTCGTGCCAGGCAGACAGGCTACGCTGATAACGCTGAGGAAAATCATTGTACCAGCGAGAAACCAAGTTGCTTTCTCGATGAAATTGGTTGTCTTGGGCGCACCCAGAATCTGGTTGTTGTTGGAGTAGTCGGCAGCCAAACCGCCGCCCTTGGATTCCTGAATAAGTACGATAAGGCACATGAGGATGGAGGCCAGTACAATCAGGATAACGATAGATGTGTACATGTGTTATTTGTGTTTATTATTTATTATTAGTTTCTCAAGAAATCGAATTTGGTCTGCAAAGTAACGATTTTTTTTTGGATATTTCAATGAAAGTTGCCGGATAATTTTCACTGCGTTCTCATATTTGCCTTGTTTGATGTAAATTCCGGCCATAATTTCCGTCAGAATTTCATTATTTTCGTCATTTTGCGGTTTTTTGCTTTCGTTGGTTGGGCCTTCAGCCTGCTCGTTTTCGTTGTTGCCTTCGAGGACAATTCTTCCAGTTTCATTCTCCAGGAAGTCCTCGACGACACCTCCTCCATTCATGGGCAAGACTTCCTGCCGCTGCTGTCCGAACTGGTTTTCACGCTGCAGCAGATAACCGATGTAATCCTGTGCAGCATCAATGGGATGTGCGGCAGGCGTAGTCGGCATCTGTGTCTCAAGGAAATTATCGATAAGGCTTACGGTTCGCGACTCTGAGGGATTGTCGGTATCATTGTAGCGCTTACGCTCTTCCGCATGTGTGTAGTGAGGCTCTTCGGTCAGACGGAAAATGGCTTCCCTGTTAGGCACAAGGATAGCGGTACTGCGCAAAGTTTCGTCGTAGGCAGGTGCGTGTTTCTTGTAGAGCGCCTGTAAGAGTAGGATGCGTGCAACATGAAAATAGGGATGTTCCTGTATGAGCGTCTGTAGCTGGCTTATGGAATCATCGTCGATGGTATCGGGACGTCGGATGTAGTCTATAATGGGCTTCATATCGTTGAAAGGTTAAAGTGTTAACATTTTACTGTATTAACGTTTTAACTTTTGTGATTTACCAGTTGGCAACAGTTGCATTGAAGATTTGGTCGGTAATGTCTTTCGCCATTTGTGTGACAAGCTCCTCCTGGACTGCTGTAAGCTGTTGTGTGGCATCGTAGTCGGCTGTTGCAGTGAACTGCCGCTCGAAATCGTCGGTGTGTTTCTTGTTGTTGACGAAGCGGACGTTGACGGTCATCTTGAGCTGCACCAAGCTGCTGTAGCCATCGCTGGAGATGCCTTTGTTGAACTGGTCGAAAGCAGTAATCTCGCCTGCGAGTTGGAGGTCGCCGTTCTTCTTTACCTGGCGTAGCTTTGTCTGATTGGTATAGATGTCTGTAAGCTTGTTCTGGAAAATACTCTGCATAGGTGCCCATACATAGGCACTGCGAAGGGGAAAGTTGTCTATCTGAATGGTCTTCGTCTCTGTATAGTCGATGCTGGCTCCGTTGAAGCTATAGCTGATGGAACATGCCGAGACGAGTAGTGCAATAATGGCAGTCAGGCATAGCGGGATGTATCTTTGTATTCTATTCATCAATTCCATAGGCTTTTATCTTACGGTAGAGTGTTCGTTCGCTGATGCCGAGCTCTTCGGCAGCAAGTTTGCGCTTATAGTGGTTGCGCTGGAGGGCAAGCAGGATGTTCCGCTTCTCCATGTCACCGATGTTGAGCGTATCGTCATCGACTATCTCCTCGGCATTGGGGATGTCCAATTCAAGCGGTTGGACATGTTTGTTGCCGGGGAGGGTGTGGTACGTGTGTGCGGAAGGACTTGTGTTCTTCTGGGTCGAGACGTGAACTGGCATTGTCGTACTGGCAGGAGTTTCGTGCCAGGCATTATTTCCTTGCAGCTTCTCCTTGAGTTCCTGAACCTCGGAACGCAGTTCAAAGACGGCATGTGCCAGAATCTTGATTTCCTGTTCGTAGTCGTGCTGAGTTCCTGAACTGTTGCTTCCAGCAATGGTGGCAATGCCTGTGTCGGCATCGGAGTTGGGTGTGATGCCATGCTTGGCAAGCACTTCGGGCGTAATGCTCCGGCTCTCGGAAAGGATGCTCAGTTGCTCTGTGATATTGCGCAACTGGCGTATGTTGCCAGGCCATTTGTAGGAGTTGACCACGGCTTCTGCCTCAGGAGTGAGACGGATGGGCTCAGGGATGTTGTAGCGTTCGGCTGTGTCCATCGCGAATTTCTTGAAGAGGAGGACAGCATCCCCTTGTCGCTTGCGCAGGGGCGGTATCTTGATGTTGATGGTGCAGAGACGGTAATAGAGGTCTTCGCGAAAGCGTCCTTGCTTGATGGCGTTGGGGATATCTACGTTTGTGGCTGCAACAATGCGTACATCTGTCTTGCGTGGTGTGCTGCTGCCCACTCTAAGGTATTCTCCTGTTTCCAAAACACGCAGCAGGCGGGCTTGTGTGCTCAGCGGCAATTCTCCTACTTCATCGAGGAAAAGTGTGCCTCCATCGGCAGCACCGAAGTATCCTTCATGCTCACCGATAGCACTGGTGAAGGCACCCTTCTCGTGACCAAAAAGCTCGCTGTCGATGGTACCTTCGGGAATCGAACCACAGTTGATGGCGATGTAGGTCTTACTTTTGCGCTTGCTGTGGTCGTGTATGATACGTGGAATGACTTCCTTACCCACACCGCTTTCGCCCTGTATGAGGACAGAGAGATCGGTGGGAGCTACGAGAACGGCTGTGGCGAGTGCTTCACGAAGTGCTTCGTTGCGCCCCACAATGCCATAGCGGTTCATCAGTGACTGCATATCGGATTTGCTGCTCATGATGCCTTCTCGGTGTTGTCGTTGTTGGTGTTTGCTTGGGGAGTCTCGTTCTGCTTGCGGTCTTCGCGCTTGTCACGGAACAGCTTGGGCAGGATGTCCTGTCGTGCCTCGTCATAGAAAGTACGGTTGCGGACAATGTCAACAGCTGTAAAGATGGGGTGAGTCAGAGCGGAGACGTTAACCGTTCTGTCTTCTGCATTATCTATGTGAATGGGTTGATAGACTGCCGTAACGACAGACTTTCCACCTGCGTAGTAGCGAACGGGGGCTTCCAGCGAGAGGCTTGTGATGATGTGCTGTATTACGGCCTCGCCATCTGTGACGATGATGCCGTCGAAGTGGCTTACCATATCCTCTGCCAATAACTGCTTCTGGGTATAGGGCCCATAGGTGTTGATGCCTTGCTCTTCTGTGACCTGACTGGTGAGGTCAGGATTTTTGCATGCTTTGCTTTCCTGGACAATGGCGATACGGGGAGAACGGAGGTCGAAGTCACGCTCCAGAATATCGCGAAATCGGATGACGTCCTCTGCAGTCGGTTCTTGGGCAAAAGGCATGAAATTTGTTTTCTCTGTCACGATAATCTCTATTGAACCAGCGGGCTTCTCTGTTGGCTCTGCGATTGAAGTATATACCAAGGCATCCACATTTCCTTTGTCAAGGTCGCGTAGGGCAACCTCTTGTCTTCCCCTGTCGTAAATGACTGGAATGCAAAGGTCAGACATCACCGGATCTTCAAAGATGCTGCAGAAGAGGTCATCGTTCGTTGCATCAATGCCATTCTTAGTGATAGCTATCTTGAGTTTTTCCATCTAATCATTTTTATTTTTTAATTTTTAATTTTTCACTTTTCATTTTTCTCTTCCTCTAATCCCATATCGATGAGCGTGTATTGTTCCTCAGGGAGTTGCAGCGTGTAGAGAGAGCCTTCCAGACGGCGTATGAGGCCACGCTTCATCTTCTCCGGAGCATAGACAAAGCCCTCGACCACCACAACACGGTTCGTCTCAGTGTCTATGCGCGAGTGGCTGACGAAGGGACCGCCCATGCAGTCGTTCTCCATGTACCAGAGACCTCGCATCTCCATTGCATAGCGTTTGTGAACTACGATGGGCTTTATCATCGTGCAAAGCGTATCGGTCTTCATGTACATTCCGGGTTTTTCGCCAGGCAGGTTCACCTTCATGATGGAGTCGCGCTTGGCGGTCATGTATTCCTTGTTGAACGTCTCAGGACCTTCGTAGGGATAACTGTACATGCAGATGTTCTCCATTCCGGTAGCTGTGTTGTTGCTTGTCCAGAAGAAATGCTCGCCCTTCTTGTAACCGGTGAGCTCCTTTGGCGCATAGAAATGACAGGCGAAGATCTGCCAAGCCAGGTCGTATGTGACCTTCGAGTATTTCTTCTCCAACTCCTTGATGAGACGGTTCATCTCCGAACGCGTCAGGAAGTCAATGACCTCCTGCTTGTGATCGATGCAGAACTGACGGAAGTCCTCCAGACTGGGACTGTTGATGCTAAGCACAATCTGGTCCATGGCGTACTTGTTGCGCATGAAACGCATGCCTGTGCGGGAGTACTGTGTCTTGTCAATGTTGACCTGAATGATATTGCGAAAGATGCTGAAGTTCGCATTGAGGTCCTTTGGCTCAATCTGTGTGATATGGAATGAGCGTTCGCTCTGCGGCAGACAGGGCACGTCGGTGTCCAGAATGTCGAAGAGAGCACGACCGGCTGGAGCGTTCCAGGTCTTTTCGTCGAGTACGACAAGCACCTCATATGGACGTCCGCTGGCTAATGGAAAGATTTGCTCCTTCGTGCAACTTGCCAGGAGCAACAGGCAGCATAGTGCCATTATGGAAAACAAATAGCGTTTCATATTTTTTTATTTTTTATTTTTTTATTTTACTTTACTATGTAACAGTCCGCAGGCTGCAAAGATGTCTTGCCCACGGCTGGCACGTATGGTGGTTGTCACACCATGATGGGTCAGGTAGTCACGCAGCCAGACCATCTTCTCCTCCGATGCCCTCTGAAAGATTAAAGGTTTGCCATCGCCTTGAATTTTGAATTTTGTTCCGCGACTACAATCGCGCCTTGGTGCTAAAGACATCCAAGAATTTATTAAATTTGAATTATCTAATGTTGGTGTATCGGGAATCTCATGGAAGCGTATCAGGTTGACGCGGCA
This sequence comes from Bacteroidaceae bacterium, assembly GCA_024697945.1. Classification (GTDB taxonomy): domain Bacteria; phylum Bacteroidota; class Bacteroidia; order Bacteroidales; family Bacteroidaceae; genus Physcousia. The sequence goes on from JAILRU010000055.1 coordinate 34,769, forward strand.
TTCTATCTGCGATAGCAGACGGACCAGTTCCTTGGCATGCCGCTCCGAGTCGTTGAGACCTCCGAAGACGATGTACTCGAAGCTGAGCCTCCGCTGATGGCTCCAGTCTTGCTCCCGAAGCAGGGTCAGCAATTCGTGGATACCGTATGCCTTCTCTGCGGGCATCATCTGTAGACGCTCCTCTGGGAAGGGGTTGTGCAGACTGATGGCCAGGTGGCAGTCGCTCTCCCTGAGGAAGCGTTCTACGCCCTTTCTCGTACCGACCGTCGAGATGGTAATGCGCTTGGGACTCCATCCCCAGCCCTCTGGAGCCGTGAGCAATTGAGTGGCTCGCAGCACAGCATCCAGGTTGTCCATTGGTTCGCCCTGTCCCATGAAGACGATGTTGGTGAGCTGCTCGCTGTCTGGCACGGAATAGACTTGGTTCAGTATGTCGGAAACAGAGAGGTTCCCTCCGAAACCTTGCCTGCCTGTCATGCAGAAGCGGCATCCCATGCGACATCCTGCCTGGCTGCTGACACAGAGTGTGGCGCGTTCTCCGTCCGGGATGAAGACGCATTCCACCTTCTGACCGCTCTCGGTAGGGAAGAGGTACTTTGCCGTTCCGTCGATGCTCTGCTGCACATCGCAGGGTGGTACGCAACCAATATCGTAGCGCTCAGCAAGAGCTGCCCGTCCCTTCAGCGAGAGATTCGTCATCTCTTCAATGCTCCTCACGTGCTTGTTGTAGAGCCAGTCAGCTATCTGTTTTGCCGCATAAGCTGGCAGTCCCACCTCTGTGGTGACAGCCTTCAGCTCATCGAGCGTCATACCAAGCAACTTTTTCCTCTCCATCTCACGGTGTTTTTATTGCAGTCTCGCAGGACATTTCTTCTGCAAAGTTACATTATAATTATGTAAAACCGGCCTTCTGAAAGAAAAAAGTTGTCTTTTTTCACTTCTTTTAGAAGAAAATGATGGTTGTTTAGGAAACTTTTACTATCTTTGTGCTTGAAAACATACTCTAAAGCTGATAACAATGAACATTAAACATTTATCCATTGCCCTTCTTTCGGCAGTTCTTTTCAGTGTTAATTTGTTGGCACAAAGTCTCAGCCCCAGCACCAAGACGCATTGGGACAAAGGGACGCTCGTTATTGATTCGCCTGTTCGTCCTGCAGGACAACAACATGTTATGGGTCTGACAGCACCTAAGATGGCTACGGTTCGTGTAGCTTTCGTCGGTTTGGGTATGCGAGGCCCAGGTGCTGTGGCTCGTTTCACCCACATCCCAGGTGTTCAAATAGTCGCCCTTTGCGACTATGAGGAGGGCCGTGCAGAGGGTTGCCAGAAATACTTGCGCGAGGCAGGCCTTCCACCAGCAGAAATCTATAGCGGTGAGAAGGGATACGAAGAGGTGTGTAAGCGTCCTGACGTTGACCTCGTCTATGTCGCTACCGATTGGGACCATCACTTCCCTGTTGCCAAGTGTGCCCTCGAGAATGGTAAGCACACGGCTATCGAGGTGCCAAGTGCTATGAATCTTGAGCAGTGCTGGGAACTCATCAACCTCAGCGAGAAGACACGTCTCCATTGTATGATTCTGGAGAACTGCTGCTATGACTGGTACGAGCTCAACGCGCTCAACATGGCTCAGAATGGTGTCTTCGGTGAAGTGATTCGTGGTGAGGGTGCCTACATCCACAACCTCGATGACTTCTGGGACTACTATTGGAAGAACCCAGCCGACCCTGATCAGGCAAAGCTTGGCTGGCGCATGAAGTACAACCGTGACAATCGTGGCGATGTCTATGCAACTCATGGCCTCGGTCCTGTGGCTCTCGCTATGAACATCCATCGTGGCGACCGTTTCACTACGCTTGTAGCTATGGATACTAAGAGTGTTCATGGCAAGGAATATGTGGAGAAGAAGACTGGCAAGCCCTGCGAGAATTTCCGCAATGGCGACCAGACCACAACCCTCATGCGTACTGCCGAGGGCAAGGTTGTTGAAATCCAGCACAACGTCATGAATCCGCAGCCCTACAATCGCCTGTTCAAGCTTACGGGTACCAAGGGTTATGCCACCAAGTATCCTGAACAGCACTTCGCCCTCGACAAGAGCCAGCTTGCTGCCAGCGGTGTGGCTCCTAAGGTGGACGACCTCTCCAGTCACGGCTTCCTGCCTAAAGCCGAGCAAGATGCTCTCGTAGCCAAGTACCAGCACCCCATCATCAAGAAGTATGGCGAGATGGCACAGAAGGTTGGTGGTCATGGCGGTATGGACTTCTTCATGGATGCCCGTCTCGTTTATTGCCTCCAGAACGGACTGCCCCTCGATATGGACGTCTATGACTTGGCAGAGTGGTGTAGCTTGGCTGAACTGGGTGCACTCAGCATGGACAACAACAGTTGTGCCGTAGCCTTCCCCGATTTCACTCGTGGCTTCTGGAATGTGCAGAAGGGCTTCCAGTTCGCTTGGGCGAGCCCCGAAGATGAGGCTGCTGCCGAAGCTGCTGCAATTGCAAGCACTGAGGCCCAGAAGGAACTTGCTCTCAAGAAGAAACTCTGGGAGAAATACGATAAGGCAAAGGAAAAGGCCTCAAAGAAGGGGAAGAAGTGAATAGAATTCAAAATTCAAAATTAAAAATTCAAAAACAAGAGTTACGTCGCTACGTTAGGGCGCAGAAGAAACAATATACCGCTGCTCAGCTGGCGGCGATGTCTGAACAGATATGTGGCAAGGTGCTCCGTTCTGCCTGGTGGCAGGAGGCGGGCACCTCGCTTTTGTATTACCCTCTTGCGGACGAGGTCGATGTCCGGCCTCTGATTTTGGGTGCTTACAAGAACGGTAAGCGTGTTTTGTTGCCTGTCTGCAAGGGAGACGATTTGGAGCTACATCTTTATGAAGGCGAGGACTCCCTTGCCCCTGGAGCCTTCGGCATTATGGAACCTTTGGGACCGCTCTTTGCTGCAGAGAATTATTCCGAGATTCAACTTGCCATCATTCCGGGAATGGCGTTCGACAGGATGGGTCACCGCATGGGCAGGGGCCGTGGTTATTACGACCGCCTCCTGCCACAACTCACTGCGGCTAAGCTACAAGGCATCTGCTTCCCCTTCCAACTCTTAGAGCATGTCCCTACAGATGCCCATGATGTTGCTGTTCACGAGGTTATTTCTTCTTCTCACATGGCTGGAAGGCATATTCTTTCAGCTGAGTGATGGTTGGATGCTTGCCGCATAGGGCGCATCCTTCATTCTTCTGGAAATCAAATTTTTGCCAATTCATCGTGAGGGCATCGAAGGTGAGCAGGGCGTTGAAAAGTGGCTCGCCGATGCCTGCTATGCATTTGATGGTTTCTGTGGCTTGAACTGTACCAAGAATTCCTGCAATGCTGCCCAGCACTCCCACCATAGCACAGGTCTCTACCTCAGAAATGTCAGGCGGCTCTGGAAACAGGCATCGATAACAAGCGGTGCCTGGACGATGCGTCATCACTTGTCCCGCATATTTACTGATGCCACCTATGCAAAATGACTTGTCAAGCATTACGCAGGCATCGTTGACCAGATACTTTGTGGCAAAGTTGTCACTGCCGTCTATCACAAAATCGTATGGGCGAATAAGGCCTGCCGCATTGTCCTCGCTGAGAAACATCTCGTGCTTCTCTATATTGACATCGGGATTGATGGCTTTGAGCTTCTCGCAGGCCGAATCTACCTTGCTCATCCCTATGTCAGGAGTCGAGTGGATGACTTGCCTTTGCAGGTTGGTCAGGCTCACATGGTCTCCATCCACCAGACCGATCGTGCCCACACCAGCTGCTGCTAAGTAGAGGGCTGCCGGAGAACCTAACCCTCCTACACCGACAAGCAATACTTTCGATCGGAGCAATCGCTCTTGTGCCTCGATACCGAACCCCTCTAGTATTAGATGGCGGTTATAACGCTGCCGCTGTTCGCTGGTAAGTTCCATCATTTCTTGAGTTTGCGCAAATCATGGCTTAGCTTCGCCGCACAGAAGTTAGGACCGCACATGGTGCAGTACTCGCTGTCGGTGTGGCCTGCTTCCTCAAAGTATTGAAGCGAGCGTTCTGGGTCGAGCGAGAGGTGGAACTGGTCGCGCCAACGGAAGTCGAAACGTGCTTTGGAGAGGGCATTGTCACGTATCATGGCACCAGGATGCCCTTTTGCCAAGTCTGCTGCATGGGCAGCAATCTTATAGGTTATCACGCCCGTGCGTACATCTTCTTTATTAGGCAAGGCAAGGTGCTCCTTGGGTGTGACGTAGCAGAGCATCGCTGTACCAAGCCAGGCAATCTGCGCTCCTCCGATGGCACTCGTGATGTGGTCGTAGCCTGGAGCTATGTCGGTCACAACAGGACCAAGGGTGTAGAAAGGCGCTTCGTGGCACTTCTCCAACTGACGTTCCATGTTCTCGCGAATCTTGTGCAAAGGCACATGACCTGGTCCTTCGATGAAGGCTTGCACATTCTTGTCCCAGGCCCTTGTAACGAGCTCGCCCATCGTGTCTAATTCTGCGAACTGCGCTGCATCGTTAGCATCTGCAATACAGCCTGGACGCAGCCCATCACCAAGCGAGAGGGCTGTATCGTATTTCGCAACCATGTCACAAATATCATCGAAATGCTCATAGAGGAACGACTCTTTGTCATGGATGAGACACCACTTGCTCATGATGGAACCACCTCGTGAAACGATGCCGCAGAGACGATTGTCTGCCAGATGAACGTTGTGACGACGGATGCCTGCATGGATGGTGAAGTAGTCAACACCTTGTTCGCATTGCTCGATGAGGGTGTCACGATAGACCTCCCACGAAAGGTCTTCTGCTCGTCCGTTCACCTTCTCCAATGCCTGATAGATAGGCACTGTACCAACGGGAACAGGGCAATTACGGATGATCCATTCTCTGGTCTCGTGGATGTTGTTGCCTGTCGAGAGGTCCATCAGGGTGTCACCGCCCCATTTGCACGACCAGACGGCTTTCTCCACCTCTTCTTCGATGCTCGAGGTGGTGGCAGAGTTACCGATGTTGGTATTTATCTTCACCAGGAAGTTGCGGCCGATAATCATTGGCTCGCTTTCAGGGTGGTTGATGTTGGCAGGCAGCACGGCACGGCCTCTCGCTATCTCATCTCTAACAAACTCTGGTGTGATGTGGGTCTCAATGCCCAATTCCTCGCAGTTCATGTTTTCACGAATGGCCACATACTCCATCTCGGGTGTGATGATACCGGCCTTTGCGTATGCCATCTGTGTGATGCACTTGTCATTCTTGCGGCCCTCTATCCACGCCTCTCGCATTCGTGGCAGACCTTTCTTCGGGTCGTGTGTGAAGTTCGGGTCGGAATATGGCCCACTGGTATCGTAGATGTATATGGGCGCATTGGGCTCCGTGTGGGGGATGCCATGCTCGTCCTTTGTGACGGTCGGAGTAAGGTTGACCTTCGTCATCCCAACCTTGATGTCAGGGAAAATCTGTCCCTGCATGTAGGCTTTCTCGCGCTTGGCGTATGCTTTGTTGTCGTTTGGCATTAGTCAGTTGTTTAGTTGAGTTATTTATTCAGGAACTCTGTTAGCGGTGAACTTGCTTCTGCTGCATCGCTGATGGCTCCAAGACCTGCTTCGTAGGCTTGACGGCCTGCAATGATAGCCTGGCGGAATGCATCTGCCATCTTCACAGGGTCGCCAGATACGGCGATTGCGGTATTAACAAGGCAACAGTCTGCCCCCATCTCCATGGCTTCTGCTGCATGACTCGGAGCACCTATTCCGGCATCAACCACAACAGGCACAGTAGCCTGTTCGATGATGATTTGCAGGAAGTCTTTCATGCGCAGACCTTTGTTTGTGCCGATAGGTGCAGCAAGCGGCATTACCGTTGCTGCTCCGGCTTCCTCCAAATGTTTGCATAGTGTGGGGTCTGCCTGACAGTAAGGTAGCACTACAAATCCAAGTTTGACCAGCTCTTCTGTTGCTTTAAGCGTCTCCACAGAGTCGGGGAGGAGGTAACGAGGGTCGGGATGAATCTCCAGTTTCAACCAGTTTGTGCCGAACGCTTCACGAGCCATCTGTGCTGCAAAGATGGCTTCCTCTGCATTCCGAACGCCACTGGTATTGGGCAACAGTTGTATGTTCTTGTTTTGTGTGATGTGTGTCAACAGGTCGTCCTCAGCATCACCCAACTCGATACGCTTCATGGCTACTGTTACCATCTCAGTTCCTGATGCCTCTATGGCACGAGCCATGAGGTCGTTGTTATTGAATTTCCCCGTCCCGAGGAACAGACGCGAATTAAACTCGCGTCCAGCTATTATTAATTTCTTCATTTCTTCATTTCTTCATTCTTTACCCTATAACCCATAACCTATAACCATTAATTTTCCTTCATCCCTCTTCCCTCTTCCCTCTTAACTCTTCAAGATTTGCAATCTCCATTGCGAATCTTGTCGGCTCCTCCGCTCTTAATATGGCTCCAGAGAGGGCGATACCTGCGATGCCTGTTTGCATGAGGGCAGGAATATCATCGGCAGTAATACCTCCAATCGCCACAATGGGGATATCGATGCCGGCCGCTTTGACTTTCTGCATGATGTTGCGATAACCTTCCAAACCGAGAGTGGGGGAGAGGCCTTGTTTTGTTGTCGTGAAGCGGAAAGGTCCACAACCGATATAGGTAGCTGAAGCATGGTAGTGCATTTCTATGTCTTCAAATGTGTTGGCTGTCCCGCCTATGATGGCGTTGTCTCCAAGGATACGTCTTGCTTCGGCAATTGGCATGTCTTTCTTGCCCAAATGCACGCCATCTGCACCAAGTTCACGAACCAGTCCCACACGGTCATCAATGATGAAGGTCGCATGGTAACTGTCACAGAGCTTCCTCACCTCTTTCCCTATACGGAGAAAGTCATCATCAGTCGCATCCTTCATGCGTAGCTGTATCCACTTCAATCCACCATCAAGGGCGAGACGAATCCCGTCTAAATGGCTGTATTGCTCCGTGTAGTGTGAAATGAATTGTATCATCCTCCGCAGGCTGCTTTAATGATTACTATGTGTGCTCCTTCGCTCAAAGGCGTTTGCTCCCATTGTGTTCGTGGCACCATTTTACCTTCAACAGCCACAGCCACACCCTTCTCAGGCAGCGATAGCTCAACAGCCAATGCCCCCAAGCTCCCAGCCTCAGTACTTACAGGTTTATTGTTGACGTATATTTGCATAATTTTCAATTCATAATTCTTGGATGCTTTAGCACCAAGGCGCAATGTTAGTTGCGGAACTCAATTCATAATTCCTCATTCTTCATTCTTCACTTTTCACTTTTCACTTCCACTTTACCGGTCCATGTCCGTGCCCAATCTCATATTCTGCCCCATCAAGTATGGCTTTCGCAATGAAGGCTTTAGCGCCATTTGCCGCTTCTTTCAACCCTTCTCCCTTGGCAAGCAGTGCAGCAAGGGCGGAGGACATCGTACAACCTGTTCCGTGGGTGTTACGGGTGTCAATCCTCTGGGAAGGCAGCTCAAGCATTATCCCCGTCTCGTTGTCGTAGAAGTAGTCGATAAGCACTTCTGTGGATGGTATATTGTAATTTGTCGGATTGTCTAAAGCAAGGTGTCCAGCCTTCAACAATACTGACACATTATATATATGTGCGAGCTTCTTTGCGGCTTCTGGCAAGGCAGCCTGCGAATCAAGCTTCTCCCTGCCAAGCAGAATCTCTGCCTCTGGTATGTTAGGCGTGATGACTCTTGAGAGTGGGATTAGCTCTGATTGAAGTGTGGCGATGGCACTTTCTTCTATCAGTCGATGACCGCTTGTCGAGACCATCACAGGGTCGAGAACAACATTATCTATCTTGTATTTGCGAAGCATCTCAGCAACTCCTTTCACCACTTCTGCCGAGTGCAACATGCCTATCTTCACTGCATCTGCACCAATATCACTCAACACAGCCTCTATCTGTCCCTTGATGATATCCACAGGCACAGGATGAACAGCCTCCACCCCAATCGTGTTCTGCACAGTGACAGCTGTAATGGCATTCATTGCATAGCAATCCAATGCCGAGATAGTCTTGATATCAGCCTGTATCCCAGCCCCCCCACCACTGTCACTCCCAGCTATAGAAAGAACCCTTTTATATCTCTTCATAATTCACTTTTCACTTTTCACTTTTCACTTAATATAGTTCCACATACTCATACCTATTCCCCACTTCTTTCAGATACCGCTCAAAGTCCTCAAGGGCAATGACTACCGTACCCCGACAGTCGTTCGGGTGGAAGGACAGCGTCTTCTTGCTTGGGTCTGGATAGTTGCTGTCATCCTTAAGTGCAGCATCGAGGAAGAGGTGCACATGATGCTCTTTATCATTGATGAGCCCGAAGGGAGATACACTGCCGGGTTCAAGACCCAGATACTTCATCATACGTTCCGGAGAAGCAAAGGAGAGTTTCCCGCATGAAGGCTTCCCTTGTGCCTGAAGTGCCTGTTTCAGGCGGGCTTCGAGGTCGTGGATGTCAAGGTCGTGGTCACAATGGAAGCAGATAAGGTAATGCTGGTTTCCCTTGTGGTTACGCATGAAGATGTTCTTGCAATGCACCGAACCATCATCCTTCCACCATCGTTTAGCTTCCTCGATGGTCTTGCCCTCGGGATGGTTGTAACAGGTGAATGGAATACCGTGTTCCCGAAGGTAGTTAAGTACTATGTCTTGTCTTTCTGATGCCATAATGCGTGCAAAGTTAATACATTCTGCGCAAATTCACAAATTTGCAGGCCTATTTGTCTGTAAAACTCTCCACGTTCTGCTTGGCAGTTTCCTCTATCGCCTTGTCATGTCCTACCAAAGCAGCAAAAGGCGCAAACTGTGCAGCCCGATGATACATCGACATCTGCGGATGCTTCTTCGACACATAATGCGGCAAGTTTATAATATCATCGTAAAGTCCCATAACTCTCAATTCATAACTCTCAATTCATAATTCATAATTTTTCCCTCTTCCCTCATCCCTCTTCACTCCCGATGTCCTCCTATCTGTTTGTTCCTCAACTTCGCTGTTGCCCCTTCTGCATAGCTTGTCCCTTTGAGAATGGCATTCTTGCCGAAACGGTGTTTGATGTTGATGAGGGCTTCCTGCATACGGCGTTCTTTCTCACGCTCAACTTTCTGAGTGCGTTTCTTCTTGGCCAAGGCATCGTAATCAGTAAAGAGGTCAAGCTGAGACTCCTCTTGTTTCTCATCTTGCGAAGGCAGGCTCTCGGGGACAATATTGTTGGTGCTGATATTCAAGCGACGGATTAACATATCCCGATTAACTATTCTGTCATACAGCGAGATAACAGAATTGATTATTTCCTTACTTGAAGAGGAATAATCATTTAGATTGCTCGTTCCATGAGCTGGTTTCGGCACAGGTCGGCCATAATAGTCCACCACGACTTCGCCATGATATTTCGCTGCAATCTCTGGCCTTGTGAGGCTCTCGCGGTCGTAATTGACATAGAGGACAAGTTGGTTTGTGACGAGACGTTTTTCCACAAGCTCCAGACTGATGGCATCAGCCATCTCCATCACCACATTCCTCGCTTTCTCGAAGGTGTAGGGTTCGGTCAGTACCTGTCCGCTGCTCATTGAGTTCGTCTCGGGTTTGTAGGCTTTCACATAGTCGATGGTACAGGGCTCCCAACCCCAGGCATGGTCTATCAGCAACTCTGCATTCACACCGAATAGCTTATAGAGAAGCTCTTCGTTATCTACCGATTGACGGGCTATCTTGCCCATCGTGTCTAAACCGTACTTGGCCAGCCTCTCTGCTATGCCGTGCCCCACCCGCCAGAAGTCTGTCAGGGGAAAATGGTTCCACAGTTGTCTGCGATACGACATCTCATCCAGTTCGGCAATACGTACCCCATCCTTGTCGGCAGGCATCTTCTTTGCCACGATATCCATCGCCACCTTGCACAAATACATATTGGTGCCGATGCCAGCTGTTGCAGTGATTCCGGTTTGGTCCAGCACATCCCGAATCATCGTCATAGCCAGTTCGTGAGCCGTCTTCTTGTACAAGGGCAGATAGTCGGTGACATCCATGAAGACCTCGTCTATGCTATAGACGTGAATATCCTCGGGTGCAATGTATTTCAGGTAAATCTTATAGATCTTGCAGCTCACCTCGATGTATTTTGCCATTCGCGGCATAGCGATGATGAAATCCACATTAGCCCTTCGTGCCTTCTGATTCACCTCGAACAATCGTGCCCGACCAGGGATGCCGTATGCCTTCAGTGCCGGTGAGACAGCCAGACAGATAGTCTTCTCTGTCCTGCTCTCATCGGCAACTACAAGCCTGGCTGTCAACGGGTCAAGCCCCCGCTCCACGCACTCCACACTCGCATAAAACGACTTAAGGTCAATAGCTATAAAGGACTTCATAATCAATAACCTCTAACCTCTAACCAATAACCATTAATTTTTCATTTTTAAATTTTTCCCTCTGTGTTTGCTTAGAAAAAAACAGAAAAAACTCTTTTGATGTTTGCAGCTCTTTCAGAGCTTTCGCGCTAAGTGCTATGCCTTTGCCTTTAAGAACGAGCTCTTACGTCCAAGCCATAGCTCTTATCACATAACTCCGTTATTGCAAACATTCAAAAGCAAAAACACCGTTACGCTGCGCTTCACTAAAAAATGGCTGAGCATGGATAAATACGGTTTTTTAGCCCGAAGGGCGATGTTTTTGCCGTTAAAGAGATTGAATCCCTAAATGGGTAATGGGATTAGTGAAAAACTTATCTGAGAGCTAGCTCTCAAGGAAGTTTGGCGCTGATACCGTTAATACTCTGATAAGAGTACAATCTCTTTAATGGAGTTTTTATGGTTTTTTTTATGGTTTTCGTTATGGTTTTCGTTATGGTTTTCGTTTTTAATTTTTAATTTTTCACTTTAAGTGTATATCCACCGGCACACTGACCTTGACACAGAAGTTCCGCCCCATGGCCGAGATACCCTGACGACCTGTGGCAAGTTCCGAATCAACATACTTCAGGCGCGAGAGGTGCGACTGATAGACCTTGTCGAAGAGGTTCTGACAGGAGATGGTGAGCTCGATGCAGTTATGACCAAAGATGTGCAGGTCCATGCCTGCCGAGATATTGAAGAGGGCATAGCCGGGTGTGGCTGTCTCCGTGTCATCGAGGGCATAGAACTTGTTCTGACGGAAGTTATACTCCATGCCAGCGGCCAAGAAGGTACGACGCAGATGGTTATGGGCAAAGTTGGGGAACTCATACCGCACATCGCAAGTCCAGCGGGGGGCTGGCATCATGGGCAGGTTCTTGCTCTCTTCCGGCTGATGAAGCTGTATGCCACGCACATAGCTGAAGGCGTTCGCAATGTGAAGCGGGTCAACAGGGTGAATGTCCAACGAGACTTCACCACCCATCAGACGGGCATCTCCCTGACGGTACTGATAGGTTCTGTAGCCATCTGTCTCGAAAGGAAGGCGCGACAGGAAGATGTAGTCGCTGATCCAGTTGGTGAAGAGCGAGGCCTGCAGGCTGACGTAGTGTGAGGTATAGTCCAACCCGAGGTCAATCTGTGTACTCTTCTCGGGCTTGAGGCCTGTATTACCCAATTCGTATTGTATGCTCCCTTCGTGCACTCCGTTCGAGGACAGCTCACTGACAGTCGGAGCACGGAATCCTCGTGCTGCATTCAGGCGCAGGTTCAGTCTCTCGGTCACATTCCATACCGCACCCAGACTTCCCGTCACACCCGTGAAGTTCTTGCTCAGAGCCACAAAGCGGACCTCGTCTTCATCAATCAGCGACGAGGTGTTGAGGTGCCTGTTGTCTATGCGTGCGCCGCCCGAGAAGTGCCAGTCCTTCATCTGCCAGCCTGCTGTGGCGAAGAAACCGATGTCGAAAAGGTGATAGTCAGGGATGAGATACTCCTCGCCCTGATTGATGTTCTTTTGCCACATGCCACCAATACCTGTCGAGAGCTTCCAGTCGTGGGGTAGGGTATGAAGGTATTTGACATCATAGTTGACCGTATGCAGACGCATGGCAAGGGCGGCTTCGGGTTCTTCCACGACAGGCGCTTCATCCTCTTCCTCCTCCTCCTCGTATTCGCGACGGTAGTTCTGCTGATAACCCACGATGGCTTTCAGCGTACCTTCCCCGAAGTACCACGCATTGTCGCTCACCACCTTCGTGTGCAACACCTTCTGGAAAGGCATATGGGTGCTGTAGCTATACGGAGAGTAGGTGACAGGCTCTCCCTCGGTAATGCCTGGTGTGAAGTTGACACGCGAGAAACGAAGCCATGAGTGACCCCAGGACTTGTTCACGCCCAACATACCCTGCACATCCCGCTCCTTGAACCAAGAGCCCGGCACGTAGCCGTCCGCTGCATTCTTGTAACAATGCGCCGCCTTGTCGAGGAAATGCCAGTTCCATAGCCAGCCATCTATGTTACCTGCAAAGCCCACGCTGTAATCGTAGAGTCCGTTGTTCGTCTGGTACTGACTACCGACCTTCACCTGCATGGTACCCTCTTCCAGGGGATTCTCGGGATGCAGGATCATCACGCCCGCTATGGCATCGCTGCCGTACATGAGCGAGGCGGGACCCTTCAGAACCTCCACAGAATGCACACCTTCTTCATCTACCTCCAGTCCGTGCTCGTCACCCCATTGCTGACCCTCCTGGCGAATCCCTTGGTCAACGACCACTACCCTGTTGTAGCCAAGACCACGGATGACAGGCTTCGAGATTCCCGCTCCCGTACTGATTTGTGCCAGTCCGGGCAGGTGGCTCACGGCATCCACCATATTTGTGCCAATTGTATTGTGCAGAAGCTTAGGCGTAACCACCATAAATGGTGAGGCGGCATCCTTCATGCGCTGAGTGCCTGTCACGCCCTGCACGGTTATTTCACTCAGTATGGCTTCATACTTGGGGTTGATACTGTCCTCCAGACAATTACTATGGTCGTGCACATGCTGCGCAGAAACAGACAATGAGACTGACCAAAAGAAAATTCCTAAATATATAATAATAATGTGTTTCATTTGGATTCAATATAATGATTAAATATGTCCCCCCCTACACACATAAATTGTGTGGTAGTCAGGATAAATGTATTTATGCTAAATGCCGTATTTAATACGGAAAGATGGGAATGTATTCCCTGTTTTTCAAACAGCAGGAGGAGCACGTAGGCTAATGAATCCAAAGCATGTCAGGCATTTAGCCTGTTGATGCCATACATAATTAGGTTTGTGGTGAGGTTGGAAACATACTAATGCTTTTGTAGCAGTAGCTATGTAAGATAACGTGAGAAATTGGCACAGCACGCACTGGTGTATGTCGCCAGATAACTGTGTCAGATGGCCTTGGCATTGGTGATGCAAACACTCAGCACATGCCGTCTCACTGGCATCCGTAACCTCGTGGATGTGGAGCGATGAAAAGATGAGCATTGGCAAGTACACTGCCAATAACACCCACGAAGCAATATGTCTCTTCGTAATCACATTCACGAATGCATAATTACGAGAAGAGTGAACCTTACTCTTCTACGAACTGGTCTTTGCCAACGCCGCACAGCGGGCACTCAAAGTCTTCAGGAACCTTTTCCCATGGTGTCCCGGGCTCTATGCCCTTCTCAGGTACTCCAACTTCGGGATCATACTCCCAACCACACACTTCACAAACATACTTTGCCATAGTTCTTAAATGTTTAAAATAATAATAAATAGATTTTCATTCTTCATTTTTTCTTTCCTGCAAATTTACTCATTTTTCACAAACAAGTATAAACATCCCCTCTGTTTTTATGATAATTTCACATTTTTTAGCTAAAAAACATATTTACTACAACCAAAACGAAAACCAAAACCAAAACTTTTTTAGGAATTCAAGAGTTCAACAATTTGTTTTTTAGATTTCGAAGAAATCGATGTTTTTGCTCACAAAGTATGTGATGGCTCGTAAGAGACGAAGATTTGAGGTAGATATTTTTATCTGGGTGCTTGCACACAAGGAAAAATAGTCGCCTTGAATCTTATAAGGACTGTAAGTCCGACACATACTGACGTGAGAGTTTTTATTGTTTTTTTTATGGTTTTCGTTTTCGTTATGGTTTTGGTATATAGATGATGCCAATTTTAAATGGTGACAGGTCATGACAATGACAGTGATGTGATTGACTCATGGACATTGAAAGCTTGCTTTTATAAGTACAGGAGTAAACCACATTACAAGAGGGATTACAACGTAAGACCACAAACCATTTAAAACAAAAATATCTGTGATATCCGTGAGATCTGTGTGAGATTAGAAGAATAAGGAACGTCAAGCGTTAAAAAGAGTTAAATCCCGCCTCCCCCATCCATATCTGCGAAAAAATTAGTATCTTTGCAGAAAATTACCAAAGATGATTGACCAGAGCAATATACAATCATTAGGGCCTGATATAATTGATATCTACCATGGTTCAGATCATATTATAGAGCAGCCGATATTCAGGGCAGGCAAAACATATAACGACTATGGCCGCGGCTTCTATTGCACCGAGCATGCAGAGTTGGCCAAGGAATGGGCCTGTTCGGCCGATAGTGATGGATATGCCAATCACTATCAGCTCGACCGCAGTGGACTTAGTGTGCTGAACCTCAACGCACCTGAGTATAATATTCTCAACTGGCTGGCCATTCTGCTCGAGAACCGCAAGTTCAATGTGGCCGACGGTCTGCCGCAACGCGCAAGAACCTATCTTCTGGAGAACTTCAAGGTGGAGTATAAGAAGTATGACATTATCATTGGCTATCGTGCCAACGACTCCTATTTCTCATACGCAGGTGACTTTGTGAATGGTACGCTCTCGCTGTCCGACCTGTCCGAGGCCATGAGGCTAGGCAAGCTGGGTGAACAGGTGGTGTTGAAGTCGAAAAAAGCTTTCGAGGCACTCGCCTTCATGGAGGCTATTAAGGCACCACGTCAAGAGTATTTCGCCAAGTACAAGTCTCGTGACGAAGAGGCCCGTACCAAGTATCGTCAGATTGCCTCCAAACCCATAGCAGAAAACGAGATATACGTGTTAGATATCATCAGAAACAATTGGAAAAATGGCCAGGGCATATAAAAAGACATATCTTAATAATGCCATGCGCAACCTTGCCGTGATGATGGATTGCGGTGTGCGCAAGTACGGCTACCCCATTGAGGAGTTTTACCAGAAGTTCCTCTCTTGCGACGTGTCTCGCCAGTTTGCTGCTGGCAACCCTCGTTATCTGGTGGGCATGTCGGGAGCCGAGTTGGCTGATAGTGTGGTTGAAGCCTCTGGAGGCACTGTTTTGAAGGAGAACGATGGCACCTATACCGTTGGTCCCGAGTATTGGGCTGGCTGGGTACTTGCCTACTATCAGTGGCTTTCGTGCCGTAGTTTCGCATATATGCATAGAAAAGGTCTAGGTATTAACGAAGTGGTGGCCATGTATTATCCTCTCCACGAAGCCGACCTCT
Organism: Bacteroidaceae bacterium; assembly: GCA_024697945.1. GTDB lineage: Bacteria > Bacteroidota > Bacteroidia > Bacteroidales > Bacteroidaceae > Physcousia. The sequence continues at coordinate 50,306 of JAILRU010000055.1, forward strand.
CCAAGTTCGCTGATTCTGCAGACGCCATTATCAAAAGGAACTTTTCCGTTAAGTGAATTAACTCCTCCATCAGCCCTCAGCCCTCATACATCAGCCCTCATCCCTCGTTTTCGTTTTCGTTGAACCTTTTCGTTTTGGTTATCGTTAACAGCCCTCATCCCTCTAAAGCTCCGTTCATATAGTGGGTTACTATTAGATCATAATTTTATATATACCCTAAAATCCGCAACTAAAAGTCATGCAGACTAATATTGCTGTCTGGATACTCTGTTTGACGATTCTTTAGCTACCGCAGACGTAATAATATATGAATAAGACACACCTTCCCCTTACCCCATCAAGCATTACAGGGGCTTTATGCTGTCCTTAGCCACGAAGTCAGATCCTTCAGCCGTGGGCGAGAGCAAACGGGTTCTGGTATGATTTGTTGTCCGTGTAGATGTTCAGCAGATAGTGTCTTGCCGTTCTTATCCACTTTGCGGGTACACTGATGAACTTGAACACGAAGGCTTTGATGCGGCTTGTTTTCTTCAGTCCGAAGGCTTTTGTGTCCAGCCTGCCCATAAGGAACTTGTAGAAGTTGCGTATGAGTGCCGTCAGCAGCAGGAACACGGTGTTCTCTGCCATG
>JAILRU010000124.1 GCA_024697945.1 Bacteroidaceae bacterium
ATTGACGGTTCGCTTTCTTTCTTGTACTACAATTTCTGTCTATGTAAATCTCTCAAAGAACGTGCCCCAAAGGAGCGCATATCGGCCCTACCCGTGTCCAACGAACGGATAAGCCTCATTTGCGACTGCAAAGGTACGACTTTTACGCAAACTGACAAAGCATTTCACACAACTTTTTTCAAAAACTGGACAAGAAGGCGCACTATACATTATATATAATATAGGGAATCATGCCACACGTTTCATGCCAGTTCGCATATCTAAGATGTCCTGAACGTTGATTGCGATGCTGATGAAGCCGATGGTCATAAGCAAGGAGAGAACAGCTGCTGTAAGGACACGGAGGTTCTCTGCGAGCCAAATAAAAAAGCCTGTCTGAATCTGGAAATTGATGAGAGGCACGTCGGCTGGTGTAGAGAGAAGCCATACGGTGCTGATTGCTCCGCTAATGATGCCTACGACAAAAACCATAATCATTGCTATCCTATAGCGGCGGAGGGTTGCCTCCTGATACTGACGGATGTACTCCACAGCATCGAGGCGCTTTGTAAGCCGTGCCATGAAGTCTGCCTTATCGTCGAAATGCGGCTTCTGAGCGAGGAAGATCTCCTCGAGTGCTTTATCTTTTGTCATAGTTCCAGTCTTTCTTTCAGTTTGTCTCGTCCTCGTGAGAGCTGCTTCTTTACGGCATCCTCCGAGGTCTCGGTAATCGTTGCAATCTCCTTGATGTTGTAGCCGCTCAGATAGAAGAGCGTGATGGCGGAGCGTTCCTTGGGCGGCAGGGTTCGGAGAGCAATGTAGAGGCTCTGGTGCTCGAATCCGGCATCGGCTGAGGAATTGCCAACGAGCGTCCGTGCCTCGTTGATGTTTTCCGCCTGCCGCAGGCTTCTCTTGTGGCTAAGGAATGTGTTGTGGGCAATCTTGAAGAGCCACGAGCGGAACTTCCCTTTGTCTTGAAAGCCTGCACAGGAGAGGTATGCCTTCACCAAAGCATCCTGTGCGAGGTCGTCGGCTTCGTCCTTATCACCACAGCAGAGGGCGAGCAAAAAGCCTCGAAGTGCCTCCTGCTCCCGCTCCACATGAGTTATGAAATCCTCTCGCGTCACTTGCTTTCTGCCTCAGCTAACATCTTCTTCTCCTCGGCCTCAATCTCCTTGGCGAGCATCTTCTTGCCAACGAAATAGTTGATATAGAAAGCAATGCCAATGCCAAGTAGAATAATGCCTCCGAAGAAAGGCACGAGAAGGTTCTTTCTGTCGGAACTATCCATACAATAGAGAACGGATCCCCAGACGATGAGAGCAATGCCAAGGAAAGAGAGGATGCTTCCCCATAGCAGTTTCATCAGCAGTTTCTCCTTCAGCAACTTTGACTTAGGAGAAATCTTCTTGAGTAATTCATCAATGTCTGCGTCAGGGTTCTTCTCAACAAGCGCAGTCACGATTTCTGCACGCTTGTTTGCCTTAAAAATTTTATAACGCATAAACATAAACGTCCACACGACGAGAGCAACTATCCACACCAAAGTGATAATCAAATCATAATCCATAATAGTCTTGTTTGTTTTTATAGTTAAACTTTAATTTTCATGAACCGATTCACTTACATAACGTTTCAAGAAGGCAAAAAGTGACGTCAGCAGCTATATTTTTTAAAGAAAGAGCAGTTTTTGTTCCTTTTTTACCTATTTTTCCCCATATTACCCTTGTTTCCGCCGTCTAATATCTTCTTTTATAGGTATAGAAAAATACGGGACACTGGGAAGAAAACTTTTTTTATATAGGTAACAAAGTTATTATTGAGCCTTGAAAATATATTATCAAGGTTTGAAAGTATATTTTCCAGCCTTGATAATATATTTTCCAACTTGAGTAATAACTTTATCCCCAGTAGTAGATATTTTTACAACGGGGATAAAATATTTTTCCTCTTAGGAGTAAGGAATTATTCTTGGTCGAGGAACTACTTCTTGGGCTTGTATCCTGAGATGTATTCCACTTTGCCGTCTTTCACGCTGAGGACGTGTTCCCAGTCGTAGGGGATGCAATAGGTGCCTTTTGGAACGCGTTCGAGGAACAGAATCTTGTAATCGCCATCGTTGGATTCGTCCGCATGGGCTCGCAAATGGGTGTTATAACCTTCCCCGACACCATAGAAGAGCGTGTTCCAACCCATGCCCTCTTGGAACGTTACGGAGAAGAGCGTGTTTCGCTGTGCCTTCACGTAGCTGCCCATAATCCATTGCTCCAGCATCTTTCCGGCTTTCTCTGCTTGGGCTTTTGGCACGACATAGAGCTTTCCACAGACTTTAGGAATGAAGGTGGAATCTTCATGAACTTGACGCATTGGTATAACAAAGTCCCACCAATCAAGCGACCCTTCAGCCTTCTTATAGTCCTCTTCCGTGTACTCATACGAAACGTCATAGACCTTCAGACTGTCGATGAACTTTCCCAAAGAATTGATGTCGAAGGCAAGGTACTGAACGTCGAAGGGTTTTTCCTTTCCTTCATCGGAGCGCGTGATGTATTCTACGCGGGCATGGTTCCACTCCTCGTCGCCCGTCGCATGGAAGACAAAAGCCCGACCAGCCCTGAAGCGCACGCCCTGAAAAAGAACGTCGTAGTTGTCGGACACCTCCTTGACATCGTATTGGCTTATGCGCTCGCCTTCCATCGCTTCGAGTGCGAGGGCATAATAGACGGTGTCCTTGTCGCGAGCGTGACTCTCTTTGTGATAGCACTGGCGCGCTGTGCCGCAAGCCGCTTGGATGGCTCGCATCGTGGAATCCCAAACCTCTGCTTCCTTTCTGAGATCCCATTTGACTTTCTGTCCTTTGTACATATCGTATCTCACAGGCTCGCCTTTCGGACTTGCGAGGCTGTACTCTAACCTCGTGTTAAAGATGTGGCCGCCATAATAACTCTTTGTGGCAGACCCCTCAGGATGCTTCTCTTCGAAATAAGTGATAAGGTCCTCGATGGGGTCGCCTGTAGATTTGGACTTCTTTTCCGATGTGCAAGCTACGATGATGCCGCTTATGAGCAACAGGAAAAATATGCTTCGTTTCATTGTTTTAATGGTTGTAGGTTACTAAATATAATAATGTATAAGACGTCTTCACACTTTTCTTTATTATTTCATTTCTGCGATGGCCAGCTGCAGTTGCTGCCCGCTCCGCTCTATCTCCGCCACAGTCTCTTCGAAGGAAGCGAGTGGGTCTGTATTCATCATCACCAAGGCAGTTCGTTCAGGATAATAGGGATAGACAGTTGCCATTTGCGGTTCTGTGGTTTTCGCGGGCTTAAAGATGAAGAGCCCGACAGCCACCGCTGCCGCTATGCCTGACACCCAGGGCAGGAAGAGCCTAAGCCTCCGTCCCCTTTGGCTTGCGTCGATTGTGTCCATCTGCTCGTTCAGGCGAGCCATGAAGTCCTCTTCGCTACTCATCTCAGGACGGTAGGAATGGAATATGTCGCGTAGTTCTTGGTCATTCATAATGGTGGTTTTTATTGGGTTAATGGGATTAATGGGCTTGATGGGGTTAATGGGTCTGATGGGTCAACGCTTTTCTTTTAACTTTTCTTTTAGGTGTTCGCGGGCTCTTGAGAGGCTTGCCTTGACCGTTCCCTCTGCCACGTTCATGATGGTTGCAATCTCGCGGACAGGGCGGTCCTCCATGTAGAAGAGCAATACAGTCGTTCTCTCGCTGACGTTCAGCCCGTCTATGGCTCTGTACAGATCCTGGTAGGCAAAGGCGCCGTCGGTCTGGGAGCCAGAAGCCACGCCAAAGGCCGCATTAATGTCGAGAGTCGTACGACTGGAATTCTTTCTCTGATGGTCAACCAAGGTGTTGCAGGCAATCCTGTAGAGCCAAGCCGAGAATTCCGTTTTGTGCTCGAAACTGCGAGAGGCCACGTAGGCTTTCATCAGCGCTTCCTGTGCCACATCATCGGCCTCTTGGCTGTTGCCGCCACACGCCGCCAGCAGGAAACGACGCAAGCCGTAGAGCTCCGTTCGGACTTGGGCTGTGAATTCTTCTCGGTTCATTGACGTTTTTGTGATGCTTTCTATTATATAAACGTATCAGCAGCCCAAAAGGTTGCATGAAGACTTCACTTTTTTCCTTATGAAACAAAAAAGATGCAGCAATTCTGATGAAATCAGAAGAATATGTTGTAAATTTGTGACAATTCTGATTGATTTACTACAGAAAAGATATGGAAATAAAAGAAAAAACAGGCTTCTATCGCCTTTCCTGGATGCAACGCATTGGCTATGGCTCTGGAGATTTGGCTCAGAATCTCATCTTCCAGACCGTGGCATGTTACTTAATGCTTTATCTCACCACAGTACTGAAAATCAATCCGGCCTTTGTCAGCGGACTGATTCTCTCGGTCCGACTCATTGACTGTTTTTGGAGTCCTATCGTTGGGCGTTACATTGACAATCGCAATTCTAAACTTGGGAAGTATCGTGCTTACCTCCTTTATGGCGGTATTCCTCTTACAGTTGCCGCCTGCCTTTTGATGCTACCTCAGGCAGCGACCTGGTCCACGAGTCTAAAGATTGTTTATGCGACAGTCAGCTATACCGTGCTGAGTATGATATATTCAGTAGTCAATATACCCTACGGTTCCATCATGGCAAGTATGACGCGCGATAACGACGAAGTTCTGAAACTTACATCGACACGAATGGTCTGCGCCAACATCGGCCAAATCGTTGTTCAGGCAGGTTTCCCTATCGGGCTGGCTATCTTTGCCCATACCGTTATCGACTGGAACCAGGCAACGTTTATGGCCATAGGTACGATTCCGGCTTTCATCATTCTGCCTTCTTTGCCTATGCTGAAGAATTGGTTAGGTAAGAAAGGCCTTTACTATCTGCTCCTTTCCATCGGCTTTATTGGATTTGCCATATTGTTCAGCGTTGGTAAATTCTTCGACGTAGAAAGTTGCAATACACTTGTACAGGCTGCGAAGGTAATGACTGGCGTCGGACTGCTTGTAGGTTCGCTGATGTGGGCCCTTGTCCCAGAAGTCATCACAGAGGCAGAATATCGTACAGGGAACAGACCTGCAGCCACAGTAAATGCGCTTGCAGGTGTTGCCTTCAAGGCCGGTTTCTCAATAGCCGGCTGGATTACTCCTCTGGTAATGGGAATGATAGGCTTTGACTTGGCAAGCGAGGAATCGGCCTTACCTATAGACCCTAATGCTTGGTTTACCGTAACATGTGTCTTTGCCATCATTGGTTTCGTTCTTTTACTATTCTGCTTCACGGGCTGTAAAGAAAGAATCGCAACGACGCCCGAGAGACCTGTCACATACGGTGAGATGTTTGCAGAGTTCAAGGCTAACAAGTGCCTCCAACTCGTGCTTAGTATCTTCGTGGTCGTATTCCTTGCATCATTTATCAGCGCACCAGTAAATGCTTATTACACTAAATTGAATGAATACTCGCCAACATCTCAGAATGCCATTCTATGGTTCACCTGTATCATTCCCGCTATTCTTCTTATTGTCGTAGGACTCCTGATATACAAGTATCCGCTTACAGATGAGAGACTTGACGAAATCAACAAAGAAATCGAAGCAAGGTCTTAATAAACTCAACAACTGACTATAAACTCTAAACTATAAACTCTAAACTAAGATGAACCCACGTTATCTATTCCCCAAAGACTATATGGCCGACCCATCGGTCCACGTGTTTAACAACCGCCTCTACATCTACCCCTCGCACGATCGCGAGACGGGAGCAGCCTTCGACGACGACGGCGGACACTTCCAGATGCGCGACTACCACGTGCTGTCGCTCCAAGGCAATCCCCTCGAAGCCGAAGTTACCGACCACGGCGTCATCCTGGATGTCGATCAGGTGTCTTGGGCAGAGAAGCAGATGTGGGACAACGACGTGGTGGAGAAGAACGGCCGCTACTATCTCATCTTCTCGGCTAAGGACTACAACGGCGTCTTCCACTTGGGCGTAGCCATTGCGGAGCGTCCAGAGGGTCCGTTCATTCCCCAGGAGCACCCTATCCGCGGCTCGTTCAGCATAGACCCCTGCGTCTTCAAGGACGACGACGGAGAGATTTACTGCTACTTCGGAGGTCTGTGGGGCGGACAGTTGCAATGGTATCAGTCGCCTCGACTACTAACTAAAGAAGGCGTTGACCTTGGCCCTGCAGGAGACAGAAAGACTCAGCTCTTTTGTCCAGCCGATGTGCCTGCCCTGCCGTCGTTCGTGGTACGCATGAGTGACGACGTGCTGCAGTTTGCTGAGGCGCCGCGTTCCGTCATCATCCTGGACGAGAATGGAGAACCCCTCAAGGCTAGTGACCCACACCGTTTCTTCGAGGCATCGTGGATGCACAAGGCAAACGGACGCTACTACTTCTCCTACTCTACAGGCGACAGCCACCTGCTTTGCTTAGCTGTGGGCGACAATCCCTACGGACCTTTCCGTTTCAAGTGCGAACTGCTGCAACCCGTCGTAGGCTGGACCACGCACCACAGCATTGTCCGCTACGAGGGACGCTGGTGGCTCTTCCACCACGACTGCGTACCTTCGAACGACATTACTCATCTTCGCAGCCTCAAAGTAATGCCCTTGGACGACAAGCTGTTCGAATAACTGCGTCTTCTCTTTTCAGTTTTCTTTAGAAATCAAGGGTTACGCCGCCCATGAAGGTTGCCTTGGGCATATAGAACCCGTCGTAAGTCTGATACTTCTCAGCCAGCAGGTTGTCTCCTTTGGCAAAGACTGACATCCAAGGGAGCACCTTGTAGCTGACAGTAGCATTCAGGAGGGTGTAGTTCTCTTTCTGCTGGTTATCACCTGTCGTGATGTACAGATCGTTAACGTTCTGCAGACCGGCAGCAACGGTCCACTTCTCATTATGATAGGTTGCGCCAACGTAAATCTTGCCTTCAGGAGCGCCTTCGATGGGAGTATCCATGTGCAGGAAAGAGCAGTTCCCGTTCATGCTCCAGTGCTTGCTGATGGCACAGTCGGCAGACAGTTCAACACCCCAGTTCTCGAAGTCACCTGTATTCACGTTACGAGGGCGGCCCTCCACCCTAACGGTGTTGATGAGATTCTTACCCTTAATATAGAAGATGTTGGCTCCGATGTGAGCTCTCTTGCCAATACGCTGTGTGTAGGCAAGTTCATAGTTCATCATGCTCTCGGGCAGCAAGTCTGTAGTGGCAGGCGGGAACATATACATCTCGCGGATAATGGGATTGCGGAAGCCCTTGCTCACCAGGGCCTTGATGTCGGCATCACTTGTGAGATGGAAGGAGAGACCTCCCTGAGGAACGAGTTCTGTTCCAACAACAGAATGCCAGTCAACACGCAGTCCGGCATCCACAGTCAGCCATTTCCAGATATCCTGACGGAAGTCGATGAAGGTCCCTACTTCATCGGCATGCTGGTTCTCGACAAGATTGCCGTCTGCATCCTTCACGAGATAGGTTTTGGCGGAAGAAACCTTGTCTTCGTTCCAGGCACTACCACCAAAGTGCTGCCAATCGACACCAACGGTAACAGTATTCCCCTTGAAGAAATTAGCACTCTGATACCACGTGATACCGGCTATGTAGTCGTCATGCTTGTAAAGAGATGTCCTGGGAGTGCCACCGATGTTGAAGCCATCGTCTATGCTGTGATGGCCCCAGTCGCAATAGGCACGAAGCGTTCCACTGGTATATTGGTAGCTATTACTGAGACTAACACTGGCCAGTCCGCGAGTAATCCTGGAATCATTATCCAGCAAGGGTGCATAGGAAGGACCTGGGTTACTGGCATTGAAGTGGGTGATGTTGGCATCGGCAAAAGCCTTCCAGTTCTCGTTAAAGTCGTAACCAAGCTTGGCATAACCTCCAAACTGCTCGAACTTGTTATTTGGCCTGTGGTTGTCTGAACGCTGGTATTGAGCGCCGACGATGCTATGGAACTTGCCCATGCGGAACCTGTTCACGCCATCGGCCTGAACTGTTCCATAGCTGCCACCCTGCAAACGGATATTGGTCCTGCAGCCGTCCTGGTTCATCTGACGCGTAATAATATTCACGACGCCACCCATCGCATTGCTGCCATACAACAGGCTGGAAGGCCCACGAATCACCTCCACCTTCTCGGCCATCATGGTCTGGTAGGCATCAGGAATGGGATGTCCCATGAGACCTGCATACTGAGGCTGTCCGTCAATGAGGACCAGCAACTGAGCGCCGCTTCCCACACCACGAATCTTCATGCTACCAGCAGCACCCGTGCTGACACCATAGCCCAAAACGCCACGGCTGGTTAAGAAGAGGCCGGGAGTCTGCTCCATCACGGTAGGAAGGATGGAAGAGCGGAAATTCTCATTCAGCTTTTCATTACTGATACTGGTAACGGTGAGAGGCAGATGACGAACATCTGTCGCGTTACGTGTACCTGTCACTACGACTTCACCTATCTGAGTGGTGTCTTTGATGCCTTCGTTCTGTGTCTCGGCCTGAAGGGTGAGGCAAGCTGTGCTGGCACTAAATAATAATAATAATGTACGGATTTGCATAACTTGATGTGTTTGTTTTGATAAAATATTAACCTTTTCTGGTGCAAAGTTATCAAAAAAGTACACAAACAACCAAGCCTATATTTCGCAGGCTATTACCAATATTTCCCTTCGGAGAAATGCCTCATTTCACATTCTTAGGAGTAACGCCAAGATGTTCAGAGACATAGCGGCTGAAATGCGACACGTTGTCGAAATTCATTTTCTCCACGATTTCCTTTGCCGTGAGTTTCCTGTGCATCAGCAGATGTTTGATTTCCATTACCGTAAACTGCTGAATCCAGTAGCTGGGCGTTCGTCCGCTCACCTGTGTGGAAATCTTATGCAGATGTTTGGGCGTCACGCAAAGCTCCTGAGCATAATAGGCAACGGTTCTGTATTGGCGATAGCTTCCGCCCTCCAGCATCCGGATGAAGCGCGACATAATATCGGCTGCACGATGCGTAGCTTCTTCGTGTTCAAAGAGTGCAGCATGTGCGTTCATGACATCCCAATAGAGCATACGCATGCTTTGCAAGATGGCTTCCTGACGGAACGCCTCTGGAGAATGCTCCGAACGGAAAGCAACATCTTTGAAATCATGTTCCAAAAGAGTCAGTGTCTCCGCATCTAACTGGAAGATGGGATGCATGAACAGATGCAGCCACCCGCAAATACCATAACTGCTGTGAGGCATGCAGCTGGCCTGCTGCTCGGCCGGTAGCATGAGTTGGTAAAGCTTGCAATCCTCAGAAGGCTGAATGCGTCCCACATGACTGGCCATTGCAATCATGCAACAACCAGGCGTCAGCGTATGCTCATGCCCTGAGAAATGGAGCCGGCACGTTCCGGCAATACAAAGGAGATGCAGAACCTGTTGTTGCATGAATATAAGCCGTCAGACTTTCTTGTATTTGATATTCCGGATGCAAAGATACGAAAAATCTCCCTCTCCTGCAAGAGATGGGGAAGAATAAAAGAAGTAAAAGACAGAAAACGGAGGGATTATGAGGAGAGACTATCTTAGCAGACGGAATATGTAAAGAAATTTCGTACAATAAGACCATAAATTCAGACTAAGAATTACTAAAATCGACGAGGGAAAAATGGCATCCTTCGACAGCATAGTGAGAGTTCAAAAATAGGGAACGGAACTTCTCATGAAAAGTTCCGAACTTCTCGCGAAAAGTTCCGTTCCTTTTTTGAAAAGTTCGGAACTTCTCAAAACACCTCAAAATGCCCATTTTTTTAACACAAAATTAACATTTCAAAGATACCGATAAGGGTTTTTATAGATAAACCATGTCGAACGGGAGAACAGAGCATCCCTTGTTAAAATTTATCCCTATGCGATTGGCTGAATAGCAGCACGAGTATTAGAAAGTAAAGATAAAATTGTGATAAAATAGCCAAAATGCCAAAATTATTATATATTATATATTGTCTATTATCTATTATTTCGTACTTTGACATGGGTCGAAAATACTTCCGCTCGACAATAAAAAGAAAAACTTTGGTTCTTCTTTTGTATTGTGCTCGCTTATTCGTACCTTTGCACGCGAATTCGTAAATGGTTAATAGAAAATCGTCAATTAGTAAATATTGTTATGCCACAGATTTCCGTACGAGGCGTTGAGATGCCTGAGTCGCCTATCCGCAAGCTGGCTCCTCTGGCATACGCTGCCAAAGACAGAGGAATACACGTCTATCACCTGAATATCGGTCAGCCCGACCTGCCTACGCCACAGGCGGCCATCAATGCCATCAAGAATATCGACCGCACCATACTGGAGTACAGTCCCAGCCAGGGCTACCTGAGCTACCGGAAGAAGTTGGTGGGCTACTACGCCAAGTACAATATCAACCTGACGCCCGAAGACATCATCATCACCAGCGGCGGTAGCGAGGCCGTGCTCTTCTCGTTCCTCGCCTGCCTCAACCCTGGCGACGAGATTATCGTGCCAGAACCCGCCTATGCCAACTACATGGCGTTCGCCATTTCAGCCGGTGCCGTCATCCGTACCATCACGACAACCATTGACGAGGGTTTCTCCCTGCCTAAGGTGGAGAAGTTCGAGGAACTCATCAACGAGAGGACACGCGCCATCCTCATCTGCAACCCGAACAACCCGACGGGATACCTCTATACACGCCGCGAGATGAACCAAATCCGCGATCTCGTGAAGAAGTACGACCTCTACCTCTTCAGCGACGAGGTCTATCGCGAGTTCATCTACACGGGAAGCCCCTACATCAGCGCCTGTCATCTGGATGGCATCGAGAACAACGTGGTGCTCATCGACAGCGTCAGCAAGCGCTACAGCGAGTGCGGCATCCGCATCGGAGCACTCATCACGAAGAACAAAGAGGTACGCCAGGCCGTCATGAAGTTCTGCCAGGCACGTCTCAGTCCGCCACTCATCGGACAGATTGCTGCCGAAGCAAGCCTTGACGAACCGGAAGAATACGGTCGCGAGGTCTATGACGAGTACGTGGAGCGTCGTAAGTGCCTCATCGACGGTCTGAATCGCATCCCTGGTGTCTATAGTCCCATCCCGATGGGAGCCTTCTACACTGTGGCAAAGCTTCCCGTGGACGATGCAGAGAAGTTCTGCGCATGGTGTCTGAGCGAATTCAACTACGAGGGCGAGACGGTCATGTTGGCTCCTGCTGCCGGCTTCTACACCACTCCTGGTGCCGGCAAGAACGAAGTGCGTCTGGCCTACGTCCTGAAGAAAGAAGACCTGACCCGTGCGTTGTTCATATTGCGTAAGGCTTTAGAGGCCTACCCCGGCAAGGTTTAATATGTTCACCTGGTACGTAGCTAAACGGCTTTTCGCTCAGGGCGGGAATAGCGGACGGGCATCGCGCCTTGCCACAGGCATTGCCACCTTTGGCGTTGCCATCGGACTGGCTGTGATGCTGGTCAGCGTAGCTATCGTACAGGGCTTCCAACGCGAGGTACAGGACAAAGTGCTGGGCTTCGGAGCACACATCAAGGTTCTTAACTACAAAAGCCTCGGACAGCAGGAGTTCACTCCCATTGTCATCAACGACTCAATCACATCGCGGCTCAGCGCCATTCCGAACGTAGCCTCCGTAGCACGTTTCTGCATCAAGCCGGGCATGCTCAAGACTGACGCCAACTTCCGTGGCATCGCCATCCAGGGAGTCGGACAGGACTACGACCAAAGCTTCATTAGCAGTCATTTGGTAGAGGGCGAGATGCCGCAGTTCACAGATTCCGTCAGTTCTGGAAAGCTGGTCATCTCGCAATCAATGGCTCGCGAGATGCAAGTGGATGTCGGCCAAGCCATCTATGCCTATTTCTTCGAAAAGACGGTCAGGGCAAGGAAGTTCACGGTGGCGGGCATCTATCGCACCAACCTCACCGACTTCGACAGGAACTTCGCCTATACCGACCTCTTCACCATCCACCGTCTCCTGGGCTGGGACTCGCAGCAATATGCCGGTGCCGAGATTAGGCTGAAAGACTTCGAACGACTTGACGAGACGCTATCTCTTGTAGAGAACGAAGTCAATCACAAGCAAGATGCATACGGTTACTACTATTCCAGCTTAAGCATACGCATGGAGCACCCCCAAATCTTCGAGTGGCTCAATTTGCTCGATATGGACATTGCGGTCATCCTTATACTGATGATTTGCGTTTCCATCTTCACGGCTGTCAGTGGTCTGCTCATCATTATCCTGGAGCGAACCAACTTCATCGGCATCATGAAAGCCCTTGGTGCTCGCAACCGGCAGGTGCGTCACCTCTTCCTCAACTATGCCTTGCTGATTATCGTGCGTGGTATCGTGCTGGGCAACATATTGGCCTTCGCGCTCATCCTCTTACAAAAGCACTTCGGCATTGTCACCCTCGACCCGGAGGTCTATTACGTGGAGGCCGTGCCCGTTATGGTGAACTGGCTGTGGGTCGTTCTCATCGACGTGGGGACATTTGTCATCAGCGCCCTTGCAATGATTGTTCCAAGCTTCGTGGTGTCAAACATCACACCTGCCAGCAGCATCCGCTACGAATAGCAACATCGCCCACTCGCCCTCGCTTTCTGTTTCCAGCAGAGAAAAGCCTTGCTGCGCGGCGGCTTCAGTCAGGATTGGTACATCCGAGAGATAGAAGCCGCTCAGAATCAAGTTGCCGCCTTTTCTTACAGCCTTGCCGAAGCGAGGCAGGTCGGCAAGCAGGATGTTCCTGTTGATGTTGGCAATGAGCAAGTCGGCCTGCGGCTGTCCCTCCAACACAGAGCTGTCGCCGCAAACAACCTCAACACAAATGTCTTTAACTTCTTTAACTCCCACATTAAATATGTGATTTAGAAGCAGATTATCTCTCGTATTCTCCACACTCCACTCGTCAATGTCATAGGCAAAGACGTGGGCTGCTCTGCGCTTTATGCCCATGATGGCAAGGATGCCTGTACCAGTTCCGGCATCTATGACGCGCTTGCCCTCAAGGTCCATGTTTGCGAGCTTCCGCAGGACGAGGCGCGTCGTCTGATGGCTACCGGTGCCGAATGCCATACGCGGCGTGATGAGGATATCGTAGCGAGCCTGCGGAACATCCTTGTGCTTGACATCGTGGATAACAACGGCCTCTTCCTGCCCTTCCCCAAAGGGAATGTAAATGGGCTGGAAGCCCTCTTCCTCCCACACTTGGTTCCAATCCTCGTCTGGTGCCTCTGTACAAACATAGTCAATGACGACATCAGGCAGACAGAAGTCCTGGACGGCTTGCTGCGTCATGGCTTCGTCCCACTCACTTTGTTGTATATAAGCCAAAAGGCAATCCTCTGTCTGGGAAAAAGATTCGAAACCTATTTCAGCAAGACTTGCAGTAAGGAGGTCTGCTGCAACCTCACTGAAGGGATTCATTGTAAATTTTACCTCAAAGTACTTCATATATTATATAATAATGTATGCAAATATAGCGCTTTTTATCCACATGGGGAAATTTCCTCAGCAAAATAGGCATTTCCCTTTTGGTTATTTTGCAAAAGTCTGTAACTTTGCATCAACTTCGTAAGAGAAAAGCGAAAAATAGTAGTGAAAACATTAAAAAAAGACATGATATGAAAACAAACATCTTTACACTCTTGCTCCTCTCAGTGTTCTGCTTCAGCGCAAACGCTCAGGACGATGACATGTATTCCTTCTCCTCCAAGAAGAAATCACAAAAGACAACGACGGCTGCCCAGACGAAGTCATCGGCCAGTTCCTATTATGACGACGACGAGGGCGACCCCAATGCCGACTATCACACCGGTCAGCTGCGCGACGTAGATGAGTACAACCGTCGCTATTCCATCTCGACGGACAACACACCGTCCTATGAGCTCAAGGGCGACACCTTAGTCGTTACCACTGCACCCGAACAGGCTGACAGTTACAAAGAAGGCTATTCCGATGGCTACTACGACGGACTCAACGATGGTGACTTCACCTATACGTCCCGTCTGGCACGTTATCGTGGCTTCTGTCTGAGCGATCCCTGGTATTGGGATTACTACGGATGGTACGACCCCTGGTATTACGGTTGGCACTATCCCTACTATTACAGCTACTACGGTTGGAACAACTGGGGCTTCGGCTGGGGCTGGGACTATCCCTACTATTATAATAGCTGGAACTATGGCTGGCATCATCCTCACCATTACTACGGTGGCTACCACGGTTGGTATTCATCGGGTCATCGGACATCAGCCAGTCGTAACTTGGGACAACGCTCTACGACATTCAACGGCAGGGCCGGCAGAACTGGCAGGACAGGTAACAACCGTGTAGGTCCTTCCCGTTCGGCATCAGGATCCAACATGAACGGCGGCTCCTATGGCAGTGGCTCACGAGACGGTGGCAGGAGTCTCAACAGAGACGGAAGCAGGAGCATCAACAGAGAAGGCACATATCGTAGCAACTCTCGCGACACCTATCAGGCTCCTTCCCGCAGGAACGACTCAGGGACAAGAGACGCATCTCGCAACACCTATTCACGCAGCAATACGACACGTGAAGGCACTTCACGCAGCACAACAACCCGCGAAGCCACTTCACGCAGCGCAACTCGCAGCGGCAGCACATACAGCAGTCCTTCCAGAAGCAGCAGTAGTACATACAGCAGTCCTTCAAGAAGCAGTAGTAGTAGCAGTACTAACACCAGCACTTACAGAAGCGGCAGTTACAGCGGCGGAGGCTATAGCGGTGGCGGTGGCTTCAGCGGAGGCAGTTCTCGCGGCGGAGGCGGCGGCTTCAGCGGAGGTGGCTCTCGCGGCGGTGGCGGCGGCGGCTCCCGTGGCGGCGGCGGCAGGAGATAAAAGCCCACTTCCCGCTCCCCCTTGGGGGGAGTGCCTCAAAAAGGAACTTTAATTAAATAAATTCAGATAACAACATAATTCGTAAACTATGATTACTTCATATTTATATCACTCCCCCAAAGGGGGAGCAAGGAGGGGGCTTTCTCTTTTCTCAATCCTTCTCTTTGCCATTGCGGCTCAGGCACAGGACACCTACACCAACGAACGCATCACGAACAATTCCAGTGATGTCATCGGCACAGCCCGCTACGTCGGCATGGGCGGCGCACTCGGTGCACTCGGTTCCGACATCAGCGTCATCAGCTGGAACCCTGCAGGCATCGGTCTCTACCGCAAGAACGACATCGCCATAACCTTTGGCGGCACATGGGGCAAGTCGTATATCGCTGAAGAGCATCGCGGCAAGGGTACCTTCGACCAGGCTGGCTTCGTCTTTAACATGGGAATAGACAGCGAAACATGTCCCTACATCAACTTCGCCTTCAACTTCCAGAAGAAGAAAAACTTCAACCAAAACTTCTACGCAGACAACGCAAACATCAACGGACTCAGCCAGATGGACCAATTGGCAGAGCTGGCGGACTGGGATGACGGGACTCAGAACAACCTCACCGGTATGGCTTTGGACGAAGGCTTCTTCGGGACGAAAACCATGATTGACGATGAGGGCAAGCAGCAAACCTACCATTACAACAAATACGGACGGTCCCAGAGCAACATGTACACCCACCACAGCGAGGGCTCGCTCCAGGCTTTCGACTTCAACCTGAGCACCAACATCAACAACCGCGCCTTCCTGGGCCTCACCGTTGGTGTGGATAACTTGCTCTACAACGGATGGAACATGTATGCCGAACAGAACACCAGCGGTCAGGACAAATACTACCTCAACAACGACACCCGCATCACAGGCACTGGTTTCAACGTCAAGGTGGGCACCATCATCCGTCCCATTGCAGACAGTCCCTTCCGCTTTGGCGTCACAGTGGAGACTCCCACATGGTATCGCCTGAAGAACAGCACAATCTTCTCCCTCCAAAGAGGTCTCTCTTATGGTAATTCCTTCAAGGAGTGGGAGAACACAGACAAGGACGGCTATCTTTTCCGCTTCAACCTGCGCTCACCCTGGAAGATGCGCGCCAGCATCGGCAGCACCATCGGCACCACCTTCGCTTGGGACGTTGACTACGAATACGCCACCTACTCAGGCACCAGCATGGGCTACCCCGACTACGTTTACAATGACGGCTCCACCTCAGGAAACATGAAGGATGTAGCCATGAACGAGTTCACCCGCGACATCATGCGCGGCACACACACCGTGCGCGTCGGCTTGGAGGCCAATGCCACCCCGAACCTCGCCTTCCGCCTGGGTTACAACCTCAGCACATCTCCCTTTGAGAAGGACATCTACTACGACCAGTACACCCTCAACAGCGCTGCCATGAACCACACCACAGGCACTAACTACATGCGCATGGGAACGACGAACATCATAACGCTTGGCATGGGTTACCGTTCGAAGAACTTCTACATAGACTTCGCCTACAAACTCCGCAACCAGTTTGCCGACTTCTATGCCTTCGACACCAGCTTTGCCGAGACTTGGAACAATACACAGTTCGTGAGAAACAATCCCAACTATGCAGACGTGACAATTGACCCCGTGAATGTCAACCTCACCAGGCACGCCATCACCTGCACCCTGGGTTTCAAGTTCTAACTTCTCATAATAACGAGGCGGAAATCAGGTCGCCACAGGTTTCCTCAGCACGTTTGACGCGATTCCATACTGTTTGTATTCTCGCATCCATCACCTGAGCTATCTGTGCTGGCTTCATACCAATCTTCATCAGGCATATCGTGCGAATCAGCTGTTCGGACAGGTTTCCCTGTAGCCGTCCCTGTATCGCCTCATGGAATCCAGGGTAGAGGGTTTCGATTGTACCCATCAGATCTTTCCACGAATCATCATCCAACTTTGCACGACCGACGGCAGTTTTGCGGAAACGAGCTATAACGTCTTCCGCATTGTCTGTCGCGTTGTGCATTAGGGCGATACGGGTCAGTTCCCTGTTTGTCATTGCCCTTTGTTCCAGTTCCTTGTCCTTAGCAATGATTTCCTCCATGAGTTTCTTCTTTCTGTAGAAATAAAGCAACAGCAGTCCCAGGACGACGCTCAGCAAGGCAAGGCCGGTGATGATGGAGGCAGACTTGATGCGCTCGTCCCGCTGCACGAGGGCCTGCTCTTTCTCCTGGTCGCGGTAATAGCTGTACGTGTCCCTGGCCCTCTGTGTCTCTTCGAAGGCACGTTGGTCGATGATGGAGTCGTTGGTGTCGTACAAGCGGCAGCCCCACTCCACTGCCTGCGGAAAATCCTGCTTTTCTCTGTAGCAGCGTTGCAGGCCTGCGGAAGCTTCATACCTTCCGGAAATGGTTTTCGCCAAGCCATAGAACGTCTTGTAGTGAAGGATGGCAGAGTCAATCAGGTTTTCGTTCTCGTAGTACAAGGCCAAGCCCAACTCATAGTTATGCGGACGCTGGGACTCTGGGAGTTGCGTCAGCTGTTGCAGCAACGTATCTAACTTCCTGACATCTTCACCTTTCAGGGTTTTCGCATATATTGCCAGCATGTTTGCCAGAACCTCCCCGTATTTCGGAGGGAAATGCTCCTTTTGGATAACCTGGTAAGACTGGTCGCAATATTGGAGCATGCGGAGTGTGTCTTTCAGATGCTCGTACGCAGACGAAGCGTCAATCAGATACCATCCCAAATTCTTTCCCGATTTCTTTGCCAGCTCCACCGATTGGAGTGCCACATTCAATTCCTCCTCATAGTTGAGTTGCAGCATGTACAGGTTCCTTAACTGAGAAAAGCCCTTTTGCCATAGTATGGTATCAGCCTGCTTGCATTCCTTGGCAATATCCACACTCTTTTGGAAGAAGTTGACAGCACGGGGATAGTCATTCAGGTCGCGGTAAGCACTGCCCAGATAGTAATAGGCACGTGCTTTGTCAACGGCATTGTCATGTTCCTCAAAGTAGTTCATCGTCAGCAGGGCAGAATCTGGAGAGGATGGGATAATGTAGCTTTTGTCTCGCAGACGAATCGACAGCAGGTCGTATTTCTGCCGGACATATTCGGAAGAGACCAGAACAGAATCCCTCAGTGCTTCTGCACGCGCCTTGGCTTCCTGGAGAGAAGTCTCAGATAGCTGCCACGTCTGCTCTATGCCGTCAAGAAGCTGTTTCTCGTCCCCGTTGCTGCTACAGGAGTAGAGAAGTGGAAACAGACAAAATGACAAGTAGATGAGTCTCGATTTCTTCATAGTTTAATTGTTTTCCAGCACAAATTTATGATTTTTCTCCTTAATTTGCAAATAATCTCAGCTTTTCGTGGTATTTTTGTTCCGAATACAGTATAGTTTCTGAAGCAAAAAACGGCGCAGGGGGAAAAGTCCGTGGATAAGCCCCCCATGCAGCCTAACCAAATATCTTAGCGCAACGGAACATGAAGAAGGGCAGGTCATTGACTCCATGCACCTGTGCTCTTAAGCCCTTCACCTTTGAATTGAAAG
>JAILRU010000125.1 GCA_024697945.1 Bacteroidaceae bacterium
ATTGACGGTTCGCTTTCTTTCTTGTACTACAATTTCTGTCTATGTAAATCTCTCAAAGAACGTGCCCCAAAGGAGCGCATATCGGCCCTACCCGTGTCCAACGAACGGATAAGCCTCATTTGCGACTGCAAAGGTACGACTATTATTCATTCTGACAAAATATAACACAAACTTTTTTTCAACTTTATGGCAACGGGAATTACTATACATTATATATATAATATATTATAGGGCATATTTTATAGGGCCATACGACTTACACCTATGCGCATCTCAATGATATCATGGATATTGACCGATAAAGTTTTTCACATGCAAAGATACGACATTAATTCATAATAACAAAAATTATCATGGTGTCCGATTTATGAAGGCAATAAAAGGGGAATGTGGCTCGTTATTAATTTAAAACACGAAGTTATGAAAAGATTCCTTGTCCTCCTCCCTGTTGTGACATTTCTGATTGCCTGCTCTGGCAAGTCCGATGATGTCGTTGTTGACCCTGACCTACATTCTATTGCTCTGAATACCGGGCAGTTTCTATCTATGGACGGCGGCCACACACATCTCGCCTACACCTACGATGCCGAGGGAAGAGTGGTCCGCGCCGAACGCTTCGACACAACATGGTATGTTGTGAAGTGGTTGACCGAGTACAGTTATGCAAAAGACCGCATCTACATCAAGTATCAAGAATTCGAGGAACTGCCAAACGGCGAACATAACCCCGACTACACCCGCGACTTCATCCACTATGACACCCTTTTCCTTGTGGATGGCAGAGTAGATAGTCTGGCAGGATACAGACCGCGGACAAGACACGTCGACCTGAACAACTTCTTCTTCAAGTTCCGTTACAATGAGCGTGGCGAGCTTATCTCCATCAGGAACGACAACGTGAAGCCTTACTCCTACGCAAGGTATAAGGCGGGAGAGCCCTGGTACACGGAGCTTTATATGCTGGAATGGCAGGACGGCAACATCACGGGACGTACCTGCACCATACCTCAGCAAAAGAAGACGGAGACATGGAGCTACAGCTACTCTACCCTAACAGGCTCAATGCCGGCCGGCGACCCGAGGAACGTCCTGTTCGACCTCGTGCCTCTCATCTCTACCGGATACTTCGGCACCGATTGCCGTAATCTGATGCAAAGCGTGGAGGCCGATGACTTTACGGAGGAGATAGAATACCTGCAAGACGAACAGCAAATGGTCAGCCAGATAAAGGATAATGTAGTATGGAACGATGACGTGAGCCACAACTACAATTATATAATCAAGTGGAAATAAACTTTAGTCTGAAGAAAATACTCCAGTTCCTGAGGAAGGCAGGCTGCTACCTGTCCTACGTTTGGTTTCTCTTTCCCATCGTCTCCTATTACAGTTTTATGGGAGCATTCAGGAACATGCAGGACAATCCAGGCAAGACAGATTTCTATTTAGGCATTTTCTTTTGGACATTCCTATTTTATATTATCGCGATATTGTTTCTGGCGTACAGGAAAAAGTTCGTGCAATTATGTTTTGCTGCCCTCGTAGGAGTCGTCATCTTCCTTGCCGCCGCCTTCCTCGGATTAGCCTTGCAATCTGCTCCGACAACCTTTGCAGAGGAGCATCCCATTCCCAAGGACTTGGTTTATAATACGCCCCATAAGGAAGAGGAGAACATGGAAGACGAAGTTAATCCTTCCGACACAACGACTTACCTGCAAGTACGCAAAAGTTTTCAAGGCGGCATCTATGAGTATTCTTTCTTCTATCCAACCCTTCCCGAAGGCACAATCTACCTGAAATGCTACGAAGTGACGGAGAATCTGCCTCTCTCAAAGAGCCGCATTAAAAAGGCATCCAGGCATGAGGTCAGAGGGACGAACCACTTCACTTGCCTTGTGAAACACCAGAGATTCACGATTTACGAGGGAGATTGGAACAAATACTACGCAGCAAGGATAGAAGTATGGTTTAAGGACAAAAAGGGAAACGAGAGGAAACTCCTTGAGAAAATCTATGCCGTAGAAGGCTGGATGCGTTGAAAAAGGACTTCGCCACCAATGTCATAACTAACCGTTTCATGTTTCTTCTTGTTTTGTTTGCGTTTGTTTTGACAGCATACACACGAAACGGCAAATCGTTCATTTTTTATTATTTCTGCAAATTTAGCACAAAATAACAAAAAAGAGAAAAAACTTCAATGTTCAATGTTCAATGTTCAATGAAATTTCGTACCTTTGCATCGGATTAGCGGATGCTTTAGCCCCACGGCGCGATTGTAGTCGCGGAGCAATAGTTTAAGGTAATTTATTATGTTTTATTGGCAACGTTTAAATTTAAGTAAAGTATGAAAAACGTCCCCTACAAGATTTATCTGAGTGAGGAAGAGATGCCCACTCGGTGGTACAATGTACGTGCTGACATGAAGATTAAGCCGGCACCTCTGCTGAATCCAGGCACAGGCAAGCCCCTTACGGCGGCTGAGATGGAGCCTATCTTCTGTAAAGAACTCGTAGCACAAGAGCTTGACAACGACACTCGTTGGTTCGATATCCCCGAAGAAGTCTTGAACTTCTACAAGATGTTCCGTCCAAGTCCTCTCGTTCATGCGAAGTTCCTGGAGAAGGCGCTTGATACGCCTGCCAAGATTTTCTATAAGTTCGAGGGCAACAATACCAGCGGTTCCCACAAACTGAACTCTGCCATTGCTCAGGCATACTATGCCAAGAAGCAGGGTCTGAAGGGTGTTACCACTGAGACTGGTGCAGGACAATGGGGCACAGCCTTGAGCATGGCCTGCCAGTATTTCGGTCTCGACTGCAAGGTATATATGGTGAAGTGTTCCTACGAACAGAAGCCTTTCCGCCGTGAGGTTATCCGCACATACGGTGCAAGCATCGTGCCCTCTCCCAGCGACACCACTCAGGTTGGCCGCAAGATACTGGCTGAGTTCCCCGGCACGACGGGTTCCCTCGGCTGTGCTATCTCCGAAGCTGTGGAAGTGGCTGTTACTAACGAGGGCTATCGTTATGAATTGGGCAGCGTGCTCAACCAAGTGCTTCTGCACCAAACCGTCATCGGCCTTGAGGTACAGAAGGCTCTCCAGAAATACGGCATCAAGCCCGACATCCTGATTGGCTGTACAGGTGGTGGCAGTAACCTGGGCGGTTTTGCCTCTCCCTTCCTGGGCGAGATTCTGCGTGGCGAAGCGAACTACAAGATTATCGGTGCCGAACCTGCTTCTTGTCCCAGCTTTACTCGCGGCATCTATGCCTACGACTTCTGCGACACAGGCATGATTTGTCCTTTGGCAAAGATGTACACTATTGGCAGTCAGTTCATCCCCTCTGCCAATCATGCAGGCGGTCTCCGCTTCCACGGCATGAGTCCTATTCTCTCCGAGCTCTACGACGAAGGTATCTTCGAGGCTCGTGCTTACGAACAGACTTCCGTTTTCGAGGCAGCAGAAATCTTTGCCCGTGCAGAGGGAACACTGCCCGCTCCTGAGAGCAGTCACGCCATCCGTGCTGCCATCGACGAGGCCCTCAAGTGCAAGGAGACTGGCGAGGAGAAGGTTATCGTCTTCAACCTCTCAGGCACAGGTTACTTCGACCTCTATGCTTACATGGCATACAACGACGGCACGATGACCGACTACATCCCCACCGACGAGGAAATCAAAGCCGCTCTCGCCAAACTGCCTCAGGCATAGACCACTAACTCCCTTTAGGGGGAAACAATAAAATGCCGCATGCAGAGACGACCATCTTAGCATGCGGCATTTCCTTTGCGCCTTTAGAGGGCTACAGGTACTGGCGGACGATGTCTTCGGTGCGGTCCCAGAGTTCCTTCATCTTCTTATGGTGGAAGTATTTGTCGCCGACATTGATGATGCGGTTCGAGCGGTTGAAGGTCCCTGTCTGTCCGGCCTTGTCTTCGTCCAACAAGAGACGGATGGCGGTGTCGGCACCCTGACGGGGCTTGCGGATGAGGGGACGGAAGAAGAGGTCGGCAAATGTATCGATGAGCTTCATATCCAAATGGATGATATCCGTGGAAACGACGCCCGGATCAGCCGCGTTCACCGTAATGCCTTTGTCCTTCAGGCGTTCGGCGAGTTCGAAGGTGAACAGGGTAACAGCCAGCTTGGAGTTGCTGTAGATGGGGATACGCCAGAAGCCGCCTTTACGGCCACGTGTGAAGAAGTCGGGGAAGTCGAGGAAGCCGAACCTATAGGTCAGGGAGGCCATGTTCACGATTCGAGTGCCCTCTCCCATCAGAGGCAGCAGGAGGCGCGTCAGCAGGTAGGGCCCCACATAGTTCACACTGACGGTTTGCTCCAAGCCATCCTTAGTTGTATGGAATCCCTTTTCGAGCGTGCCGGCATTGTTCATCAGGAGGTCGATGTGCGGGAAACGTCCCTTTACCTCGTCGGCAAAGCGACGGACAGAGCTGAGGTCAGACAGGTCGATGCCCACGACTTCTACATGCTCGTTGCCCGTCTCGCGGACAATCTCCAGTCTCTTCTCCTCGGCGGCCTCGGGATGATGGCAAGCCATGATGGTATAGAAGCCTTTAGCCGCTACGGCCTTGGCCTCCTCGAAGCCCATGCCTTTTCCTGCGCCGGTAATGATGGCAGTCTTCATCAGTTCTGTTCCCTTTCTATGCGTTCGATTTCCTTCTGAATCTTCTCGGGAATCGGCTCCTGGAGGTGCTGGTGGCAAGCCATCTCCAGCGTGTACATGCGGCCGATGCAGTAGTTGCTGTGCTTGCAGCCGCAGCGGTGATGCGGGTCTTCCTTGAGTCGGTTCACGAAGTCCGGTTCGTTGAGCAGGCTGCGAGCCATCTGGACGGCCTCGAATCCATGTCCGAGCACCTCATTAATCTTGTCGCCGGCAACCAGTCCGCCCACGTAGATGAACTTCATGTCGGGCATAGCCTCGCGGAACTTCAGGGCATCCTCGAGGAAGAACGCCTCCTCATAGCGGACGGGCTTTATCATCGTCTTACGCACGAGGGGCTTGCAGCAGCCGATGCTGTACTTGAGCATGGGGTCGGTCATGTAGTGCGTCAGCGTCTCGAGGGGCAGTTCGCCGCGCATGACGTACATCGGCGTAGCGCTCACCAATCCGCCGCTCAGCACCAAGGCGTGAACGCCCAGCTCCTGCAGGCGGCGGGCGATGGGGATGCTGTGCTCCTCGAGCGAGATGCCGTTCTTCAGGCCGTCGCGCATGTTCATCTTGCACACGACGGCCATATCGTCCTTGGCAGCCTTCATCACCTCCTCGATAATCATCGTCATGAAGCGCATGCGGTTCTCCAGCGAGCCGCCGAACTCGTCCTTGCGGTGATTGAAGAAGGGATTGAGGAACTGGTCGATGAGGTAGCCGTGTCCGCAATGAATCTCCACTTCGTCGAAGCCAGCCTCGCGTGCCAAGTTGACAGCATTGCCGAACTTACGGGCCATATCCCGCAGCTCGTCGGGACGGAGGCCGCGCACGATGGTCGGGCTGTAGAGGTTGAAGCCGTTGCTGGCACCCACGGGGATGCAGCCGCAGATGCTCTTATGGCTCATGTTGCCGCAGTGTCCCAGCTGGATGCCGGCGGCGGCTCCTTCGCGATGGATGCCATCGGTGAGGCGACGAAGACCCGGCACGATTTCCTGCCTCATCACCAGCTGACGGTCGAAGCTCAAACCGCTCTCCGTTACGGCAGCGTATGCAACCGTGGTCATGCCCACACCGCCGCGGGCCACGCTCGTGTGGTAGTCATAGAGCATCTGGCTGGGTTGGTGTCCGGGGCACATGCTCTCGAAGGCAGCGCTTCGGATGGTTCTGTTTCTCAAGGTAAGAGGCCCGATGTGAGCCTCCTCAAAGATTTTGTTCATAATATTCTAACTCTTAACTCTTCGTTCTTAACTCTTAACTCTTAACTTCAGTAGAGAAGCGGTATAATTCTCTTCCTGTCCCCCATGGCTTCGTTGCCGAACTCCGCACGATACTTCTTGTGGATGGCATGGGCGCGGGGCACCAGGTTGGCAGCCGTCCACCACACGAAGACCCATGCCGCAAGCGATCCGGCGATGATGGCGAAACCCGTCCACTCGATGAGCTCGCCCAGGTAGTTGGCGGAGGTCACATAGCGGTACATCCCCTTCTCGGGCAGATAGTGGCGCGTGTCGCCGGGCTGGCGCAAGTGGCGGATGACGTGGTCGGAATGCAAGTTCACAGCCATGCCGAGGAAGAAGACCACCATGCCGACGATGGCCGCCGGATGGGTCAGGTAGCTCCAGCCCTCCTGGTAAGCCTCACGGGGGAACCAATAGAGAGCACCGCCCTGCATGATGCCGTTGATGATGTTGAACGTCACGCCCGAGAGCATGATGGTGACGGGCATCTTGCTCTTTCCCGACATGAGCAGGGGGAAGATGAAGCTGCGCTGGAAGTAGTGGAGCAGGAACAGCCCCAGCAGCACAATCTGCGGAGCCATAGTGGGGCAGCCGCTCCACCACCAGATGGCGAGCATCGTCAGGAAAGCCGGAGCCTCCATCAGCACCCATGCCACCTTGTTGTCGATGCTCCAACCCCACTCCTTCGTGCGGAACTGGCCATAGCCCGCCGTCACGAAATACAGGCAGACAAAGACCACCACAGCCAAGCCCACCATACAATAGATCAAACTATTGAAAAAGACCTCATTCACCATCTACTATTTATCATTTATCATTTAGGACGCAGGCCGAAAACGTCTGCAAAGGTACGAATAAGCGAGCACAATACAAAAGAAGAACCAAAGTTTTTAATTCAAAACACGCAAAAACTCCCGCATCGTCGCGACGCAGGAGCCTGTTGACATGTCTTTTATTAACTTCTTACACATTGTCTATACCCTATAAACGCCCAAACAAGCGATTTGTAACAAGACAACATGTTAAAAGTTCTTAAAAGCTTCCATTTTCACTTTTCACTTTTCACTTTTCACTTTTCACTTAAATTAAAGCGGAGCATTGAGCCCCGCTTTAATTTAGTCTGCATCGCCGCTGCCGCCGCCGCCTGGGTTGTCACCGCCGCCGCCGCCGCTGGGAGGCGTCACGGTGCCGCCGCCCTGCGAACCACCGCCGTTTGTGCGGACCACTTTGGCGCGTTCCACAATGTCCTTCATGTTGACGCTCTCGCCCACGGACAGCAGCAATTCGGAGAACTTCTGTTCGCACTCGGCCTTTGCCCTGACGGTGACGCCTGCGCGGCTGACCAGGTCGCTGGCATGCTCGAACATGTCGGCCTCGGTCTGCACATCCTCCGGCATCAGCTCGCGTGCCTTGGCCAGGTTGATGTTGCCGCCCTTCACGTGGATGTCCGCATAGAGCCGCAGCGCTGCATCGTTGCCGTTCCGCAGCACGATGGCATAGCCCATCGACATCAGGTTGGCTGCGGCCTTGCAGAAATTCTGCAGCACGCCATGAGCCACCTGCTCCGGAATCAGGGGATTCTCGTGAGCAATTTCCCTGGCCAGGGCTATTTCACTGACTGTCTCCACCACTTCGTTCACGGTGATGGTCTTCTCGTTGACACCAAGGTATTCGTTACCTTGGTTCAGATAGATTGAATACTTCATAAATGTTGTTTTTTTGAGGTTATTTATTGGGGTTAAAACTTGATTACTAAGAAAGGTGGCAGCTTTCCTATTAAAAAGGGGGGGTACCTTTTCTATTAAGAAAGGAGGCAACTTTCTTATTAAGA
>JAILRU010000014.1 GCA_024697945.1 Bacteroidaceae bacterium
GAGAATTACCTCCCGAAGAAGCAGAATGTGAAGGGTAAGAAGGCATCCGATACCAAGTTTATTGACGTTATTACTCTCTATATTTTAAAGTCTCACATTAAAAGTATTGTATAATGAACAACGCAAACGAACCATGTATTACAAAAGCAGAACGCTTTCTGAAATCATCGGTTTCCCTGATGGACTTCAACATCGAAGAAGCCATTAAGAATCTTGAAACGAGCCTGCATGTAGGCAAGGAAAACATTAGTCAGAGAAGGACAGAAAGCTGTACTGTCCTGACTGTCTCTTTCGGAAAAATGCAAATGATTGACCAGCTGATGGAGGACATCGAGAAGATCCTCAATCTCTCCATCCTCCTTGCTACGAAGTCGGATGACGGCAACTGCATGGAGTGTGTTGCCTACTCAAAGCCGTGTATCGGTGACATGATTATCGTCCATCTCTACTCCCGTCTGTGTGGCGTGCTGGAGGGCTTTGAGGTCAGTGTCTATGACTCTATGGAGAAGATGTACCGGGATTTGAAGAACCGTCTGGACTACCAGTATGACATCAGCTGCAAGTTCATGAAAGCAGAGGATCACGTGACACTTCTCAGACAATTTATCTAAACTATAGCGCTATGATATACGCACTTGTTTTCATCAGACTGGCCTTCTATTTCTTGGCCATGATGCTGTTTCTCTGTCATAGGTTTGACTATAAGCCGGGCTTCTTACTGCCTCGCGTCAGACCTCTATACTTCTGGCTTATGCAGTTCCATCAGCACATGAAGCGGTCAGATAATGCCCGTAAATTCTTCATCTTTCTGCTGATTATTCTTCTGACTATAGCACAGGCAATAGACCTGTCACTGGTGGCTGACTACGGCTATATGAGCCTTGGAAGAGACATTTCCTATATCCAGTTTTGCCTCGGCATGATACTGACTATAGCATTGTTCCGATACCCCAAATCTGACAGGCTTTTATCTAAGCGATTTGGCCCGGCCATCGATTGTTGGGGTGTACTCTTGCTCATATCTGCATTGGCATTCCTTAAGCTGATAATCCTTCAGGATGTTCTTTGCATACTTCTTTTCGCCCGTTATCTATACCCCCAGAAAGAGGTTGGCGATGACCCGAAAGGACGCAAAAGCATACCGGAAGATAACTTCAAACTCGGCTCTTTTCGCAGGGCTGCCATCCAACTGATTTGCTTAAAACTGATGGCTGTATGAATACGGATAAAGCACAA
This sequence comes from Bacteroidaceae bacterium, assembly GCA_024697945.1. Taxonomy (GTDB): domain Bacteria; phylum Bacteroidota; class Bacteroidia; order Bacteroidales; family Bacteroidaceae; genus Physcousia. The sequence goes on from JAILRU010000014.1 coordinate 1,237, forward strand.
TTCTCTGTCAAAATGAGTACGGAACTGGTAGGCTTTCTTGGCAAGGCCTTGCCTCACCGCACGTCCCGGATTGAAGCCTATACCGACCTGCTGAACGAGCAGATTAAGCTGCTTAGAATCGACTTCAAGGGGGGCAGTTCGGTGCCGTTCCTGGTTACTATTAGTGACCTTGCTGAACGCTGGGATTGGAGCAGGCCAACTGTCATACGCTACCTTGATTCTCTTTCAAGAATCGGTGCCGTCAAGGTTGAAAGATGCCAAGACGGCACGCTAATCACAGTACTTAATATTTCGCAGGACACCCCTTAGGTTTACCACCCAAGGGGCTTGCCCTGTGTGTTACGTTTTTCTCTTGGGGTAGCCTAATACCCCTAAAAGTAAACTTTCAGGGAGCGGGAGGCCATCGAAGGAGCAAGCTCCGGCCTCTGTTTATCGGGGTTCCCGATGTTTCGCCCCAGTGTAACATTTTAATAATTCAAATATGGCATATCAAGTATTAGACATCAAGACCCAAAAGGGTATGACTGAGGCTCAGAGTGCAGAGCATCTTCGCAAGTGCACCGAAGAGTCTTTGAGAGAAGCAAACCGAAGAGGTAACTATGATGCGACTCGTGACCACCTTAATTTTGAGGTTGGCAAGGGTTGTTTCATCATAGCAGTCGATAAGGAACACAGCATCCCCACACGAATGAAAGCAAACCTTATCAGTCGCGGCATCAAAGATCCGAACGAGGGATTGAGAGAAGGAAAGTACCGTACCGTGGTCAACATGATTCTCGGCGGTTCGCGTGAACAGATGAGACGACTGGCTTTCGGTGACCAGTCCATTAAAGAAGGACCAGATGCAGACAACTCTCAGGTGACAAGAAAACCTGAGATAGAAAACTGGGCAAAGGACATGTATCAGTTCATGGCCAAGAAATATGGGGAAGAAAACATCGTTGCCTTTGTCGTTCATCTGGACGAGCTGAACCCGCATATCCATTGTACGCTGATGCCCATCGACGAGACTGGGAAGTTCAACTACAAAGGTATATTCAACGGTAAAGGGAAAAAGTTCGGTCTGAGCGACTATTTCTTTAAGTTGCATGATGAGCTGTCTATCATCAATAAGAAATATAGTCTTGACAGAGGCACACATATTGCAGATACTGGAGCACGCCATCGTAGCAGAGAGGAATACATACGTTCGCTCGATGAAAAGCGTGAAGAATTGGAGAGAAGATGCAGTACCCTTCAGGAAGAGATTACTGTCTATCGCCAGACAAAGCGTGAATTGGATGATGAGATCAAGAAAGCGGAGAAGCGCGTAAAGGGTCTTACTACGATGATAGAAAATCTGGAGAAAGACAAGACTGGAATCGAAAAGCAGATTGACGAGCTGAAACGCTCTGGTGAGGAGAGCTCACGTGAGACTCAGTCCAAGCTGTTTATCCTCCAGCAACAGTTGCAGACCATCGAGAGCAAGATTGAGGACAAGCAGGAGAAACTGGATGCTGCAGTTGTTCAGCTAAGACATCTGGGTGAACAGCACCGTGAGCTGTCTGACCAGTATGAGCATCTTCAGGAAGAGGTCAACAAGGTTGTGCCGTTAGCGGAGGAACGTGCCTTCCAAGGGGTGCAGGCACAGCTGTCACAGATGATGATCGATGACACGAAGATCCAGTTCTCCAGACTGTCACAGTTGGATGCCAGGGCATTGGACTATTTCGAGGGTACGTTACTTATGGATATGGCCGAGCATGGCCAGGCCATCATGACAGTGGCTGCCGCCCTCTTCCTCGGATATGTGGACAAAGCAACGGAGTTTGCACAGACTCATGGAGGTGGCGGTGGCCCTGGCGGTGACTGGGGCAAGAAGGATGGCGAGGATGACCGCAAATGGGCAAGGCGCTGTCTGGCAGAGGCTGCACGGATGATGAAGAGCAACGGAAGGAACAGACGGCGTTAACAATTGGAACGGCGCAATGTGTTAAATTCCGAAAGTTTTGCCCTAAACTATTTCATCGTCTATTATTTGATGTTACTTTGCAGCCGTTTTTCAGGATAAACCATAATCGTTAGAAATATGAAAATACAAAAAGTACTATTCTTGACTGCTGGCCTTCTCATTGGAAGCGTCAGCGCAGGTGCTGCCGTCAAGGGCGACAGTG
>JAILRU010000017.1 GCA_024697945.1 Bacteroidaceae bacterium
ACAGCAAGGATCCAAAGTATGATCTATTCGATCATCTGATAAAGACAGCTGCAACTTATACTTCTGACATCAAATGGAGGGACTATGCTGGGGGCGGGAAGGTTGTTAACACTCTTTAGTCCTTTTATCACCATACAGAAAGAATCTTTTACATTTCCAGCAGCTCGACATGCTCGGCATTGACGACCTTGGCGAGGAGGAAGCTTCTGTGATGGACTACGGCAACCGTGTCACTCCAGTAATCGACCTGCTGTCATACCGCTACGACAGGATGCTGTTCACGATGGTCACAACGAATCTTACACCCTCACAGATACGAACTATCTATGGCGACAGGATTGCCGACCGCTTCAACGAGATGATGCTTATCATCCCCTATCAGGAGCCTTCCTTCAGGACACCGCAACACGCGGAAAGAATCCTTGACGACTCGGACACAAGCGACCATTAGAATAATGGTGTAGCCTATTATGCCAAAATATGCGGGTCTGAAACACCGCCGCACCAAGTCAGGTGCTATATTTTGGCAAATAGGCCACGGGGCCTGCCCCTTTGGATTCCCCGGCAGGGAGTGACCTCTCCCTGCACCCACCCCCCAAGGCTCTGCCCTGGGATACCCGCCAAGGGCTGCTCGCCCTATTGCGCTCGACCTCCGGTCGCTTTGCTCTGCAAAGGACCTTGCAAGGGGGTGACCCTCCCCCTTGACCGCCCCGCTCAGAGGTCTCCACCTCTAAGAACTCCGACTAGGGGACACTCCCTGGACCCGAACAGCAAACAGACTATAGTTTTACATATCATGGCAAAAGGAGACAGGTTCGTTGTCCTTACGATGGACAAACAGACAGGAAATGCGGGTGGGCTATCCGCCCACATTGACCGTGAGGTATACGATGCTGAATTGGACAGGATGGTACCTTTCCGTCCGAAGAGCGTCCGTGACGATTCACGCACGATGCTCAACCGTGAGTGCATCGCGAGTGCCAAAAAGATCGGACGGACACAGGCCATCTGGAACCGACTCAAAGAGGAAGGCTTCTCGTCCGAGAGTCCTGACAAGAAGAAAAAGAAGGACAATGCGAATACTGACAAGAAAACTCGCAAACTGAAAAAGGATGCCGTCATTGCCCTGTGCTTCGTATGCAGCTCCGACGAGGACACCATGAAGCAGATTGAAGCGGAGGGTAGGCTCGATGAATGGATTGACGCAACCGTTGACTGGTTCAGGCAAGAGTTTGGAGAGAAGAACGTCGTGTCTGCCGTCCTCCACATGGACGAGACTTCGCCACACTTGCACGTTACAATTGTCCCCATCACCCATGAGCCGCCCAAACCACGTAAAGAGAAACCGAAATTCGGTGAGGACGGCAAGCCCCTCCGCAAGTATGAGACCGATGAGGACGGCAACATCATCCTCGACGAAAAAGGCAGGGCCATTGTCAAGAAACGTGCCTATAAGAAGCAGAAGGTGACAGCCCGTCTCGCTGCCAGAGACATCTGTAATCCCAAGGCAATGGAACGCTGGCAGACGGACTACGCAAAAGTTTTGGCTCCATTCGGCTTGCATCGGGGCATCGTAGGCAGCAAGCAGAAGAGGGTGCCGCCTGCTGAATGGAATCTGAAGCATGTCAACGGTGAACTCATGGCTGTTGAGAAGGAAGTTGAACAGGCTAAGGCCGACCTTAAGAAGTGGGGATCAATACTCATTGACGAGAAAGCCCTCGAATATCCGGGCCTTACGAAAATGAAGTCCAATGACGGACGAACCTTTGAACAATTGTTGACAGAAGCAATCAATGATATCATTACTGCCATCAACACACCCGTTGACGGCATGTTCACGACGCAGAAGCAGTGGCGGAATCAGAAGGTCAAGGAAGTGAAGGCCATCGTGACCAACCTTCAGACCGAACTCTTCGGGAATAACGGCATAGACTATGCCCACAAGAAAGCCATTACCGCCTTCGGCAAAGACCTCTACAAGGAGGCCAAGGCCGTGATAGCACATACCATCAAGGAAAACGAGCAGCTTAAAACGAAGGTGACAGAGTTGGAGAAGAAGATCTCCGACCTTCTGGATGACTACAAGCTGGTTAAGAAGCAGAATACGGAACTGAATACAAGAGTAACCCAACTAAAGGCAGAATCACAGAACTATAAAGAGTCATGGGAACTTGAGAAGCTGGCCTGGCATGAGGACGGTTCACCTGTCATGGAAGAGTCTGGCGGCAGATGGCTCAGGAAGACCAGACAACTGACGAACAAGGAATACCAGAAATGGCTCAAAGAACAGTTCGAGAATAAGAGGAAAGAGCTTGTAGAGGAAAAAATGGCTCATCAAAGAGAGCGTGAGGAAGAGTGGAGGGAACGGCAGACCCACAAGAGGCACATGAAAGAAATCAAGGAGATGGTTCTTGCCATGTTCTCCCTCAACTTCAGAAAGGTCGTTCAGATCATCATTGACCATTGGAAGGCAGACCTCAAGGAGTTCGCCCACGATGCCATGGAGGAGATAAAGCGTATCGTCTTTGGTGACGAGTCAACGACAAAGGGACGCGAGCTGTATGTCAGCGACGCTTTTGTATGGGCAAAGGTGTTCACTGGCCTTGAAGAGGATGACAGCTGGAAGCCTGACTATGCAAAGCTGGAGCCTCTCCGCGAGGATGCCATGCGAATCGCTGACGGCACTTGGGAGTCATACCGCATAGAACTGGCCTGGAAGGAGAAGCGGGGAGAACTGTTCGATTCTGCCGTTGCCGCCATTGTGGAGATGGGCAACAACTCCTATCAGAAACATCTGGATCAGGAGCAGGCCGATGCCATTGAGGACTTCATCAGCTTCGACGGTGGCGAAAGGGGAGAGCTGTGCAATGAAATCTGGAACGTGGCCCAATACAGCATACAAAGCCAGTGGCGTAACATTACCCATGATGCGCTCATGGAACTGCGCACTGGAGAACTGTATGGTCAAAGCTATGGAAACGGGCAAGGTATATAACGAATTTAGCGAGCCTGTATCTGCTCAGGCTCGCTAGATTGGCCTTTCTCGTCTTAGATTTCGTCTAATCTCGTCTAAATTCTCATGTAAATCTCGCTTAAATCTCACTTAAAGTCGCTTAAATTATCTCAGGAGAAATGCCCTATACAAAGGGATTTCCAAGGATTCTCGCTTAAAAAGCGATGTAACAGTCGCTTAAATTCTCACTTAAATATCGTCTAAAGTCCCGTCTAAACTCGTCTAAATTTTCGAGGGCATGATGAATGTGTCTAGCTACAGAAAGAGGTAAGATTGAACGAGTTAAGTCCGAGTCGAATGTGAAACTCAATATCCAGCAATAGATTATAGCGATGCTCTTTGTTTTTATCAAGGACATAAGGAGAATTTGAAGAACATTTATTCGGGCAGGTACGACAAATGAGGGCGTTTTTAATAGCTTTATATGCCTCAGACGGTTAAATTAAATTTAAATGACACCTTATTATATATAAATGAGAAATAATTTTTGTACCTTTGCACCTGTTCCCACGCGGAGAAGATGGCTTTGGCTACCTTGGATGGGTGGGACTACATCATGGACATAGGCGTTTTCTGGACGCCTTGGTTTTGACGTGTTGGAACTTCGCAAACTCGAACAGTTTGTCAAAAACAAGGCAACGGGAACGCCCCTTAGGGTGTTTATAGACAGCCCGTAGTGTATCCGTATGGCAGATGGTGTCTGCCTGTATGATGATATGAGGGCTACCACTATATACATTCTGTGTGGGGCCTTCTGCGTTGCTCGTTTCGACAAACTGGGCAATGCGAAGGCCTCAACACGTGGAACGGGCAACAGGACTGGCTCCACGTTTTGTGTTCATTGGTGTGACAACCTGAAAACAATAGTAACTTCGGCGCAGGGGGAAAAGTCCGTGGATAAGCCCCCCATGCAGCCTAACCAAATATCTTAGCGCAACGGAACATGAAGAAGGGCAGGTCATTGACTCCATGCACCTGTGCTCTTAAGCCCTTCACCTTTGAATTGAAAGAC
>JAILRU010000031.1 GCA_024697945.1 Bacteroidaceae bacterium
CTATGAGGACTACCTCGTAGGCGCCACGCGCTGGGGCTGCGTCATCTTCTGGCAGATAGACCGCCAGGGACTGGTGCACGGAGGCCACATCATGCAGTACCGCCCCGACGGGCACCGCGGCGGCTATCAGGGCTGGACGCATGGGCCGCTCATCCAGCGCGGGCTGCTGCCGCCCGACTGGCAGCTCTACCAGTGCCTCTTCGGCGAGCACCTGCTCAGCCGCTACCCCGACGCCCACGTCTGCCTCGTGGAGAGCGAGAAGACCGCCCTCATCATGGCAGCCTGCCAGCCCCAGTACCTGTGGATGGCGACCAGCGGCAGCGGCGGACTCAGCACCGAGAAGGTCGCCTGCCTCCAGGGCCGTCGCCTCACCGTCTTTCCCGACAGCGGCTGCTACGACAAGTGGCGCAAGGTGATGCAGCAGACCCAGGGCCTCGACTACAACATCTCCGACGAACTGGAACAGTACCCCGCAAACACCGACCTCTGCGACCTTTTCCTTTGCCCGTAGCGTGCCGTCCTTCCTGCCGGAGCGATAGTATTCCTTGTCAGGAAGGATTACTATTCCTCCAGCGGAAGGATTACTATTCCTCCAGCGGAAGGATTACTATTCCTTCGAGGGAAGGATTACTATTCCTTCGACGGAAGGATAGCACCCGATTGACTAAACGAATTAATCGTTTAAGTGAAAAATTTAAAAGGTGAAAAGGTGATAAAGAAAAAATCGTTTTTCTTTTGTATTGTGCTCGCTTATTCGTACCTTTGTACGCGAAACATACAAAAAACATCGATATGGCAAACAAGGAGTGAGTCTCTACATCGAGCCCATCCTCCTCGAAAGCGGCGAGGACTCGCCCATCTATCGTGAGGTCATGCGCACCGGCGTGGCAGTGTAATAAAGAAAATTAGAAAATAAGATAATTAGTAATTAAGGTAAGAAGATGAAACATCTCAAGACATTCATCATCGCCATTCTCTGCGCAGTCGCAGGGACGGCAAACACGGCATGGGCCGAGACAGTGACCTACACCATCAGTGGCGCCTTAGAAATGCACACTGGCATTACCACGCTCACCATCACCGCATCAGGCAGCGCTACGGGCAGCGCCTGGACGAAGGAAAGCACCAACGCCTGGGACGAGGAATGGTGATGGGTGACGGAGTCACCAATTGATAATTGATAATTGCTGGTATTCCCTCGATGGCGTGAAGCTTGCAGGCAAGCCGACGCAGAAAGGCATTTATATCAACAACGGACATAAAATCATCATCAAATAGGAGAACAAAACAATGAAGGACAAAATTTACAAACAATTCCGACGGGCAGCCATGACGCTGCTGCTTGTAGTAATGACTGCTCCTGCGGCGTGGGCGGCTGTGGGCGACGTGCTGGCGAGCGGCACGTGCGGCGACAACGTGACGTGGACGCTGACGGAGAACGGCGAGAAAGTAATTAGAGGTTCACGACAATATATCGGCCTCACCCTGACCGTCACCGGCACAGGGGCAATGTAGGGTACCTCTTATGGCAATCAGCAATTCTACGATAATGGTCCCATCTCCAGCCAATTGATTACCGAGGCCATCATCGGCGAGGGTGTCACCAGTATCACCAGTATCAACAGCTTCGCAGGATATGATGTTCTGCGTAGGGTCAGCCTTCCCTCAACATTGACATCTATTCCCGCTGGTGCTTTCCGGCAGTGCAAGGCACACAAGAGCATCGTCATCCCTGACGCCGTGACGTCGATCGGCCGAAGCGCTTTCGAGAGTTGCGACAGCCTGAGGAGCGTGACAATCGGATCGGGCGTGACGCAGATTCAGAATTACGCCTTCAAGAACTGCGCGCAACTGATGACGGTGCGCTTTAAGCGCTATGTGCCGGATGACGAATATTATCCTATAACTATGAGTATAGGATACACTACCGACCGAGACGGAATCGATTCTTTCTACGGTTGTGCCGACCTCGTGTCCATCGTCGTGCCTGAGGCTGCGTTCGAAACTTACCGGGATAGGTACCACCTTATGAACTCATACGCTATCGGTTTAAATTACGCCAATCGCGAAGATGTACCAGGTTATTCCCATGAGGTTATCGAAAGCCACATACAGATTTACCGCACTCGCACCGACCGCGATACGCTGTTTGCCGTTGGCGCCACGAATGTGTGGAGGACGTGGTGTGACAACGTGAGCCATGCCGCGCCCAAGGGTGCCGAGGTCTATACCGTGAATTGCGTAGAGGACAGAATGGTGAAGCTCAACAAGATCACCGCTACCGTCACCCTGCCCGAGGACGAGCGCGAGGGCGAGCGCGAGGGCGTTGGCGACAACGGCGTGCGTGCCTTTATCCCTGCCTTTGTTCCTGTGCTCATCAAGCGCGCCAGCGGCGAGGTGACGAAACCCCTCGTGGCTCGGTTTGTGATGGGCGGCGACATTACGCCGGAGAACGGATGGACCAGGATACAAGAGTCACATACTACCACAAGTGGCGGTATATTTGACGCTGAGCTACAGAACGGCTCTGTGGCTATGGACATGATGCCCTACAGATATACTTCCGTTTCCTATGGGCCGGTCTTTAATGATGGCGTCAGATGGAATGGTGGCTTAGTTAGAGGCAGTGCTGGTCCTAACAATAACTATTTCTGTGGCAACGTCTGTAATTACGACCCCGAATTTACAAGCTATAGTATAGATGACAATACCTTTACCCTCGAAGGCGATGAGTTCAAGCGCGTTGTTGATGTAAGCAAGGGCATCCCCATGCGCCAATTCGTCCTTGATATAAAATCCGGTGATTTGGGCAGCGACACCGAAAGCCCCGTGCCGCTGAAGGTGTTCAATGAATTGGCTTTGGCCGACAATGGCGACAACACCGACGCCATCGCCACGGCAGCCGCGAGTGGCAACACTTATGACAGGCTGACGCTCAGCGGCCGAACGCTCTACAAAGACGGCTTGTGGAACACGCTATGCCTACCCTTCGACGTGGACGACTTCACTGGCACACCGCTCGAGGGGGCAACAGTGAAAACGCTCGGCAGCAGTTCCTTCAGCAACGGCACGCTGAATCTGAACTTCACCGACAACCTCTCCGCCATCGAGGCCGGCAAGCCCTATCTCGTGAAATGGTCTGGCCTTGTCTGCCTCACCATCAACAACGATGACGATTGGAACACGTTTGTCGCTGCAGTGGCAAATGGCAACTCGTTTGCCGAGAACTTCGTACGTTTAGATGCCGACATCAACGTCTCGACAATGGTGGGTTCGGAGAACCGCCCGTTCTGCGGCACCTTCGAAGGCAATGGCCACACGCTCAACGTCAGCATTGACAATTTAGGTGCTGATTACGCTGCGCCGTTCCGCTACATCAATGGCGCCACCATCCGCAATGTTAAGGTCACGGGCTCCGTGAATGGCGGACCATATTGCGCCGGCATTGTGGGTGCAGCTATGGGCGGCACAAACAGCATCCGCGACTGCTGGATGAATGCAAATGTGACGGGCCAGGGTTATATTGGCGGTGTCTTAGGCCACGGCACCGCATCAGCCACCACCATCTCGAACTGCTATATGGACGGCACACTCCGTGGTTACGGCATCGGTGTATTTTGCGGCTGGGGCTCCTCCGCCGGAACACACACCGCCGAGAACTGCTGGAGCATGGGTGATTACTACTATGCCATCAACGGCGGTGGCATTAATCTGATACAGACGGACGGCGGCATGGTTAACATTACCGACTGCTGTCATAATAGCGATGATATCCAGCAGGGAGTTAAGTTCTTTATTATCTCTCTAGGTGGCACCAGCTTCAATGCCCAAATGGCACAGAATCTCGGCAGTCAGTGGACTGTAGATGAAAACGATAAACTGAAAATAAAACCGTCCTCTGCTGAATTTACTCTTGCTTCGGAAATTGTGAATCCTACGTTCAAAAGTGTTGCCATCAGCGATGCTTCGGTTCCCGTTGAGACCGGCTGTGTTGATTTCATCGGCACCTTCGACCCCGTGACGCTCAGTGGCAACTCCGTGCTTTACCTCGGCACCAACAACAACCTCTACTATCCTTCAGCCGCCAGGACCATCGGCGCCTTCCGCGCGTACTTCGAGCTCGGCAACGGCCTGACAGTAGGCGACCCCGCGAGTCCCATCAAGGAGTTCAAGATGAACTTCGGCAACGAAGACGGCCCCGATGGAACCGGGGAAATTAAAAATGAAAAATTAAAAATGAAAAACGATAATGAGGCCATCTACAATCTCGCAGGCCAGCGACTCAGCAAGCCGCAGAAGGGAATAAATATCGTGAATGGAAGAAAGATATTAAAATAATAAGAAATGGAGGAATGAAATTATGAAAAAGACGTATTTGAACCCCACAATGGTGGTAGTGAAGTTACAGCACAGCAGCATCATCTGTGCGAGCAACGGCAACGCAGTCAGCAGCATCGACGGCAATGCCGGCCTCAACTATGGCGGAGCAGGCAGCGGCGATGCCCGCACCAAGGAATCCAGCAACATCTGGGACGAGGAATGGTAAGCGGGCAAAGCCCTTGGCTTCGCCCTAAATGAAAAATGAAAAATGAAAAATGAAAAATGAAAAATGAAAAGGGAAAAGGGAAAAATGATAATGTGAAGTGCAAAAAAATGGCAAAAAAGATTGGAGATAAAGGAAAAAATTGTATCTTTGCCTTGATAATATCTATTATTAACTCTTAATCCTTATTTATTATGTCATACAAAATTATCGACATCGAGGGTATAGGCGAGGTTTATGCTCCGAAACTCATCAAGGCTGGTATTGTGAAAGTTGAAGACCTGTTGGCAAAGTGCGCTGCTCCCAAGGGCCGTGCTGAACTGGCTGCCGCAACTGGCATCAGCGAGAAACTGATCCTGACGTGGACAAACCATGCCGACCTCTTCCGCATCAAGGGCATAGGTCCCCAGTTCTCCGAGTTGCTCGAAGCTGCTGGTGTTGATACGGTTAAGGAACTCCGTCACCGTGTGGCCGAGAATCTGGTGCAGAAGCTTCAGGAGACCAACGATGCAAAGCGTCTGGTTCGCCGTGTTCCTACTGTTAAGCAAGTGGCAAAGATGATTGAGGCTGCCAAGGAACTGAAACCTGTTATGACGTACTAAGCTATTACAACTGAAAACAAAGAGGCCCGCAGCGATTGTTGCGGGCCTCTTTTTGTTCCCCGAGGTGCGTACTTCGGGAACATTTTTCGTGGAAATCTTTACTTCAGGCGGTCGAACTCGTCTCTGGCTTTGAAGAGCTGTGTGCGGAACTCCTCATTGTTGAGCAAAGCGGGAAGCACCAAAGCGCCAACCATCTGTCCGGCCTTGACGTCGCTGTAGTGGTGGAAGCCTACAATCCAGCGGCTCTCACCAAACTCCAGTCCGCGTTTGTAGAGCTGGTCCTGCCTCTCGGGATTGATGCAGGCAAGTACCATCGCCACGGCAGTTCCGATGGCACTGTGTCCAGACACATAGCTGCCATTGTTACGCAGACCTTCCTCTGCCTCTGGAACGGATGTGGGTTCGTTGTAGAGGGCGTATGGGCGTGTGCGTTTGTATTTATTCTTCGTGCAGCGGGTGGCATAGCTGCCGGCATCTTCCTTCATTCTGGCAATGAGCGTGTAGATTTCAGGTGTGTTCTCTTTGGAGAGGGTCATACCGAAGGCCTCGGAGAAGACTTCCAGAATGTTGTCTGTACTGGTGTTGGCATCCTTGATGGCCTGTTTGCCGCGTTCTGTGTTGCGGAGCGTCTTGCCGTATTGGTACATGTGGAAGTCCTGTTCGAACAGCAGGGAACCGAATGCTGGGGGATCACCCATGAAAATTGTGTCGTGCGGAGCTTCTTCTTTCGTCAGGTAGTGGTTAGACTGTCCGTAAACAACGATACTTGAGAACAATAACGCAATGAGAAATAGATTTTTTTTCATAGTTTTATGGGTTTAATGTTTTTTTGTTTGTAAAGTCACATAATCTAAAAGGCACTTGCAACCTTCGGTTACGTCGCGCCAGGTGGCCTGGAAGTCTCTTGTGTACCAAGGGTCTGCCACATCGCCTCCTCTGGTGGTGAAGTCGAGCAGCTTGCGGATTTTCCCTTCTGGGTCGCCTCCGCAGATGTCAAACATGTCTTCGATGTTGTACTCGTCCATTCCTATCAGCAGGTCGAACCGGTCGTAGTCGTACGCGGTTAATTGCCGAGCTGTCTTGCCTTTGCACGAGATACCGTGTTGGGCCAAGATGCGTTTGGCTGGTGGATAGACCTCGTTGCCGATTTCTTCCGTCGAGGCGGCTGCCGATTCTATGTAGAACTTGTCTGCAAGTCCGGCCTTTGCCACCAAATCCTTCATCACAAACTCTGCCATCGGGCTTCGGCAGATATTACCGTGACAGACAAAAAGTATCCCTTTCATTTTCCCCTTTTTCCTTTTCATTCTTCAGAATCCTGACCAGAACTGGCGCCAGTACTTCTTGGCGAGTTCGTCCCAACGTCCGATGGTGGCATTGAAGAAGTCGGCAGTGTAGCCGTTGAGGAAAGCGGTACGTTCTTTCTTGTCGGTGTTCCACCATGTTCGTTCCACGAAGCTCTGTTCGCGCTCGGCTTTGTCGAGGAAGTATTGCTGAGCTTTTTGTAGCGATTCGCGCGTTTGTCCCCATTTCAACGAGGAAATGCGGTTTGCTTCACGGTAATGCCAAAGGGCGGCATCCTCGCGTTTGCGATGCTGGCCGCAGACACCAAGCATCATGGGCAGCTCCGTGTTGCCAGAGAAGACGGGAAAGCGAGGTGACTGTCCGGGATTGTCGAGTGCTATCCAGGCAACACCGCCTATCTCGTCGGGCATCCACGAACGCAGTTGGATGACGGTACTGTAGGCGCACCAAGAGACGCTGACGGTTCGGATATTCGCCATTGTGGAGTCGTTCAGCAGACCGGCATAGCGGCGGATTTCATCCGGACGCATCCAGGGATTGCTTATCAGGGGTTTGCCTCCCTTGAGCTTCACCCCGTCGCCATCCTTTGCGAGGGAGTCGATGCGACAGGAAAGGCTCTGCTCTGTCCCCTCATAGTAGGAGCCCAAAAGCTTGGAAACCGTCTCGACGGAGAGTTTCTCTTTGGGTTTTACAGAAAGCGGCAATTCCTCCATTTCATTGGTAAATCCGGCATCAGGAGCCAGTTGTTGCATGATGAAGAGTTCGCGAACGCTGTAGTTCTTGGGCTCGTCGAAGTAGTTGCCACCTGAGTAAGCCTTCCAGAAAGAGAACTCGCTCTGGCCGTCCCAGAGCTTCAGTTGCTTGGCAACAGAGAAGACATTGTCCGAAGCCATGAAATGGTCTGTGTCGTTGAGGTTGATGCGTCCAATGCGTGAGATGTTGGCACTCACGGCAATCTCGTCGTCGGGAATGCGCTGGGCTGCCCAGACACCCCCGATGTTCTTCGGTCCTTCTCCGAACACCTCGAATATCCAAACCTCGTTTTGGTCGGCAATCGTCAGGCATTCGCCGCTGTCTCCGTAGCCATATTGCTTGATGAGGCTGCCCATCAGCCGGATTGCGTCACGGGCTGTCGTGCAGCGTTGCAGGGCAACACGTTGCAGCTCTTCGATGAGGAAGAGGCCGTTTTTGTTCTGTAAGGTGTCGCGACCGCTAATCGTCGTTTCTCCCATTGCCAGCTGTTTTTCATTCAGGCAGGGATAGGCGGTGTTGAGGAAGCGGTAGGTGTGGCGTGCCTGTGGGATGGTACCTCTTTCCTTGACGTCTGTCAGGTCCTTCTGGTGTTCTGTGTGCATCAAACCTTCGTAGATGCTCATGATGGTGTCGCGAGGGTAGTCCTTTGCCGGTTCGATGCTCATCCAGGTCCGATACCAGGAGTCGCAGGTATGGCTCGTCATCACGGAACCATCCACGGAGGCCTTCTTGCCTACCATGATACTGGTGCAGGCATCTCTCTCTGTTTGTGCCAATGTGTTCAAGCCGCTCAAACAAAGTAATACCAATCCAATAAACACTCTTTTCATAGACTTTTGTAGTTAAATGTTCTGCAAAGGTACAAAATAGCCTTATTGTTTACAACAAAAGAGTTCATTTTCTTGCATAATTGAGGTGTTTTGTTTACTTTTGTAAGCTAATATCAAAAACTCACTCAATATGTCAAACAGGAAACTCAGAATGGGGATGATAGGTGGTGGCGGACGCGCCATGATAGGTCCCATCCATCTGCGAGCCGCGCTGATGGACAATGATGTCGAACTCGTGTGTGGCTGTTTCAGCCGTAACTATCAGACTTCCCTCACCACAGGGCGAGAATGGCACGTGGCCGAGAATCGCATTTATCGCGACTACAAGGAAATGCTGGAGAAGGAGGCTTCCTTGCCCCAGGGCGAACGCATGGACTTCGTTGCCATCGTCACGCCCAATAAGGTGCACTACGAGCAGGCCGCTCTGGCTTTGGACAAGGGCTTCGACGTGGTGCTGGACAAACCTCTGACCTTCTCGCTCGAGGAGGCGCTGAAGTTGGAAGAAAAGGTGAAGCAGACGGGTCTCACGCTGGCGCTCACCCATACCTACTCCGGCTATCCGGCTGTCAAGGAGATGAAGACGCGCATAGCCGAAGGGCAACTGGGGCGGCTCCGACTGGTCTATGTGGAGTACACCCAGGGATGGCTCTCGCGCCGCATCGAGTTGGAGGGCGGCAACAATGCCGGTTGGCGCACCGACCCCTCGCTCACCGGCAAGGGAGGTTGTGTGGGTGACATCGGCACTCACGCATGGCATCTGTCGGAATACATTACAGGCGAAAAGGTGACAGAGCTATGTGCCGAACTCAACACCTTTGTCGAGGGGCGACCTGTCGATGATGATGCTGCGGCTTTCCTGCATTATACAAATGGTGTCAAAGGCGTGCTCCATGCCACACAGGTGGCGACGGGTGAGGAGAACCGGATTGTCATCCGCGTCTATGGCGAGAACGGCTCGTTCGACTGGCAGCAGATGGAGCCCAATACCATTATCGCCCGTTGGGCAGACCGTCCTGCCGAAATCATCCGTACGGGCAACGGCTACATGAGCTCTCTGGCACAGTGGAACACACGAACCCCAGGCGGGCATCCCGAGGGCTACATCGAGGCCTTTGCCAATATCTACCGCAACTTCACCCAGACACTCCGTGCTCGGGAAAGGGGAGAGGCTCCTACTCCCGAATGTCTCGACTTCCCCACCGTTCACGATGGCGTGCGTGGTTTGCAGTTCATCGAGACAATGGTGGCCGCAGGCTACAGCCGCGAGCAGAAGTGGGTCAAGTGGATAGAGCGATAGGGACGAATGCAGATAATAGGCATCAAAGCGGCAAAGTAAGCTCGTCTAATGCGTGCCAGGAAATGGTATTCGCTAAAAAAACACATAATAAATAAGAAAAAAGGGATGAAAATGCTTGCTGGAATGAAAAAATGTCGTACCTTTGCAGCCGGTTTGGAAAAAGTCGTCTAGTTGGAATAGACTAAAAAGTAAGAGAGAAATGGCTAAGATTTGTCAAATTACAGGTAAGAAAGCCATGATTGGCAACAACGTTTCACACTCCAAGCGTCGCACAAAGAGACGTTTTGACGTGAACCTGTTTACTAAGAAATTCTACTATGTAGAAGAGGATTGCTGGATCAGTCTGAACATCAGTGCTTCCGGCCTGCGTTATATCAATAAGGTAGGACTTGACGCCGCTTTGAAGAATGCAGTGGCTCAGGGTTATTGTGATTGGAAAAACATTCGTGTAATCGGCTAAGTGATTTAAAGATTTAATGATTTCCCATCAACAGAAAAGGAAATCGTTAAGTCATAAAATTTAAGTTATGGCAAAGAAAGTTAAAGGCAACAGAATTCAGGTGATTCTGGAATGCACAGAGATGAAGCAGAGCGGACTGCCCGGTACGTCTCGCTACATTACCACAAAGAACAGGAAGAATACTCCTGAGCGCATGGAGCTCAAGAAGTATAATCCCATTCTGAAGAGAATGACTGTTCACAAGGAAATTAAGTAATAACAAAGGTTATAAGGTCGTAAGGTTATGAGGTTGTGAGGTGATAAAACCTCTATCCCTGAAAGCGAAGCGACCAGAACCCTAAAAACCTAATAGAATATGGCAAAGAAAACAGTCGCAACCCTTCAGACGGGTAAGAATGATGGCCGTTCATACACCAAGGTTATCAAGATGGTGAAGAACCCTCAGACAGGTTCCTACTCTTTCGACGAGCAGATGGTTCCCAACGAGGCCGTTAAGGATTTCTTCAAGAACTAATAGTTGTTTAAAGTTAAATAAGTGGAAGGCGGGAAGCACCTGAAAAGGCTACCCGCCTTTTTTGATTACCAGGTCAAGTTTATGCAGACTTTCACGCTTCCATGCGGCTTACGTGTCGTCTGTGCTCCAGGGCAGACAAACGTGGTATATCTTGGTATCGCTGTCGATGCCGGGACACGTCACGAACTGCCCAGCGAAAGCGGAATGGCGCACTTCACCGAGCACATGTCCTTCAAGGGGACACAACGTCGTTCGGCTCGGCAGGTCCTCTCGGCAATGGAGAGTGTGGGGGGTGAGCTGAATGCTTTTACGGGCAAGGAGGAAACGGTTTATTACTGTACATGTCTGGAGCAGCATGTGTCGCGTGCTATCGACCTGTTGCTCGATATCGCCTTGGACAGCACCTATCCTCAAGAGGAAATGAACCGTGAGGTGGAAGTCGTAGTCGATGAGATTGAAAGTTACCTTGACCAGCCGGCAGAGATGATCTATGATGAGTTTGAGAGCCTGATGTTTCCCAATTATCCTTTGGGTCGCAATATCCTGGGTGATGCAGAGACGCTGCGAACTTTTCGTACTGCCGATATGCAGCGCTTCACTCATCGATTGTATCATCCCGACAACATGGTGCTCTATGTCTTGGGAAATGTTGAGCCGGAGAAGGTGGTTCGGACAATTCAAAATTCTCGGATGCTTCAGCACCAAGGCGCGATTGTAGTCGCGGAACAAAAATTCAAAATTCAAAATGATGCGCAAGGTCCGAGCCAAGCACCGTTCAAGGATATTCTCCCCATTAAGGGGGAGTTAGAGGGGGTCTTTACCCGCCAGAAAGGCACCCACCAGGCGCATGTGGTTATTGGTGCACAGGCTTTCGGAGCCAACGACCCGCGCCACCTGCACATGTATTTCCTTAGTAATATGTTGGGCGGACCGGCTATGAGTAGCCGGCTCAACCTTGCTTTGCGTGAACGCAACGGACTGGTTTATACAGTAGAAAGTAATTGCACTGCCTATACTGATACAGGAGTTTGGTCTGTCTATTATGGTTGCGATGTTGCCGACAGAGCCCGTTGCCGCCGCCTCGTCATCCGGGAACTGGAACGTCTGACCGAACGACCGATGCCCCAGCGCACGTTGGATGCTGCACGTCGTCAGTTGAAGGGTCAGATAGGTATATCATACGATAATTTCGAGAATGTGGCTATCGGAATGGCGAAGCGTTTTCTTCACTATGGCCGC
Organism: Bacteroidaceae bacterium; assembly: GCA_024697945.1. Lineage (GTDB taxonomy): Bacteria > Bacteroidota > Bacteroidia > Bacteroidales > Bacteroidaceae > Physcousia. The sequence goes on from JAILRU010000031.1 coordinate 11,544, forward strand.
ACCCTTTCTCAACAGCAATTCTTCGAGCAATTGGATGCTATTACAGCCGAGGATTTGCTCACGACGGCTCAAACCGTTTTTGCTCCCGATAGACTTTTGACATTGGAATATGTCTAAAAGTGACAAATACGGGCCATTTTTGCTTTTTTCTTAGTTTTTCCCCCACCTTTTTGCAATGTGATGAAAAAAGTTTTCAACAATGCAAAAGGAGGCACTATAATGTGCTGAAATCCCTTTGAATACAAGCTTTTAAGCAAGTCGTTTGCGAGCAAAACATGAAGTTATGCACAAGTTATGGCTATATATAAATAAAAAAAAATTAAAAAATATGTGGGGAATTGTGGGGAATTGTGTATCTTTGCACCAAAAATTACTGATAAAAGAAAAAAAGTGCGATGAGATTCACTGGAAGCATAGACGCCAAGACGGACGAAAAGGGACGTGTTTTCGTGCCCAGTGTCTTCCGTAAAATCCTGCAGAAGGAGAAGGAGGAAGGCCTGGTGTTGCGTCGCGACATCTTTGAGAACTGTCTGGTGCTCTATCCCAAGAGTGTGTGGGACGCTCAGGTTGATACCGTCCGAGCCCGTACCAATCCTTTTGACCGCCATCAGCGTCAAGGTATGCGCCTCTTCACTGCCGATGCCGAGAATATCACTTTGGACAGTGGTGGCCGAATGCTCATTCCGCGACGTTACTTGGAACATGCCGGCATAAAGAGCGATGTGCGGTTCATAGGGGTAGATGATACTATCGAGATTTGGAGTAAACAGGCAGCCGAAGGTCTGCTGAGCAATCCCGAAGAGGTGGCGAACATCTTGGAGGATATGATGAGAGATAATAACTGACAATGTGCGCGAAGTGTGAGGAATATCATGTGCCGGTTCTGCTGCAGGCGGCGGTGGATGGGCTGAATGTACAGCCAGGCGGCATATATGTGGACCTCACCTTTGGTGGTGGTGGTCACAGCAGGGAGATTCTCCGACGCCTGAAAGGCACAGGGCATCTCTACAGCTTCGACCAAGACCAGGATGTACTGCTCAATGCTGCTGAGTTGGAAGGCGAAAAGAATTTCACTTTCATCCGCAGCAACTTCCGCTTCCTGAAGAACTGGATGCTCTACTATGGGCACGAACAGGTGGACGGCATTCTGGCAGATTTGGGTGTGAGCAGTCATCATCTCGACGAGGAAGGACGCGGTTTCAGCTTTCGCTTCGATGCTCCGCTCGATATGCGAATGAACCAACGGGCCAGCCTTGATGCTAAGCGTATCGTGGAGGAGTATAGCGAGGAGCAACTCTCAGACATCCTCTACCTATATGGCGAACTGAAGAACAGTCGTCGCATAGCATCAGCCATCGTCAAGGCACGTCAGCAAAAGCCCATCACCACTACGACAGAGTTGGTGGAAGTCCTTAAGCCGCTGACGGGCTACGACCGCGAAAAGAAAGACCTGGCGCGTGTCTTTCAGGCTCTCCGCATCGAAGTGAATGGTGAGATGGTCGCCCTGAGACAGATGCTTGTTGCTGCTTCAGAACTGCTCAAACCGGCTGGTCGCCTAAGCATCCTTACCTATCACTCCCTCGAGGACCGAATGGTAAAAAATATGGTGAAGGCCGGTAATGTGGAAGGAAAGGTGGAGACGGATCTCTTCGGGCGCAGTGATGCTCCTTTGGAGGCTGTCAATCGCAGTATCATCACTCCCGATGCCGAGGAACAGAATAACAATCCTCGCAGCCGTTCGGCAAAATTGAGGGTGGCAGAAAAGAGAGGTTCGTAATAAAGTAATGTAGAAATAACGAAACAGATGGCAGAGATAGAATTTGAAAACTTGGAAGAGCTTCAGGAAGAGGCTATGGCTGTTGCTGGGCAGGATGCGGTTGACGGGACTCCGGAAACTCAAGAATCTCTGGAGGTTCAAGAATCTCTGGATAAAAAGGAGCCTGTCAGCAATCAGGAGAAGCTGATGCGTTCACTGGTGAGCGACGATGATGAGGCAGAAGAGCTATCCCTTGACGGTATTCGTCAGATACTGGATGCTGCACCTCGCTGGTTTCTCAGTCAGTGGAAAATGATGCTGCTTTGCCTGGTTGGTGTTTTCCTCTACATTACCAATGGCTACCAGGCACAAATGGAGATGATGAAGGAAACAGAGCTCGAAGCAGAACTCAAGGACTGGCGCTATCGAAGCATCACACGTGTTAGCGAACTCACACAAATCTGCCGCCAGAGCCAGCTTGAGCAGAAACTCCGTGAACAAGGTGACACCTCTCTGGTATCCAGTAAGATGGCACCATTTATTATTAAAGTGAAAGAATAAGTCCTAAGAATATGCAAACCAAAAAAAATAAAGCTCCCAGACGCTACATCGTCATCTTCTTCCTGATGTGCTTGGCTGGATTGTATATCTTGGGCAAGGCTCTTTATACCATGCTCCCACCAGAGAGTGATTATTGGAAGGAGGTTGCTCGTAACAGCAAGACTTCGCAGATAGATGCCAATCGCGGCAACATTCTTTCTTGTGACCATCAGGTGCTTTCTGGCACAGTGCCCAAATATTCCCTCTTTTTGGATTTTGCTGTGCGCGACCCCGACCCGAAAATCGAGGCCAAGACGCGTGCTTTCCGTGATTCGGCTTTCCGTGTTGATCTGGATAGCATTGCTGATGGACTGGCTCGCATCTTCCCTGAACATAATGCAAAATGGTTCCGCGAACGATTGCTTCAAGGCAAGAAGGTTGGGAGATACTCATGGCCTATCTATCCGAGGAAGTTGGTTACCTATGTTGAGTACCGTGCTTGCTTAGAGTTACCTTTCTTCCGCGAAGGTAAGTATCGCAGCGGTTTCCATGGAGATGAGATGTTGCTTCGGTACAGGCCTTATGGCGAATTGGCCAGCCGAACTATTGGCACACTCTACCAAGATACTACTGGTCAGCCTAAATGCGGACTGGAATTGAGCTTCGACAGCATCTTGCGAGGAAAGCCCGGCACAGAGCATTCCATTAGGGTGCGCAACCGAAAAGTACATGTCGTTGATACTCCGGCAGAGAATGGCCATGACCTGCTTACTACTATTGACATCAACATCCAGGACTTTGCCGACCGTACCCTGCGCAGCAAACTGAAGGAAGAAGGCGTCCAAGGTGAAATCGGTGTAGTCATTGTGATGGAAGTCAAGACGGGTGACGTGAAGGCCATCGTCAACCTGACTCGAGGCAAGGACGGCGATTACTATGAGTTGAAGAACAATGCCGTGAGCGACCTCTGGGAACCAGGTTCCACCTTCAAGACCGCCAGCATTATGGTGGCTCTGGAAGATGGGAAGATTAACTTGAATAAGACTGTGAACTGTGCGCCTGGCACCTATATGATGCATGGAAAGTGGATGAAGGACCATAACTGGAGGAAAGGCGGCTACAAGAAACCACTCCAGGTGAAGGATATTTTAGGATATAGCAGCAATATTGGTGTCAGCAGAATCATCGATGAGGCTTACGGCGACAATCCCACAGCATACGTTGAAGGTCTGCATCGTGAGGGCGTAGGCATTCCTCTCAATCTCCCGTTTGTAGGCAAGGGTGAGCCACGTGTTCCGCATCCGAAAGACAACAATCGCCACTGGAGCAAGACCGACCTGCCTTGGATGAGCATCGGCTATGTTACAATGCTGCCGCCTATCAGCACCCTTACCTTCTATAATGCCATTGCCAATGGTGGTAAGATGGTCAAGCCACGTTTCGTGAAGGCGGAACTGAAAGATGGAATGGTGGTGCGTGAGTTCCCAACCGAGGTCATCAAGGAGCGCATCTGCAAGCCTTCCACATTGAAAGATATTCAGTATTGTCTGGAGTACGTCGTCAGTGGCGGACTCGGCAAGAAGGCAGGCAATGGCGGCAGACTTTTCAAGGTGAGCGGAAAGACGGGAACAGCCATGTTCAGTGAAAATGGCAGATACGGCCGTAAGCACATGGTGAGCTTCTGCGGCTACTTCCCCAGCGATAATCCAAAATATAGTTGTATCGTGTGCATAAAGCATCAGCAGCCATATCCGTCTGGCGGTGGCCAGTGTGGACCGGTCTTCAGCGAAATATCACAGTATATCATGTCTCGCGACTCTGTGCGCAGTGCAGCATTGGCAGCCGACAGCAACTCCGTTTTCGTTCCTGAGGTAACAAAGGGAAGCAGGAAACGTGCAGAAGCCATTGTTGAGGGTATGGGTCTGACAGATAAGCGGCTCGATGTGGCAGAATCCGACACTATGTCGCTGACCAAAGTTCCCGATGTAACCGGAATGGGAGCAAAAGATGCTGTCTATGCATTGCAGAAACGTGGCATGCGTGTCCGCATTAACGGCTTCGGACAGATTGTCAAACAAGACATCGCCCCGGGTTCCTTTGCCACCAAAGGGAATACCATTACGCTAACAGCTTCGCCCAAGAAATTCTGAATACTCAAACACTCTGAATACTCTGATAATAATGAACATACAACAACTGATACAAGACTGCAAACCACAGCAAATAGTGGGTAGCATTGATAAAGAAGTGACTGGCATTGAGATAGACAGTCGCCGCATTCAAAAAGGTGCAGCATTTGTGGCTATGCGAGGCACACAGGTGGATGGCCATACCTTCATCGGCAAGGCTATAGAACTGGGTGCCATAGTGGTGGTATGCGAACAACTGCCCGAAACGACTGTTAAAGACGTTACCTATCTCGTCTATCCCAATACAGAGGATGTGGTGGGCATCTTGGCTACACACTTTTTTGGAGATCCGACTCAGAGGATGCACCTCATCGGTGTGACAGGCACTAATGGCAAAACCACCATTGCTACTGTCCTATATAATATCTTCCGCGGACTTGGGTATAAGTGCGGTCTTTGCAGTACCGTCTGCAATTATATTGACGGAGAACCCGTGCCCACAGAGTGCACTACTCCAGACCCCATCACTCTGAACCGCCTGCTCGGACAGATGGCCGACGCGGGTTGTGCCTATGCCTTTATGGAGGTGAGTAGCCACAGTGTCAGTCAGAAGCGTATAGGCGGTCTTGTTTTCTCCGGAGGTATCTTCACCAATCTTACTCGCGACCATCTCGATTATCATGGAACTTTCGAGAACTATCGTGATGCCAAGAAAGGCTTCTTCGATGCTCTTCCCAAGGATGCCTTTGCCATCATCAATGCTGATGACCGTAACGGAATGGTGATGGTACAGAACTGCGCTGCAAAAGTAAAGACCTATTCGCTCCATTCTGCAGCCGACTTCAAGGCCCGCATTATGGAGGAGAGTTTCGAGGGCATGGACCTGGAGATTGACGGTCGGGAGGTGAGCGTACAATTTGTTGGGCGCTTCAATGTCAGCAATCTGCTTGCTGTCTATGGGACTGCAGTCATGTTGGGTGTTGACCCTCAGCAGGCGCTGGTGCTGCTTAGTGCCCAGAAGCCCGTCAATGGTCGTTTCGAAGCTATCCGCTCTAAGGAAGGTGTTACGGCTATCGTCGATTATGCCCATACACCTGATGCTCTGGTCAATGTGCTTACTACCATTAACGAGGTGCTGCAGGGACGCGGCAAGTGTTGGACTGTCTGTGGTGCTGGCGGCAATCGTGACAAGGGGAAGCGTCCCCTTATGGCACAGGAGGCAGTGAAGCATAGCGACCGTGTCATTATTACCAGCGATAATCCTCGCAATGAAGAACCACAGGAGATTATCAATGATATGTTAGCCGGCCTCGATGCCTCACAGCGTCGCAGTGTTATCAGCATTGTGGACCGTCGTGAAGCCATCCGCACAGCCTGCACGATGGCTCAGCCTGGTGATGTCATCCTTGTTGCCGGTAAGGGACACGAAGACTATCAAATCATTCAGGGAGTGAAGCATCACTTCGACGACCACGAAGTGATTCGCGAAGCGTTTAACATTGACTAATTAATAAATAGTAAATAAATAGTAAATAGTAAATAATATAGATGTTATACTATTTTTTCAGATATTTAGGCCAGTTTGGAGTGTCGGGTGCTAACCTGTGGCACTACATCTCCTTCCGTGCAGTACTTACGTTGGTGCTGAGCCTGCTCATATCCATGTGGTTTGGCCAGTACTTCGTCAAATGGATGAAGGCACATCATGGCAGCGAGGCTCAGCGTGATGTAAGCATCGATCCCTATGGTGTGGAGAAGAAAGGTGTGCCCACAATGGGTGGTATCATCATTATTATTGCTACACTGGTGCCTTGCCTGCTCCTGGGCCGACTGCGCAATATTTATATGCTGATTATGCTCTTCACCACAATATGGCTTGGAGCACTGGGCTTTGCCGACGACTACATCAAAATGAAGGTCACTAAGGATGGTTTGCGCCCCATCTACAAACTCTTAGGGCAGGCTGTTCTCGGGCTGGTCATCGGCCTGACACTATGGCTGAGTCCTGATGCTGTCATCTGCGAGAACATCGAGGATGAGCGCCAGGGCATTGAGCAGGTTGTAAAGCATCGCAGCGAAGAGGTCAAGAGCACCATTACCACCATTCCCTTTGTCAAAAACAATAACCTCAACTATGCCAACATCTTTCAATTCTTGGGCAAGTACAGGACTGCAGCTGGATGGATATTCTTTGTTATTGTTACCACGTTCATCGTCATGGCAGTAAGTAATGGTTCGAACCTGAACGACGGCATGGACGGCATGTGTGCCGGCAACGCAGCCATCATGTGTATAGCACTGGGCATATTGGCTTACGTCAGCAGTCATATACACATGGCAGCCTATCTGAATATTATGTATATACCGGGTTCCGAGGAACTGGTTATCTTCATCTGTGCCTTCGTGGGTGCACTTATCGGCTTCCTTTGGTACAATGCCTATCCGGCACAGGTGTTCATGGGTGATACCGGCAGTCTGGCCATTGGTGGCATCATTGGTGTCACAGCCATTATCATACATAAGGAATTGCTTCTGCCGTTGCTCTGCTTTGTCTTCTTTATGGAGAGCTTGAGCGTGTTGCTGCAGACTAATTATGCCCGCAGAGGCAATCGTCGCGGGCAGAAATGGCGTGTCATCAAGCGAGCTCCGTTGCACGACACGTTTCGTGTCAAACCCGGACAATTGCCTTCTGATTTCAAGGTACTCATCAATTGGCCCAGGGGCTGCTGGTTGGAGTCGAAAATAACCGTTCGCTTCTGGATAGTAACAATCATCATGGCGGCTCTCGCCATCGTAACATTGAAGATTAGATAGGATGAAAAGAATTGTGATACTTGGAGCTGCTGAAAGCGGTGTCGGAGCTGCTGCGCTGGCAAAGGTGAAAGGCTTTGATGTCTTCGTCAGCGATATGGGGCGAATAAAGGAGAACTATAAAGATGTGCTTCGTGAGTATGACGTGCCTTGGGAGGAGGGGAAGCACACAGAATCGCTTATTCTCAATGCGGTCGAGGTGGTGAAGAGTCCTGGCATCCCAGAGGATGCACCTATGGTATGCAAGGTACGCGACGCTGGCATCCCTATCATCAGTGAGATAGAGTTTGCCGGACGCTATACCGATGCCAAGATGATATGTGTCACGGGCTCCAACGGCAAGACCACAACGACCAGCCTTATATACCATATCTTCCGGAAGGCAGGCTATAATGCAGGTCTGGCAGGCAACATCGGTCGCAGTCTGGCTCTGCAGATTGCCGAGGGCAAGACCTACGATTATTACATCATCGAGCTCAGCAGCTTCCAGTTGGACAATATGTACGCATTCCGTGCCAATATTGCTATTCTGCTCAATATAACGCCCGACCATCTGGACCGCTATGACAATTCGATGCAGAACTATACCGATGCCAAGATGCGTATCCTGCAGAACCAGACTGAGGAGGATGCCTTCATCTACTGGAACGACGACCCTATCATCACGGCAGAACTTAAGAAGTATGGTATCAGGGCGAAGATGTGCCCCTTCAGCATCGTCAAGAAGACCGGCATGATAGGCTACATTGCCGATGGGAAGTATGTCATCGAGTATCCCACGCCCTTCAATATGGAGCAGGAGAGCCTGAGTCTGCATGGCAAGCATAACATGTACAACAGTCTGGCTGCCGGTATTGCAGCACACATCAGCGGAATAGACGATGCCACGTTGCGCCAGAGCCTGAGTGACTTTGAGGGTGTGGAGCACCGCTTGCAGAAGGTGGCACGTGTAGGTGGTGTGCAATACATCAATGACTCCAAAGCTACCAATGTCGATGCTTGCTGGTATGCCTTGGAAAGCATGACTACTCCCACCATCCTCATCATCGGTGGCAAGGACAAGGGTAATGACTACAATGCCATCAAGGAATTGGTACAGAAGAAGTGTGCCGGTTTGGTCTATCTCGGTGCCGATAACAGCAAGCTGCATGCCTTTTTCGACGGCTTGGGCATCCCAGTGGCCGACACCCACAATATGAAGGACTGTGTGGAGGCATGCAATCGTATGGCGAAGCCTGGCTATACCGTTCTGCTCAGTCCATGTTGCGCCAGTTTCGACCTCTTCAAGAACATGGAGGATCGCGGTGAGCAGTTCTGCGAACAAGTGAGAAACCTATAAGACCCATTAGACCTATAATAACCAATGAAACTCGATAATTTAAGGAACAAGACTTTAATACACGGCGACCTGGGCATCTGGGCGGTGTTCCTTATCCTGTGTGCAATCTCACTGATTGAGGTGTATAGTGCCAGTTCGCGTATGACTTTTGGCTCAGGAGCATACTGGGGACCCATCATGCAGCATGGTGCTTTCATGCTGATGGGCATCTTCATTGCTTGGCTGGTGCATTTCATTCCTTGCAACTACTTCAAGTTGTTCTGTACCATCGGCATGTTCCTCTCTATATTCCTGCTTATAGCTGTGTTGGCTATCGGTCAGAAGACGAATGATGCAGGGCGCTGGATACAGATTGGATTCATACGTTTCCAACCGAGCGAGATAGCCAAACTGAGTCTTGTGGGTTTCAGTTGCTTCATTCTTTCCTCGCTTCGCGACGAGAAAGGAGCCAGCCCCATAGGTTTCAAGATTGTGGCCATTACAGCCTTCATCACGATTCTGCTTATCCTTACGGAGAATGCTTCCACCGCATTCATTATTGCCCTTGTGATGTTTGGTATTTGCTTCTATGCACAGATACGCAAGAAGATACTCATTGGTGCGCTTTGCTTAGGGATGTTTGGCATCGGTAGCATCTTTGCCATTGCTCATTCAATTCCTGAAGAGACACTTGAGACATGGAGCATGTCCTCAGGTCCATTGCATCGCGTGCCGACTTGGGTGCATCGCATCACAGACAAGCAGGAGCGACCAGAAGATCCTCACAAATACAATCCCCAGGAGAATCCGCAGAAGGCATACGCCAAGGTCGCAATTGCTACGAGCAACATTATCGGTCGCGGTCCTGGCAATAGCAGGCAACGCGACTTCATCCCGCAAGCTTTCTCTGACTTCATTTATGCCATTGTCATCGAGGAGTTAGGGCTCTTTGGTGCTATCCTTGTATTGAGCCTGTATTTAGTGCTCATGTATCGCTCTATGTGTATCGCCCGCAAGTGTAAGGCACTGTTCCCTTCCTATCTGGTTATGGGACTGGCATTGATGATTGTGGTGCAGGCCATGATGAATATGGCAGTGGCTGTGGGAGCTTTCCCTGTCACCGGACAACCTTTGCCGCTTGTCAGCCGAGGTGGCACGAGTCTCTTTATTACTTGTATATATATAGGTATGATATTGAGTGTGAGCCACACGGCAAAGCGCAAGCCGGTGGTTTTGGATTCGGGCTTAGAGTCGAAATAACGAAATATCGAAATGTCAAAATGTCGAAATATCGAAATAACGAATAAGATAGAATGGATGAATTAAGAGTCATAATAAGCGGTGGTGGTACGGGAGGTCATATCTTCCCTGCTGTGAGCATTGCCAATGCCTTATGCGAGGCGAACCCCGATGTGAAGATTCTTTTCGTGGGGGCTGAGGGCAGGATGGAGATGCAGCGTGTGCCAGCTGCCGGATACGAGATAATCGGACTGCCAGTGCGCGGTCTGCTTCGCCCCTTATGGAGGCCTGGCAACATTGGTGTTTTGAGGGACTTCCTGCGTAGCAAGCGAATGGTCAAACAGACCCTGCGCGAGTTCAAGCCCGATGTGGCTGTGGGCGTAGGCGGTTATGCCAGCTCAGCAACGCTCAATGCTGCGTATGAGCTGGGCATTCCCTGTCTCATTCAGGAACAGAATAGCTTTGCTGGCCTGACCAATAAGACATTGGCTAAGAAAGCCAGCAAGATATGTGTTGCTTACGAGGGCATGGAGCGTTTCTTCCCCAAGGACCGCATCCTGCTGACTGGCAATCCTGTACGACAGAGCTTGCTCAACGATTCCCTGACGCGCGAGGAGTGTGCCGCGACTTTCGGTCTTAATCCTGCAAAGCCAACCATCCTGCTTATCGGTGGCAGTCTGGGGGCACGTACCTTGAACGTGAGTGTCATGAAGAATCTCTCGCGAATCGCCGCTTCGTCTGTACAATTCATTTGGCAGACAGGCAGCTACTATCACAAGGAAATAGAAAAACTGCTTGACGTAAAAGGCAAGCCAACCAATCTTGTCGTTACGGACTTCATTGGTCGCATGGACCAGGCATACCATTTGGCAGACCTTGTCATTAGCCGTGCTGGTGCAGGTACTGTCAGTGAGCTTTGTCTGTTGGGCAAGCCTGCTATTTTGGTACCCAGTCCCAATGTGGCAGAAGACCATCAGACGCACAATGCAATGGCACTCGTCAATCGTCAGGCGGCACTGCTTGTGCGCGATGCAGAGGCTCCTGAGAAACTTATCCCGCTTGCTTTGGAGACGGTCTCCGATGCTGATAAACTTCAGTTGCTTGGCAGAAATGCTGCTGCAATGGCTCTGCGTGATTCGGCACGTATCATAGCGGAGGAGGTAATCAAGCTTGCCCGGCAAGCGTGATTAAATTAGAGATTAAGGTCGAAATATCGAAATAACGAAATAACGAAAAGAGTAATGAAGATAAAGGCCGTATATTTCGTGGGTATTGGTGGCATAGGCATGAGTGCCATTGCGCGCTACTTCTTGAGCCGCGGCATCACAGTGGGTGGCTATGACAGGACGCCAAGTGACTTGACTGAGCAGCTCTGCAAGGAGGGGGCCCTTGTTCACTACGAGGATAACGTGGACCTCATTCCTGTCCAGTGCCGCGACAAGGAGAGTACGCTGGTCATCTATACGCCTGCCATCCCTGCGGAGCACACTGAGCTGACGTATTTCCGTCAGCAGGGCTTCGAGATACAGAAACGTGCCCAAGTGCTTGGCACCTTGACGCATGCTCTAAAGGGGCTTTGTGTGGCTGGTACTCATGGCAAGACCACCACGTCGAGCATGGCGGCACACATGCTTCATCAGAGTCATGTGGATTGCAACGCCTTCTTGGGAGGCATCGTTAAGAACTATGGTACGAACTACATCCTGAGCCAAAAGAGTCCCTATGTGGTCATCGAGGCAGATGAGTTCGACCGTTCCTTCCATTGGCTCACCCCATACGCCAGTGTCATCACGGCCACCGATGCGGACCACCTTGATATCTATGGTACGGAAGAAGCCTATTTGGAGAGTTTCCGCAAGTACAGCAGCCTGATTCTGCCAGGTGGTTATCTCATCATGCATACAGGGCTGAAGATGCAGGCCGATGTGCAGAAGGGCGTTACTGTCTATACCTACAGCCGCGATTGCGGTGATTTCCATGCAGAAAACGTCTGCATCGGTGACGGTCGTATCACTTTCGACCTCGTTTCGCCCTTAGGCAACATTTCCGGCATCGAGCTTGGTGTTCCGGTCAGTGTCAACATCGAGAACGGCATAGCTGCTATGGCTTTGGCACAGATAGCAGGTGCTACAGCCGAGGAGATACGTCGCGGCATGGCTTCTTTCAGTGGCGTGGATAGGCGCTTCGATTTCCATATACGCACAGACCGCATGGTCTATCTGAGCGACTATGCCCATCATCCTGAAGAGATACGCCGCAGCCTTGAGAGCATACGCGAGCTCTACCGAGGACGTCGTATCAAGGCCATCTTCCAACCCCATCTCTATACCCGTACCCGTGACTTCTACCATGAGTTTGCCGATGCGCTCTCCCTTGTGGATGATGTCTGCATCGTGGATATCTATCCGGCACGCGAACTGCCCATCTCGGGTGTGACGAGTGCCCTTATCTATGACAATCTCAAACCTGGCATCAAGCGGCAGATGTGCAGCAAGGAGGAAATCCTCGACGTGGTGCGTCAGGGTGGCTTTGATGTGCTTGTCACACTGGGAGCAGGCGACATCGAAAACTATGTTCCACAGATAACAGTAATATTGCAACCTCTATCATGAAAACAGCTTTTAAGATATTCATGCTTTTGGCAGTGGTGATTTACCTTGTGTTTGCTGTCAAGAGGTTTAGCAACCCCGCTGAGAACAGGATTTGCGAGGGTGTGAGTGTCGAGATTATCGACACCATTCAGGAAGACTTCATCACCGAGGAGTATATTCGCTCCATCCTGACCAAAAACAAGATCTCGCCCGAGGGGATGAAGATATGCGATATCAACCTGGAGCAGATCGAACAGTTGATGTTCAAGGAATCGCACATCGAACGTGCTTCCTGCTTTTATAATGCAGCGGGTAAGCTCTGCATCATAGTCGTCCCGCAACAGCCTGTGTTGCATGTCATCAGCCAGAAAGGAGAGGACTACTACTTGTCCAGTACTGGCCTGAAAATGCCGACTGCCAGTTTCAACGTGGAATTGTGCATCGCTACGGGCAATGTGACGGAAGCATTTGCCTCTGGGCAGTTGCTGAAGTTTGCCATGTTTCTACGTGACGACCTCTTTTGGAGAGAGCAGATAGAGCAGATACACGTGATAAGCCCGAAGGAGATTGTATTGTATCCACGTGTCGGACAACATGTCATAGAACTGGGAAGTATGGATAACTTCCAGGAGAAACTGGACCGCCTGCGCGTCTTCTATCGTGAGGGATTGGAACGTGTGGGCTGGAACAAATACCGGACTATCAGTCTGGCTTACGATAACCAGATAGTATGTACTAAAGCCAACAATCAAAATATCAAATAATATGGGAGCAGAAAAAGACATTATCATCGCCGTAGAGCTGGCATCGACAGCTATACGCGCCATCGCAGGCAAGAGAGAACCCGACGGCAGTATGCAGGTACTTGCCTTTGCCCAGGAAGAATCGTCTAACACTATTCGCAAGGGTATCATCGACAACATTGACAAAACGACTCAGGCGCTGTCACATGTTATTGGCAAATTGAACGACAAACTGGGCGTCAAGGTCAATAGCGTTTATGTTGGCTTGAGCGGACAGTCGTTGCGTTCTGTACACAACCGTGTGCTTCTGCAGTTCGATGGTCTGGAACTTCTTTCGCACAAGACCATCGACAAGATGCGCGACACCAACAGTGGTGTCGTTTATCCCAACGCGGAAATAAAGGAGGTCGTGCCGCAGGAGTTCACTATTGGCAGTCGCAGTGTTGTTGACCCTGTCGGTATGCAGGCCGAGATGCTCGAGGCCAATTTCATCAATATCGTTGCACGTCCCACGTTGGAGGAGAATATCCGTAAATGTGTGGCAGGTGCCGGTCTGGAGGTGCAGGAGGTGTTCATCTCGCCTTTGTGTGAAGCGAATGCCTTGCTTACGGCCAACGAGAAGCGCTCCGGCTGTGCATTGGTCGATATGGGAGCCGACACGACTACAGTGAGTGTTTATTCCAATAATATCCTTCGTCACCTCTGTGTCATACCTCTTGGCGGCTCGAATGTGACGAGCGACATCACCAGTCTCAAGGTGGAGGCAGAGGAGGCAGAGGAACTGAAGAAGAAGTATGGTACTGCCTACCGTTCTGACAGTGAAGACAGGACGGGAGAGAAGATAAACTTGAGTTTCAACCGTACGGAGGACGAAGAGAAATTGCAGGAAATCGTGGAGGCACGCTACGAGGAGATTATTGCCAACGTATGCCATCATATCTCGGCCTACAAGGACAAGATGCTTTCTGGCATCATCGTGACAGGTGGTGCTGCACGTATCCCTGATCTTAAGGATGCTTTTGCCAGACAGACAGGCGGCGACCTCAACATCCGTATAGTGAAGGGCTTGCCCGAGAATCTCAACGTTTCGTTTGGCGTGCAGACAGGCGACCCGGATCGTCTCAATACGCTTTACGGCTTGCTGCTGGCAGGTAAGGAGAACTGCGTAGGCGAGGCTTCCGAGGATCCCGTACAGAAGACCTTCACTTTCGATGAGGATAAGAAGGATGAGCCAGAACCTGTTGATCAGAGTGATCAGAATCCTACGATTACTCCAGAACCTTCCGATAAGAAACCATTCACTTTTGGCCGTATTTGGAAAACGATAGAGAAGATGCTTTCCGATGAGTCCGAAGGCGAAGACGAGAAAGTTTGATAAAAATCACCCTAAAACGACATAGCTATGACAGAAGAAAAGAACATACAGCCCATGGGCGGCATTAACTTCAATTTCCGCCAGACTGAGAATCCTTGCATCATCAAGGTGGTGGGCGTAGGCGGTGGTGGCGGCAATGCCATCAACCACATGTACCGCGAAGGCATTCACGATGTGACCTACGTGGTGTGCAATACAGACAAGAAGGCGCTTAGCGACTCTCCTGTACCAAATCACTTGCAACTGGGCAAGGATGGTCTTGGCGCAGGCAACAATCCTGCGGTGGGCCGCCAGCGTGCCGAGGAAAGCATCGACGATATCAGGGAGATGCTCAACGATGGTACACGTATGGTGTTCATCACGGCTGGTATGGGCGGTGGCACAGGTACTGGTGCTGCACCCGTCATCGCTCAGTGTGCCAAGGATGCTGGCATCCTGACGGTCGGTATCGTCACTATTCCCTTCAAGTTCGAAGGCAATAAGAAAATCAACCAGGCCTTAGACGGTGTGGAGGAGATTGCCAAGCATGTGGATGCCCTGTTGGTGATTAACAACGAGCGTCTGCGTGAGATTTATCCCGAGCTGACCGTCATCAACGCCTTTGCCAAGGCGGATGATACGCTGAGCATCGCTGCCAAGAGCATTGCGGAGATTATCACCATGCACGGCACCATCAATCTGGACTTCCAGGATGTTACGACGGTCCTCAAGGACGGTGGTGTGGCCATTATGAGTACTGGCTACGGTGAGGGCGAGAACCGCGTTACGAAGGCTATCGACGAGGCACTCAACAGTCCTTTGCTCAACAACAACGACATCTTCAATTCTCGCAAGGTGCTGCTCAACATCAACTTCTGCAGTGAGAATGAGACGGGCAACCTGATGATGGAGGAGATGAACGAGGTGAACGACTTTATGAGCCGCTTCCGTAAGGATGTGGAGACGAAGTGGGGCTTGGCTACTGACAGCTCCCTTGGCGATAAGGTGAAGATTACGCTGCTTGCCACTGGCTTCGGTCTGCAAAACGTGCCGGGTGTTCGGAGCATCGTGGAGCAGAAGGAGTTGGAGAAGACGGCTGTTGATCAGGAACGCGAGGATTATAACGAGGAGCGTGCAGGCTTCTACTATGGCTCATCGACCGGTACTCCGGTACGTCGTCGCCGCCACAACACCTACATCTTCACCGACGAAGACCTCGACAGCGACGATATCATTTCGATGGTCGATGCCCGTCCAGCCTATAACCGAACGAAGGAAGAGATAAACAAAATCAAGGAAAAGAGCAATCCCGCTCAGGAATCCGAGACCCCGACAATGGGGATACCGTTTAACTTATAGTAAAAATCTTTTACATTTTGCAAAATCTGTAGCAAGGTCGTTCGTAGGGGGTAGCAAGGTCGTTCGTAGGGGGTAGCAAGGGACAAAAAAATCTTACCTTTTCTTCTTGCTCCATACCCCTATGCCAACACCTCCCGTAGTACGGAGAGTGAGCGCAGGTTGCGGAACTCGGGTACGTGCAATTGGTAATAGAGGGTCAGCACGTCCAGTATGCGGGTCCGCTGTTGGCGTGTGAGGCGGAATTTGTGCATATTCCGCAAGTTCATCCGAAGAAGTTTTGGCAGTATGGCTGCTTCCTCACCTTTGAGGAAGGAGCTATGCGGCGGTTCTGTGTAGGTGACAATGCTGTCACGCAGGTCGAAGTACGGCAGGCTTTCCTTGTCTTTTATGTTTGGCCAGAAGCCCAAGTAATGTGTCAGACGGATGAGGAAGGCTACATGGAAATTAGCCAGTCCCTCGTTGGCAGCATCGAGCCATTGCAAGCTATATTGTAAATAATGATAGAGTTCGGCATTCTGTATCTCACTGCGCAGAGCACCGTGCAGGAACTCCGACAGGAACAA
Source organism: Bacteroidaceae bacterium (assembly GCA_024697945.1). Taxonomy (GTDB): domain Bacteria; phylum Bacteroidota; class Bacteroidia; order Bacteroidales; family Bacteroidaceae; genus Physcousia. The sequence continues at coordinate 27,947 of JAILRU010000031.1, forward strand.
TGCCACTGTCTCCTTGATGGGGTGGTAGGGTAGGGAGGTGTAGCAGTGGGCAAGATGCAGCTCCTGAATCTTTTGTAGCGATGCCGAGGGACGGAAATCGAACACCAGTTCAACGATATTGAGGGGACGCAGTAATGTTATGTGCAGGCCGCCTTTGCGTTGCTGTCGGCGGTCGCGCACCTTGAATGGCAAGCTGCCGTGCGACAGGGTGAAGATAACCACGATGGCGCTGTCGTCGTTGTAGCGGTTATAGTGCAGTACGATGCCTTGTGTTGTCTCAACCATAAAGACCCCCTCTAACTTTTGCCCTCCGTCGCATATGCTCCCCAATTGCTCTGCTACCATCAGGCAATTGCCCGTGAATGGGGAGGATTTTTTTGTTTACTAACATACAAAGTTAGTTATAAAGTGCCAATCTAGAGGTATGAAACAGGAAAAATTCATGTTAAGTGACATTTTTCCTTGATTTTATTTTGCCAGTCTCAGAAATTGTTATACCTTTGCACCCGCAATTGAGCCCCCATGCTCAAAAGCACAGGCTAAAAGCCAGGGGTAGGGTCCCTTCGTCTATCGGTTAGGACGAGAGATTTTCATTCTCTAAAGAGGAGTTCGACTCTCCTAGGGACTACCAAAAAGTTGAAAAATTGAAAAGTTAAAATAATAATATAAGAAATAATAAGATGGCAAATCACAAATCATCATTGAAGCGCATTCGTCAGGAGGAGAAGAGAAGACTCCACAACAGATACTACGCAAAGACCATGCGTAACGCAGTGCGCAAGCTTCGTGCTACGACCGACAAGGCCGCAGCCATTGAGATGTATCCCAGCGTTCAGAAGGCTCTTGACAAGTTGGCAAAGATCAACGTCATTCACAAGAACAAGGCTTCCAATCTGAAGAGCAAGTTGGCAAAGTACATTCAGAAGCTCGGCTAAAAAAGCCAAATCTTTTCGCTATAACGGATAAAGGCAGCTCATCGAGCTGCCTTTTTTTTTCTAGGAGAGGCTAGGAAATCCTAGGAAGCCCTAGGAAGCCCTAGGATGTCCTAGGAAACCCTAGGATGTCCTAGGATGTCCTAGGCATCGATATTCGCGAAGGTCGCGTTCTTCTCGATGAATTCCCTTCTGGGACCTACGTCCTCGCCCATGAGCATGGAGAAGACATAGTCTGCCTCGGCTGCGTCGTCGATGGTGACTTGCTTCAGGCGGCGCTGTTCGGGGTCCATGGTGGTTTCCCACAACTGCTTGGGGTTCATCTCGCCCAGACCTTTGTAGCGCTGAGTGTGCAGCTTCGTATCGTCAGCGTCGCCGCCACAGTAGGTTTGGATGAAGCGGATGCGTGCATCCTCGTCGTAGCAGTACTCCTCCACCTTGCCGTAGGTGCAGCGATAGAGTGGGGGCGTGGCGATGTAGAGGCGTCCGTCCTTGATGAGCTGCGGCATGTAGCGGAAGAAGAGTGTCATGAGCAGGGTGTCTATGTGCGAACCATCGACGTCGGCATCGGTCATGATGATGGTCTTGTAGTAGCGCAGCTTGTCGTAGTTGGCTTCCTTGTAGTCGTCGGGGTTGAGGCCAAACTTCACACCCAGGGCCTGGATGATGTTGTTCACCTCTTCGTGCTCGAATGCTTTGTTCCACATCACGCGTTCCACATTGAAAATCTTACCGCGGATGGGCAGGATGGCCTGGAAGTGACGATTGCGGCCTTGCTTTGCTGAACCGCCTGCGGAATCACCCTCGACGATGAACAGCTCTGCGTTGGCTGGGTCTTTGTCCGAGCAGTCTGCCAGTTTGCCTGGCAGTCCGCCGCCGCTCATGGGACTCTTGCGTTGCACGTTCTCACGCGCCTTGCGGGCTGCCACACGGGCCTGAGCTGCAAGCAGCACCTTATCTACGATGAGCTTAGCCTCACGCGGATGCTCTTCGAGGTAGTTTGTAAGTGCCTCACCCACAGCCTGCTGCACGGCACCAGCCACTTCGCTATTGCCTAACTTTGTCTTTGTCTGACCCTCGAACTGCGGTTCAGCCACCTTGATGGAGATGACCGCCGTGAGACCCTCGCGGAAGTCCTCGCCGCTGATTTCCACGCTGTTCTTGGCCAACTTCTCCAATTCCTTCTCGTGCTTCTCTTCCGCGTACTTTTTCAGGACGCGTGTTAAAGCCATGCGGAAGCCCTGGAGGTGTGTACCACCCTCGATGGTGTTGATGTTGTTGACGTAGGAATGCAGGTTCTCCGAGTAGGCTGTGTTGTACATGATGGCCACCTCGATGGGTGTGCCCTGCTTCTCGGTATTGAGGTAGATGACGTCGTCGAAGAGGTGTGTACGGCTGCTGTCGATGTAGCGTACGAAGTCGCGCAGACCGCCTTCGCTGTGGAATTTCTCGGTCTTTGTGTTGCCCTCCTCGTCTGGTCGCAGGTCGGTCAGCGTGATGGTGATGCCGGCGTTGAGGTATGCCAGCTCGCGCATACGGTTGGCCAGGATGTCATATTTATAAGTGGTAGTGGTGAAAATGGTCTTGTCGGGCCAGAACTGCTGACGTGTGCCGCGCAGTTCGGTCGTACCGATCACCTCTACGCCCGTCACGGGTTTGCCGATGCTGTATTCCTGCTGGTAAATCTTGCCGTCGCGATAGACCTGGCTGACCATCTTGGAAGAAAGGGCGTTGACGCAGCTCACACCCACGCCGTGCAGACCGCCGGAGACCTTGTAGCTGCCTTTGTCGAACTTACCGCCGGCATGTAGCACTGTCATGACGACTTCCAGGGCGCTCTTGTGCTCCTTTTTGTGCATATCGACGGGAATGCCTCGACCGTTGTCCTGCACGGTGATGCTGTTGTCCTCGTTGATGGTTACTTCGATGTGCGTGCAATAGCCGGCCAGTGCCTCGTCGATTGAGTTATCTACGGTTTCATAGACGAGGTGGTGCAAGCCCTTCTCGCTGATGTCGCCGATATACATGGCGGGGCGTTTACGTACGGCTTCCAGTCCTTCCAGCACCTGTATGTTCGAGGCACTGTATTCCTGCGGGTTCAATTGAGTTTCTTCCACTTTAACTTCCACTTTAACTTCTTTTTTAACTTCCTTTTTAACTTCCAGCCAGCTTTACTGGCTTAACTTCTTTTTTTCGCCTACAAAGGTACAACATTTTTTTCATATTTGCAAGCAAAAAGGAAAAAATATAGGGCAAAGCCCTATATCGAGGTTCTATAAATACTTTATTCGGCTCATTAGTAAATTCCCGTGTTTGTAAGCCTAAGTCATACCACTTATCACAAGAACTATCGTTATTACAAACATCCAAAAGCAAAAACACCGGCTTTTCAAGCCTAAAAAATTCTTGAACTCTGAAAACTGTTATGGTTTTCGTTTTCGTTTTGGTTTTCGTTATGGTTTTTGTGTAAATATAAACACCTGGCAAAGAAAATTTACAGGGTGTAAAGATTTTTTTCTTAAGTTTCAGATTTAAGACTCCCCCTTTAACTCCTCTTTTAACTTCCCTTTTAACTTCCCTTTTAACTTCCCATTAACTTCCTCCAAAAATCAAAATCTCCCGATGAAATGGGCAAATAAGGGCACTTCTTGTCTCTGTCTGTGTTCCATTTGGGGCAAAAATATTCCCCCCGTTCAGAGGGGGGACAGAGGGGGAACAGAGGGGGAACAGAGGGGCTCCAGAGAGGGAGGCTCTTTACTTCACGATGGCGTTGAAGTTGACGTCTTCAGCTTTTTTGTTAAATTCTTCGATGAAAAATTCACTCCATGCAGGGTTCTCCAAATAGCCCTTTGCACCTTTCGGAACGTAGAGTGTGCACCATGTGCGGTCCACTTTCGTGAATGCGGTCATTTCGCATTCGGGTGCAGTTGCGGGGAAGCAGTAGATGGAGATAAGAGAATTGCAGCGTGAGAAAGCCTCTTCGCCGACAGCTGTTATGCTGGAGGGGATGACGACGCCCTGGAGTGACGAACATCCGTAGAATGTCTCGTCTTCAATGACGGGTAGTCCTTGAGGCAGAATCATTTGTGACAATGAGGAGCATCCTTCGAAGGCTCCCATGCCAATTTCCTTGACGCTTGTCGGTATGGTGAGGTTCACGATGGCGCTGCAGCCGTAGAAAGCGTAGCTCTTTATCGACGTGATGCTATTGGGGATGGTGACCGACGTGAGGGAAGAACAGTCGCGGAAAGCATATTCGCCGATAGATACCACGTTGAAATTCTTGCCGTTGTATGTCACCTGGGCCGGTATGGTGATGGCTCCGGTATAAGCTGTGCTGTTCTGGTCTGAGAACACTTTGTTTGACACTTGTAGTTCCGTGGCGGAGATACGGCAATAGTAGATGCCATCGACTTCACAATCGTAGGCTGTTGCGTAGGGTGTGACGGTAAAAAGTGCGGCCACAGTAGCGATGAGTGCAATGAGATGCTTCTTCATTTTATGGTTTTAACTTAATTGTTATTTGAATACGTATTTTATATATGTTTTGTTGGGGTAGTTTTTTGTCCTTTATGAACATTTGGCGGCAAAGGTACAAAATATTGTTCAAACACCATTCATTTTTTTCTAAAAATTTTTGTTCCTGTCGAAAAAAGTTTTTGAGGGCTCAAAATTGCAGATAAATTGGAAGAAAAAAATGGCTCACTATTAAATTCTTGTGTTTGCTTACAGATTGTAATTTTTTTGTCCTTTCATATAATACTTTATATTATTTTTGCACCCGGAAATTATGAAAATGATATGCGACTGCACAACATCATATTTCTTGGTTTGGCTGCCAGCCTGCTTGCCTCCTGCTCGGGGACAGGCCGTCCTGGTCATGTCAGCCAGCCTTCAGGAAACACTCGACCGCGAACTCATGAAGTGTCAGGCCCAGGAATATGCCGGCCGTTACCACGAGCAGGAACAACAACTGGCCTTGAGCAAGGAACAGGCAGAAAGACAGCGTCTGAAGTTCCTGACCTTCGGACTGGCGGCCATTCTCCTGCTTACTGCCGTGTTCGTCGCCATCCTGTTCCGTCAGATGATAGCCATCCGCAGGAAGAACGCGGCGTTGTCGCGCGAAATCACCGAACTCATCGAGGTACACGAGAACTATATGTTGTCCTACAGCGATGAGACCTCCAACAAAATCCAGCAGCAGCAGGCCCGGCTGTCCGACATGTCCAACGAGGAACTGTTCAAATTCCTCCGTATGGCCATCATTAGCGAACATCTTTTCCTGAATCCCCTCCTCGACCGCCAGCAACTGATGGAGCGTTTCCACCTGTCGAAAGACCGCATCGGAGCAGCCTTCTCACAGGGTAGCCGCTACGTCTCGCTGAAAGATTTCCTGAACAATATACGTCTCCAGTATGCTGCGAAGATGCTTATCGCACATCCTGAGATGACGATAACCGATGTAGCTTCGTCCAGCGGTTTCTCCAGCAGCAGCATATTTGCCCGCAATTTCAAACAACGCTTTGCCCTCACGCCTACTGAATTTAGGGAGCCGAAAGGCAGAAAAACGTCACTTGAAGGATATGAAAACGATAACATCAACAACCCCAATCCAGAATGTTAATAAATCTTAACGTGGGTAGGTTAAATCTAAAAATAGTTAAAAATTTCATAAATAACAAGGCAGAAAAGTTACTACCTTTGGTAGTTTCCATAAATAATTGTACCTTTGCACCCGTTTGAGACTATGCGTACGTGCATGTGTATATATAATAAAAAATACAGCTCACGTCTTGCGACGGTGATAGTAGCTTTGACGATGTCTTTCTTTGGCATCGGAGAGGTTGCTGCATTGCCTTTAGCTTTGCCTGCTAAGGTCGATACCACCGTATATCACCCCTATTCTTATGTCCGCTTCGTCAGCGGTAGGGATTCCTTGAAGATGACCGACGAGGAGTTCTTCGACATCGCTGGTAAAGTGATTTTCCCCATCAACAAATGGACTTTGCCCAAGCGCGATTCGCTCATCATGCAGTTGGAGCAGGAAGTGTTCCCGCTCATCAACCGCGACTCGTTGGAGCTTGTTTACATTATGCTGCGCGGTGCTGCCTCGCCAGAGGGTCCCACCCGTTTCAACAAGTTCCTCGGTGAGAAGCGTGCCGAGACGATGCTCAACTTCATCAAGGAGAACCTCACTATCCCAGACGATGGAAGCTTCGACATGGAAATAGATATAGAGGACTATCGCACTTTGTGTCTGATGATGCGCCGTCAGGGCGATAAGGACTATGGCTATGTCCAGACCTTGTGCGACCAGTATCTCCCGAAAAAGCAGATTGACAAGCTGAAGGCGACGTTGCGCGCTGCCCGTCAGGGTACCCTTTGGCTCCGCCTCTTCCGCGAGTACTTCCCCCGTCTTCGTGCTGCCCGCATCGTATTCTTCTTCCGTGCACCAAGGACCTATGCACCCAGGGTTATTCCAGAGACACCTATACCAGAGGTTCCTGTCACTCCCTTCGAGGTTGAGGAGAAACCCGTCAAGCCCGAAACGCCAACAGTTGTGCAGCCAGTAGCTGTGACGCCTGTGGTAGTGCCGCCTGTGGTTGAAATCGTGAAACCTGAGGAACCCGAAGTGGTGGTTCCAGAAACTCCAGTTATTCCCGATACTCCGGTTGTCTCCGTTGACTCCGTTGTGATGCGCTATCCGCGTCGTGAGCTGCTGTCGGTCAAGACCAACATGCTGCTCTACGGTGTTTATATGCCTGGCGGCTATAACAAGTGGTGCCCCATCCCCAACGTAGCCATTGAGTACTACCCCCTGCGCGGCCATTTCACCTATGGTGCATCGTTCGACTTCCCCTGGTGGCAGAACTATTGGGGACACAAGTACTTCCAGGTGCGCAACTACCAGTTGGAGGCCCGCTACTATCTCCGCAAAGGTAACATCGAGCTTCGTCCCGAGGGCAAGGGTGCAGCTTACAAGGGCTTATATTTCCAGGCCTATGGACATGCCACAATCTTCGGCATCTGCTTCGACAAAGACCACGGCTATATGGGCGAAGGCGGCGGCGGCGGACTCGGAATAGGCTATGTCTTGCCTCTTTCCAAGAAGGGACACTGGCGTCTGGAGTTCCAGCTGCAGGCAGGACTCTTCTTCTGCAAGTACGATCCCTACCAGTTCGAGAACCTCGTCAATCCCGACTTCCACGACAATCGCTACTACTACAGGTGGACGCTGGAGCCGGGCCTCTTCAAGAAGCGCCAGTACAAGACCACATGGATAGGTCCTACCAGATTAGGTATTACCCTGAGTTATGATCTCCTCTACCGCAAGGCCCGCAATAAGACAGACGGGACAAGCTATCCGAAGGAGACCGACCCCACAAGGCACTACAATCCTCTTGTGCCTTATGAAAAAGAGAGAAAGGGGGCTGGGAATGATTAAGATATTCAGCCTCATTAGGCCCATCAAGCCCATTAAGCCTATTAAGCCTATCAAGCCCATCATCTTGATAAGCTTCATTGGTATGATGGCGCTTTCCGGCTGTCGCCGCGAGCCGCCCCTCTACCTCTATGGAAATACAATCATCGAATGGCCCATCGTGGAACTGCGCCTTGACGTATATTGGAACTATGAGCTCAACCTTGGTATCAACTACAACTGGCGTGAAGAGTGGTTCTACGGATGGGATGACAGAGACAGGGAAATCTTCGGTGAGCTGGAGTACGACATACCTAACAAGTTCTTCATGCGACGCTATTTCACAGGAGACATACCCTTCGGAAAGCGCATCTATAAGCGTGAGGACTATGTCACGGGAAGAAGTTTCCGCAGCTCCTACGACTGGGGCTTCTGGGACATCCTGGTGTGGAACGATATAGAGACAATCGACGGTGTACAGAGCTTGCACTTCGACGAGCCTGCAGATATCAACAAAGAGATAGTTGCGTACACCAACCAGACGATGAACACGGTGCGCTACCACTCCCCCAAATACCAGAACTCGTTCTGGCAGCCCGAGCAGCTCTTCTCAGCCATCGAGCAGGGAATCGAGATAAACAGGGACCTCACGGGCTTCGAATATAATGAAAAGGAAAACATCTGGGTGAAAATGCTCGACATGATGCTTGAACCCATCACATATATCTACTTGCCGCAGGTTATCCTGCACAAGAACAACGGCCGTATCACTTCCGTGCCTGGCATAGCCAACCTCTCTGGTATGGCACGTAGTACAAGCCTCAATACCGGCATTGCCGGCAAAGATGCCATTGCCGTGAACTTCGGCGTGAGAATGAAGAATGATAAAGAATTTAAGAACGGAGAGATAGTCGATATCATCGGTGGACGATTGATGACCTTCGGCATCTGCGGCCTGAACGCCAACCGCGTCTCACGTGCCGACGAATATGTTGACGAGGAGCGTCACTATCTCGATGTGCAGATGCAGTTCTACAATGGTATGGACTCGACCCTCGTGTTCGATGTCACCGATCAGGTGCGCCAGCGCTACAAAGGCGGCGTCATCACCGTGGAACTGGATTTGGATACCGTACCCATCCCCAAGCGTAAGGGCGGCAGCGGCTTCAACGCAGTGGTGAAGGACTTCGAAGACGGAGGAACCTGGGAGATTGATTTTGGCGACAATAACGACAATTCGGAATAACGAAAATTCGTAATCACGCAATATCGAAAATGGCTCTAATAAATAATAAGCAATAAGAAAAAGAAAAATTAAAGAAAAAGAAATATTAACCAACAAAAACTACAATGCCACCCGAATTTAAAAAAGCTAACAAGAAACAGAAAACAAACAAGAAAAGAAAAATCATTTTTTAATAACAATTTAATTTATATTTATTTATGGTGAAAAAGTATTATTTGATCCTCGCAGCTGCCGTAGGCATTACCCTCGCAAGCTGCACCAGCGAAGAACCCCTGGTTGTTAACCACATTCAGGTCGCTGAAGACGTGAGAGATTCTGTCGGTATCGTATTCGGTTCGTTGAGCAAGGGTATGACCCGTGCCGACTTTGTTGGCAAGGAAGCAGCCGACAAACTGGGTAACAAGTTTGTTGTGTCTGGTAAGAAAGGCAGCGCATCTGCCTCTACCAATGGCTCGATTGTCTTCGACAACTACCTTGTAGTATATGAAGAGAATACTGCTCATACCACTGAGTCCAACAGTTGTAACTGGGAATATGACGGCAAGGGCCTCATTCAGCACGCTGCCGATCATGGCATCACCAGTCAGAAGATTAAGTATTGGGACTACAGCGCTCCCCAGTATGACTTCATTGCTTGGTCAACTGGTTCGAAGACCGCCATCTACACCGATCCTGGCACGATTCCTGCCGGCAGTGTATATGTTTCTGCCATCAATCCCAATGCTACCGGCACAGCCGCTGTCACCTTCAAGGGTGCTGCTGCTGACCTGCAGGAATGCTACATCTCCGACCTCACTACCGTGAAGAAGGCACAGTATGGCGACGATCCCGTCAACATGACGTTCCGTTGCCTGGGTTCCAAGGTGCGTATCGCCATCTACGAGACCGTTCCTGGCTACAGCGTAAGAGACGTGAAGTTCTACACAGCTGCTGACGTAGCACTCGCAGATAATGCGACGGACGACACACCGCGCCTCTTCTCTACGGCTGCCAACAACATCTACAGGAATGGTACCTACACTGTTACCTATCCCACTACGGACAATCCTTCTAACCCCGACAACAACCTGGCTCACGTGGCTTTCTCAGGTACTGGCACACAATCTACAATGGTTGAGTTCGGTTCCCTGAACCTGACCATCGCCGAAGAGGGTGAGCGTACTCCTGGCAGCGTGTACATCGGCCGTACAAGCAACACCGCATCCTACGCTGGTGAGGCTGAGGGTAACTACTACACCGCTTACCTGCCCAACGAGGCTGGTACAAACCTCAACCTTCGCGTGAACTTCACGCTGGAGAGCACCGACGGTGGCGGTGAGACCATCGTGGTGAAGGGTGCAACAGCACAGGTGCCCAGCATCTACACACAGTGGAAGGCCGGCTATGCCTACACCTACATCTTCAAGATTTCCGACAAGACCAACGGTTACACAGGTGCCTATGACCCCACCAAGCCAGACGACACCACTGTCAACAGCGATCCCGCAGGTCTCTATCCCATTACCTTCGACGCTCTTGTAGTGAATGCTGATGACAACGATAAGACACAGGAGACCATTACCACTGTCAGCACTCCCAGCATCACCACCTATCAGAAGGGTTCCACCGTTATCAACAACGATGAGTACCTCGCTGCTACAGGTGACATCTTTGTGACTGTGAACGACGGCAATGCAGCTACCACACCTGACCTTGCCAATGGCCAACTTCAGGACCTCGTGGGCAAGGCTAAGCTCTACAAGCTGCCTGCAGGAAAATATACCGAGGCTGATGTAGTTGATGCTATGCAGACCCAGGATGACGATGCAGCTACTGGTACAGTCAAGGGTCGCAGCGGTCTGGTGATGACCGAAAAGCCTTTGACGCTGACCAACACTATTCAGTATGGTGTTGACGGCAATGCCATCGAGATTCCTGTTGATGGCACCAAGAAGAAGGCTGCAAGGTTCACTCCCGAAGCAGGCACATACGCCTTCGTTTATACGAAGACCGCTCCTACTACAACTAACGAGATGTTCCAGCCTGTCACCAAGGCTGTCGGAGCCTCTGTCAGCGGTCTCTACCGCTATGCTCTGGTTGCTGCTCCTGCAGGCGACATGCAGAAGGGTGTGACCTACTTCCCCAACAGCGCAGCAAATGCTGATGCCGTCACTGCCTTCGTCGGACAGGGTGTTGGTAACCTCTACCTCGATGCAGCAGGCACCACCATTGCCAGCGGCTATGCTGTGACAGGTACTACCTACTACTACACCACTAATCACGGCGTGACCTACAAGGCAGCCTACAATGTTCCTTATGCAAGCTTTGCTTCTGCAACAGATCTCTACACCTTCGATGGTGCAGACTACCACCTCAAGACTGATCTTACCCCTGTTGATGGCACAGCTTACTATCATAAGGAAGGTACCGAATACACCTATTGCGTCATCCTGCCTCGGCAGACCACTGGTCTCTATGTCATCGACGACGTAGCAGCCAAGGTAGCTTGCGGCACCTCTGACACTGCCGTGAAGGGTATGACCTACTTCGACAAGTACGCGCAGAACAATGGTGTTTATTATACTAAGGTTATCAAAGTTCAATAATAAGAAAACAAAACATTATTAATTAATTATTTAATTTTAAAAACTATGAAAAAGTTTTATGTGATTCTCGCAGCTGTCGCAGGCATTACCCTCACCAGCTGCACAAGTAGTGACTATCTGGGTGAAGTTGATCCCGTAGCTAATCAGTATGATGGCTCCATCCGCTTCAGCAGCGGTCTCAAGGGCATGACCCGTGCAGAATTTGTCGGAGCTGATGCTGCCGAAAAGTTGAACAATCACTTTGTAGTTTATGGTGCGAAGAACACCACTGAAACCGCGGATGGCACCTTCGCAGATACCAAGGTTTTTGACCATTACAACGTAGCATGGACAGCCAACTCGGCAGGGACTACCACATCCAACACTTCTGACTGGGAGTATGTAGGTTTGGCCAAGCACCACAATGCAAGTGCAGATATTGCAGCAAGCCAGACCATCAAGTATTGGGACTTCTCCACAGCTCAGTATGACTTCATCGCTTACTCTACAGGTAACAAAACTGAAGTCTTTGATGCAACTGATCTTACTGCAGGTAGTCTGGTGGTAACCCCTATAACTCCTGCTACAGCTGCTACAAATGCCTATACCGTTACAGGTCTTTCTGCTGATGATTTCAGTGGTTTCTATGTAGCTAACATGAAGACCGTAGAAGAGGCAAACTATAAAGAAGAAGTGTCTCTTACGTTCCGAAACATTACCACAAAGGTACGTATGGCCCTTTACGAGACAGTTCCGGGCTATTCTGTAAAGGATGTGAAGTTCTACACGGCTGCCGATGATGCTTCTCCTTCTCCAACAGCAACCCTCTATGCTGGTGCAAATGCTTTCAACGAGAAAGGAACCTTCACCGTAAAATATCCAACTATCGGTAATCCTAGCACTAACGGTAGTAAATCTGATTTTAATCAGGCTCATATCGATTTTGCGGCTTACACTGATGGTACTGGCACCGCTACTAAAAAACAGTTCTCTCCACTATCAAATCTGGCTCCAGCTGAAATCAATGAAACAGCAGGTAATCTTTACCTCGGGCGTACAGCATCAACAGCCTCCTATACCCACAAGGATGCAGCAGATGACAAGGGCTACAAGTACGTTCTTCCTAACGAAGAGGGTGTTGTGCTCAACCTGAAGTGCGACTACACACTCGTTTCTACCGATGGCTCAGGTGAGACCATCAAGGTAACAGGCGCAACAGCTCAGGTACCTCAGATTTACGCAATGTGGAAGTCAGGCTTTGCCTACACCTACATCTTTAAGATTTCGAAGAACACCAATGGTACTACTGGTACAGGTTCCGATCCTGTTGGCCTCTATCCCATCACCTTCGATGCTGTTGTTCTGAACGATGAGGTTGACGGTAATCAGGAAACAATTACAACTGTTGCTACACCCAGCATCACCACTTATCAGAAGAACACAAATGGTCAGGACGAGTATGTTGCAGGTGACATCTATGCAATGGTTCAGGAAGGTGCAGACCTCAAGGAGGACATTGATCCCAACGGCAAATTCTATAGCATTAACACAACTGGTATGAACCCTCACACCATTCTTAGCGAGACTGCCGTATCAGATGCTTTGAACATCGGATGTGTAGAATATCCTGCCGGCACTTTCAAGGGCCGCAATGGTATCAAACTGACATCTGTAACTACAGATTATGTTACTGCCGTTCCTGGTGAGGATGGCAATGATATGAAAGCTGTTGAGGAAGTGACTGTAGCTGCATCTACAGTACTTGCACCTGACAATGCTGCCATTGCATCATACTACACAGATGAAGCATGTACAACACCAGCAACCATAACATCTAACAAAACAGGTGAATACCTAACTGCAGGTACTTATTACCGCAAGACAGCTGCTAAGGTCAATGCTTCCGCAACCACCACTTATGCATTTGTATATAAAGTCAGTGATACTGGTGATACACAATTGAAAACAGCCGTTGTTCCTGCAATCAACACCCCACTACTCTATTATAAAACCTCTGATAATACCCAACTCGAGGATTATGTTGCAGAAGGTACAACTGACGAAGTATATTACATAGACAACGTAGTAGTAGCTGATGCGGCTGCCCTTACGGGTTACTTCCATGATGCTGCTTTGACAAAGGCTGCCGACAAAGGTGATGGTACAAAGACATTCTACAAGAAGCCCACAGCGTCTGTAGCCGTTGTTGCAGGTACAGATCCCGCACACTATTACACCGATGCCACTTTGACTACACCTGCTTCTGCTAATGGTCTGGCCGCCGGTACTTACTGGAAGAAGGTCTCCACCGATTTCGCTGATGGTGCTTCTGTTCCCGCCGGTTATTATACAACTAATACTTTCGCAACCCCTGCACCTTCTACCGCAACTGGTGCTCAAACCTACTGGAAGAAGGTATCAGAAACAGTAGCCGCTGGTACAGATCCCACAGGTTACTGGACAACCAGCGCCTACGATGTTGCAGCTACTGCTACAGTTCTGAAGGCTGCAGCTGCCGGTACCTACTATCACTCTGAAACTGAGGCAGTAGCTGATGGGACATCTCTTAGCGGATACTTCCACGATGTTGATTGTACAAAGGATGCTACTAAGGGCGATGGCAACGCAGAGTACTTTACAAAGGTTACTGTGACACCAAGTGCAGGCGATGTACTGAAGAAATTCTACACCGATAATAACTGCACCGTTCAGGTTACCTATGGTAAGGCTAATGGCACTACCACCTATTACCAGAAGGTTAACAATGCCAACACAACTTACGCTGTGAAGGTTATCAAGGTTCAGTAATCTCTAATCTGGTTCTTCTTCATTTTAGTTGAAAAAGATGTTGACAGAGTTTTTACGGTAAAAGAGGCAGGAAAATTCCCTGCCGTGGGAAAACTTTTTCCCTGCCGTGGGAAAAATGTTTCCCACACCGGGGAAAAACATTTCCTCCCCCAGCGGTAAAAACAACACTCGGCAAATTTCACAGCTGAACTGAAGAAGAACCAACCAAAACAAAACCCAAACCCACCGGGGTGCGACTCCCCGATGGGTTACAAAAAAGACCCCCCGACCCCCTTTAGGGGGAGGGAAAGGAAAATAAGAAAAGACAAGAAACGAGGCTGGTGCTTCAGAAATAGGGCAGAAGATGAAAAAAGAATATAACGAGGTATGCGAGCCAGTGGCTATGACCTATGGTATGAGCGACAATCTGGTAGGCAGCGGGCTGCTCACACAGATTAGTGCCCTCAGCACAGAAGATAAGAGATGCCTGTTGGGCTATATCGCGCAGGAAGTATCCAGTGAAGAGGATGATGACGATGTGGATTGGGATAAGATGGACAGCGACCTTCCGCCCTATACCCTCGACGAACTCTATGCCCGCATCGATGAATCGCACCAACAGTACCTGCGAGGGGAATATGTCACTGCCGAGGAATCGGACCGTATGCTAAAAAAAGAGTTTCTATGGCTAGAGTGATATTGGCTATGCGATCCCAAGCAGAAAAGAGAAAGCTCTACTTGGAAGGGCGTTTGAATTTTGGCATTCGCGTTGCTAATAAGACTGCTCAGAAGATAGAGGGCATCCAAAAGAAGCTGGAACGATTTCCCGGGTTAGGATACAGGGAGCCATTACTGGAGGGGAGAGTCAATACATACCGTGCCTGTCACATCAACAAACGATTTAAGATTATCTATTGGTATGATGAAATGAAAGATATGGTAGTTATTGAAGACATCTGGAATATGCTCCGCGCCCCGAAGAATTTGATAACAAGAGTTAAATGAAAAGCCGTGATAACGGCATAAGGAAATAAGTTGAAAGTTGATAATACCATAGTAGGAAGTTTCAGAGGATTCAGAAATCTCGGATTATTCGGAATTCTCTTTTGCCTGATAGGCTGCTCGGGAGAGCAGATTGATGGGCCGGGAAATGAACCCCAGCCCTCTACAGAGCAAGCTATCGCCTTCTCGGCGGGCCTGCCCGAACAGCAGGAAATCACCCGTAGCACCCCGTTGGAGGAAGAACTACCAGTTGGCCAAAAGACCTTCAAGGTATGGGGTTTCAAGAATGACGCCTATGATTCAGGCACCGGTAGCTACACCAGCTACCAAACCGTCTTCCCAGGCTACAACGTTAACTGGGCAGCAAACACCGCCGCCACAACCACCAGCAACACCCACGACTGGGAATATGTGGGACAACAGGGAACAGGCGACCCTGCCCAGACCATCAAGTACTGGGACTGGAGTGCGAAAGCATACCGCTACTTCGCCGTAACAAATTATGAAGAAACTAAACCTGCTACCCTCGTGGCAGGCAAAATATATAATGAATCATTCGGTACTGATGAATATCAGTTCACCATGCTTGCAGATGTAACAGACATTGCAGCAGCGCCTTTCTTCAGCCGTATGTGGTTCTCGACAGGCAATGCCGTCACTTATCCCGACAAGCAGTTCGGCGATCCCGTGGTGCTGGAGTTCACCAAACCCTTTGCACGTGTTCGTTTCATGTTTACTTTTACGGAGGATGGCGTGACGCGTACCAACATAGCTTCCAAGAGCTTCAAACCTGTCGCCAACCCCAACCCGGGCATACCACAAAGCGGTGATGTTATCGTTCACTATCCTCTCAAAGGAGAGAAAACGAGCGAATACTATTCTATAGCGAACGTAGGTACGACGTTGACTGAGTTCGATAAAGACTGGTACACCTCAAGCGATACCACTGACCCGGATAGAGAGCATTGGTACACCGTCCTGCCCTCAGGGGACCAGGGAGCCTACATACTGACCATCACTATCTTTGGCGATGATAAGACCGCCGTTGTCCCTGCTAATTTCATGCAGTGGAAACCTGGATATGAATATACCTATCGCTTCAAGGTCAACGAAGCCGGCGGCATCACGTTGGATGTCATACAAGTTGGCATAAACGATTGGGAGATAAAAAATGACAGCTACCATACAGTATATAATTGGTAAGGGAATTATGAAGAGAATGAAAGATATTGGAATAATGGAAGCTTTGAAAGCTATGGCTACTATGAGACTTATGGGGCTTATAGGACTTATTGCAGTCATGGGGCTCACTTCCTGCAGCAGCGATGAAGAGAATTTCCAACAGAAGGGGACTCCGCAGACGCTGACGCTCATTACATCCTCATCGTCTTTCGTCGAAGTCAACCCTATGGCGACCACACGTGCCCTGCCTACCGGTTATAAGCCCTACAACGAACTTTATCCCACCACGGTACCAGAGCACACCAAAATAGGCGTCTTCATGACTCCCGAACGCACAGATGCCATGGCGGACTTCGTGTACATGGGTTATGAAGACCACGACAATGATCCCAGTACTCCTTCAGTGCCCACTAACAAATGGATGTCTTCCATCGTCATCACAGACCAACAGCAGTACTACATGTACGGCTTCATGCCAAGGGAGGATGCGCGGAATGCCGAAATAACGGCTTTAGGTAATACCAGTGGCGAAGACAGGGGCTTTGCTGCTGGTGCTACGCTGACCATCAGGGGCTTGAACTCCGTGACGGGTGCCGATGTGTGTGTCATCGTGGGCGTCAAAAAATGGGCGCCTACTAATCCTGGTGACACCCCTCCAATCATCGAGAACTCCGGCATCCAGCTGGGTGAATTTGGTTATGAGGGAGGTCCCACGGGTTCCAATTATGTCTATCTGCTGATTAAGCACCTCTTTGCCGGTCTGCATTTCAAGGCACATGTTGATCCCACCTACGACGCGCTGCGCACCATCCGCGTCAAGAAGTTTGAGCTTATCTCAGATGTCGTATCCGATGCGATTGACCTTACTATAGAGTTGACACCCAATACAGCAGGCACTGACCCCGTGACAGACATCGACTACGCTCCTGCAGCAGGAGCCTCCACAACAGCTACGGCCACGCTCTTCCCCTACGAAGGCAGTCCGGCTGATGTAGTGATTCCAGTAGCCAGCCCAAAGGACTTCCTTGCCTGCTATGCTCCCAGTATCTGCAATTCATTCATATTGCAGACCACCTTCGATGTCTATGACAAGAATGGCAACAAGACACGAGAGAATTGCGTGGTACAGAATCAAATCAACAACAACCTCATACCCCAGATCAATACGATGACTGCGGGACAAATCTATACTGTCGACTTGCTCATCAAGCCGACGTACCTCTACGTCATGTCAGACCCTGACCTCGACAACCCGACGATTATAATTAATTGATAATTGACAATTAAGAGTTAAGAGTTAAGAGTTAAGAGTTAAGAGTTAAGAATTAAGAGTTAAGAGTTAAGAGTTAAGAGTTAAGAATTAAGAGTTAAGAGTTAAGAGTTAAGAGTTAAGAGTTAAGAGTTAAGAGTTAAGAATTAAGAATTAAGAGTTAAGAGTTAAGAGTTAAGAGTTAAGAGTTAAGAGTTAAGAATTAAGAGTTAAGAGTTAAGAGTTAAGAGTTAAGAGTTAAGAATTAAGAGTTGGCGAATTGATAATTGAATTGAAAATTGCTCAAAGAAATGAATAATAATAGAAATATATTACTCAAACGGATATACTTGATGCTGACTATGCTTTTTGGCATAGCCAACATTCAATTTTCTTTTTTCAATTTTCAATTGGGCGTTGCCTTCGCCCAGATTTCCATTGGCGGTAACGTCTATGGCGGTGGTAACGAAGGCGAGGTGGATGGCAACACCACCGTGACCATCCGTAACGGTCAGATTAGTAAAGTGTTCGGCGGTGGCCGCATGGCCAATGTCGGCGGCAGTGCCTTTGTCAATCTCGACGGCGAAAATGCCAGCAGCACCAGCCGTATCCTCATCGGTTCCGTCTATGGCGGCAACGATATTTCCGGCACGGTTGGAACAAACATCAGTCTTTCAGCCACTGGAGTGGATAAGGTTCCCGCAGAGCTGACCGACGTGCTTCGCGGTTCTGAGACGTTAACCACCAACCCGGAGAAGAACGACATCAACAACTCTTGGTCAGCCTTTGTCCGTTCGAGCCAGATGACGGGTACCGAGACTTTTGATCACGCCATCCTCGTTGGTAGTGTCTATGGTGGCGGCAACGGCGACTATTCTTACAGTTCAGAAGATGGCGTCCCAGAAGCAGGGAAGACCACCCATTATATCAAAGATAAACTGACCAATGAGACTATTGCCACGACAGTGACCGCCACAGGTGGTGCCGGCTTTACGGAGCCTGAACTTGCTAAGGCCTACTTGGAAATCAACGGCGGCTGTCTGTCGCAGGTTTATGGCGGCGGCAACATGGCTACGGTGACGGATAACACCGTCATTAGCATGGATAACCATAGCAAGGGTTTGCAGGAATTGATTCCAGCCCAGAATCCAGGTGAAAGCGCAGCGGATTATCAAGCCAGGCTTATGACAGTCCTGATGGATTTGGCAAGATTCACGGGCCTCGCTACGTTCCAGGGCGACTTCGCCAGTCTTAACTACACCTCGTCGCGTGTCTTCGGTGGTAACAACAAGGCCACGATGTCCATTCATCCACACTGGAACCTGAAAAGCGGAAAGATCCGTGACCTCTATTCCGGTGGTAACGAAGGCGACATGACCAACAGCTACGGCCTGCTTTTGGATATCCAGAAAGGTTCACAAATCAGCGTCATCAATGTTTACGGTGGCTGCCGTAAGGCCAACGTGCATCCTCTGCTCAACGGAGCCGAGGTGGGTTCTGCCGATGTGCAACTCCCCGCCAACTTGGGATACCATTTCCCCGCCGGTTTGTCGGCACGCGTCATTGTGCATGGCGGTGACGTTACCAACGTCTATGGCGGTAACGATATCTCGGGACGTGTGTGGGGTGGCACGGCAGTAGGTATCCGTACCTCTATCCGAGGCGATGTCTATGGCGGTGGTAACGGCTCCTACGCCTACACCGACAACCCCGCCCTGAAGGATGACCCCGAATACAAGGATTTCTACTACGACGTAAACGAGATTCTCAACAAACCGGCAAACTCTACTTTCACTTCGCTTGAGTCTGCAAAGGCCCTGAACAACTTCCGTCCCCACGTGGAGCAGACTTCGGTTCGTCTTTGGGGTGAGGGCCGCGACCACCTCACTATTATTGGAGGATCGGTCTATGTGGGCGGAAACAGCGCGACGGTGATTGAGAATCCCAGCCTGACCAATCCGATTATTGAGCTGAAGATAGGCTCCAATGTGATTGCCGACAATGTGTTCCTCGGCAATAACGGCGTGCAGATGGTGGGTGCTGATGCAACGAATGTGCTCCAAATCTACAAGAGCACAGTCACCGACAGAAATGGCGACGATCAAGCCTACAGCACCATCGATTTGACGGATGCCGTCACTTTAGATAAGTATATGGATGGTTGCGCCATGTCACTGCATCCGCGTATCGTGTTTGACAATGTGGAAAATGGCGACCCTGACACTTATAGTCCGTATTCTACGGCCATCGGTTCCTTATTCTGCGGCGGTAACGTAGGCAGCATGACTTGGCCAGGCACCGCTACCATCAATGTGGAACACTCCATCATCATTTACGATAAGTTCGTGACGGGCTGTAACAATGCCTATATGGCTGCCGTTCCCGGATATAGCAGCGTCTATTGGGGAGGTCTTACCGGTACGCGACAAGAACTACAGGAGCATGGCATGGAGAACCCCGACGGCACCATCAAGGACGCTGTCATTGTGAACCTCTCCGGTCTGAGAATCCAGCCCATGCGATTTGTCATCAAGCGAGACAGCAACTATGACCCTGTCTTAACGAACGGTAAAGTAACGTATCTGGCAACCGACGGTTGTGAATTATCCACAATCAACGCTGTTTGTAGTCACGGCAAGCAGCCTAATATGGAGTGGAACACCATCGATGTAAGGACGGGCAAGGATGTGCCCAATCCCGATGAACTGACATCAGGTACACGCAATAGCACCGCTGACGATATCAACCGACGCCTCAAGGGTGGAAACATCTACGGCGGCTGCTACGCTGCAGGTTTTGTTAACGGCAATGTGGTTATCAACGTCAACGAAACCATCATGGACCGAGACAACATCTTCGCTCAGGTTGAGGAGGATGATCTGGGTGAGGGTATTTATTATAACAACACGAATTATACCATCAAAAAGGTCAACAGCGGCGTTATCATTGACGAGCAGGGTATGGACGTGCTGGGTAAGGCCATGAACGTCTTCGGTGGTGGCTATGGTGCAGGTACCGAGATATGGGGCAGTGCCACCATCAACCTGAAGGAGGGTTATGTCTTCCAGGTCTTCGGCGGAGCAGAGAAGGGCATCATAGGTAAGCCAAAAACCGTTTATACCAATGGGATACCTGAATATCCTACGACACCTCTTTCCGACGGTTCTTTCGACAGTGATGGAAACTATGCCTTCAATCATTATCTTTATATCCCCGATGAAAGGTGCAGCACCTACATCAACCTCGACGGTTCACAGGCTGGTGTATCACGCCACTCATCCGAGGACACGCCGCAAATGGCTGAGACGGAATTCATTTATGGCGGTGCTTTCGAGGGTCCAATCATGGGCAACGCTATCGTACACCTTGGCAACGGACGTATCTTCAACTCCTTTGCCGGCTCCTGTAACGCTGACATCATGGGACACACCGAGACCTATGTAGGCATCAATGCCAGCGAGGTGGCGGGCTTCCCCTTCATCCGTGACCACATCTACGGAGGCAATGACCTCGGCGGCAAAATCTACGGTTCCAAAGACTTCATAGGCCGTGTCCGCGAAGATGTCAGCGGCATCAAGGACAACATCTACGACAAGACCCACAGCCCTGTGGCTTCGGCTTATGTCGAGTACCAGCAGGGCCGTGTCGATTATATCTTTGGTGGTTGCTATGGTACATACGACTATACAGATCCGCTTTACGATGAGTACTTCTACACCACTGGTGGTACAGGTACTACGACTGAGAACCTGGGCAAGGCCCGTCCTGGTCACAGCAAGCCGTATCTCGGCAATGCCTTCGTCAACTTCCGCCCCGTTGTCAGCAGCAACCCGCTCGACAAGGCGAAGCGTGTCTATGGTGCCGGACAGGGTATCACCGGAGAGAAGGAAATCGATGTCTTTCAGGATCGTAGCTACGTGCTTATTGACATCCCGCAGTCGATGACCGAGTTCCACGACCTCGTGGTCTTCGGAGCCGGCTCCTCCTGCGGCCTCGGCATGCGTGTACCGCCCGCTACGGCTTTGGCCAATTCTGATGCCTATTCGGCTGTCGTTGACTTGTTCCGTGGTGATATCAGCGAAGGTAACGTCTATGGTGGTAGCTACACAGAGGGTGTAACGCGACGCACCGTTGTCAACGTGCCCCCCGTATCCACCATCAAGGGCAAGAACATCTACGGCGGTGCCTACGGTGTCACCAATACCCGTCCTTGCGACGTCTATGAGGCTACCGTCAACTACAATAGCGACAACGCCCAGATGACGGGTAACATCTATGGCGGCAACAACGCCTACCGCCGTACCTTCTATGGCAAGGTGAACATCTCTTCGCCAGTTTGGACAAATAAGGCTAAAGGTTACACCGCCACCGTCTATGGCGCTGGCTACGGTGAGGACACCTGGTCGCAATATACGGAGGTCAATCTCCTCAACGGGGCATCGGTCTATGAGGCATACGGCGGCGGTCAGAAAGGTAAGGTTCTTAATCTCGAAAGCGTCAACAAGTGGAAAGCTGACTGGGCGGCTGAAAATAAAACCCTATATACTGCCATCTCTCCAGACCCGAATTCGCTCTATACCGACCTTGGCCTCGCCAGCGATGTGGCGAATTACAGCCAGATGGAAACGGACTTGGCGGCAGGCATTATTAATAGAGAGGATAGCTGGAAGAGTCCAAGCTCCAGCTATACGAAGAAGAAATACAACACCAACGTCAGCATCAAGGAAGGTGCCACTGTGGCTGGCTATTGCTACGGCGGTGGCTTGGGTTATACTGACACCCCCACCAGTGGCGACGTCTATGGCACCACCTATATTGACCTCCTTGGCGGCACCGTCACCAAGGACCTCTATGGTGCCGGTACAACGGGAGCTGTCATGGACGGAAAGAGGGTGGCTAAGGATGCTGACAACAGCAATGACTTCATTGCTTCTGCCAACGTTTATATCAAGGGCGGTACGGTACGTAACTGTTATGGCGGTGGATGGGAAGGCTCTGTGGGCTACCATGATGGGACTACTACGACCACCACCGATGACATCCTTGGTGAGACCCACGTCGTCATCGGTGTCCTCAACGGTCCCTGTACTCCAGACCCAGCCCTCACTTACACCAGCGGCATTCCCACCGTACAGCGTAATGCATACGGCGGTGGCGAAGGCGGTGTCATCTATGGCACAGCCAACATCACGGTCAATAACGGTTACATAGGCTACGTCTATAACGCTTCCGGCAGCGATAACGCTTCAACCGATGACTTCGACGAGCACTACGAGGAGAAGATAGCCGACGAGACCTATGACGATGGCAATGGCTATGGCAACAATAGCCGTCTGCTGAGGGCCGGTAACGTCTTCGGCAGTGGTTATGCCGACTTCAGTAATGCCGACTTTACCAATGTCTATCTTTATGGCGGCGTCGTGCGCAACAGCGCATACGGTGGCGGCGAGATTGGTACTGTGGGACGTGGAGCCAATAGTAGTGGCAACGTGACCATTCACAAGCCTGGCGAGTCGCACGTGTTTATGTACAAAGGTCATGTCATGCAGGATGTCTTTGGCGGCGGTCGCGGCTTTGACAACTTGAACCGTGTAAGTGCCTTAGGCACGGGTGGCTACGTCTTCGGCCTCACCGACGTCAATATCTATGGCGGCGAGGTGGGCACGACTGCCGGTGTGGCTGACGGATACGGCAACGTCTTCGGCGGCGGTAACCTCGGCTATGTCTATTCCGGAAACGGTAAGAAGGGTGATAGTTCAATTACCGGTTTCAAAAGTACCAGTACCGAGGGCTACTATTATAAATATAACACCACCAACAATAGTTTTGAGGTGGCCGAGAATGAAAACATCCTTACCGAGGACTGCCGCGTCATCGTGGCACCTGCCTGTCAGGTGCTCTGCGGAAATACCATCACCCTCAACGGCCACACCTATAATGCAGGACAGTATGTGCCTGCCGAGGACCTGAACTTCCTGCTGAACAAGAACGCTGGCGGTGCCGACTGGTCCAAAGTCGATGCCAGCGATAATCATAGTGGTGTCACTATCCGCAACGCCGTGTTTGCCGGTGGTAACGTGTCGTCTGGTTCCGACCAGGTGTATGCCAACACCGTCACCGTCTATGGTAACGCCACCGCTACGCTCTATGACATCTATAACCGCGACCTCATCACCATTGGTACGGAGCACGTCGGCGGTCTCTATGGCGACGGCAACTTGACCTTCGTCGATGGCTACCGAGAATTGAACGTTTCTAACTACGGCACCGACTTCTACGGTCTGTCTGACAACATCTCACTGTATGATTATTATAATAAGCTGACCGACCGCGAACGTGCCTACTTCACGCTGGAGTACAAATGTCTTGAGGGTTACACCTCTACCGCACTTGGCAAGACTGTTAGTGCGGGCGAGCGAATCAGCGAAGATGATTTTAAACTCATGGATGCTACTGAGCAGGCCAAGTGGGAGTTGCTCGGTTTCTGTACCATCTATGCCGGACGTCTGCTGAACACGCTACAGCGTGCCGACTTCGTGGGTATATTCGGCAGCCGTATGGTGTTACAGGGTGCACAGGACCGTGTGCCTGAGGTGGTGGACTACACCAACTACACCATCAACCGTGTCGGTGAGTTGTCCCTCAACAAGTGTACATCGCAGGCTGGCGACACGGGCGATGCTTCTGAGCATGGCTGCTACTTTGGTATCTACAGCATTGTGAACTGTCTCGGTGCCATCACCAGCGACGTGAATTTCTCCGACGAGCGTACCACCGACAATACAGATCCACAATATAATCCTGACAGTTCAGGCCAGACTTACGAAGAATGGAAGTCTGCACACGTCACCGAGCGCAAGCGTAACAACGGTACGAGCCACAACAAGGTGGCACTGGCTTCGGGTGTCTATCTGGAGCTGACCACCGAAGAGAGCACTAAAGATAATAAAGTGTGGGGTATTGTCACTGGTGTCTGCCAACTTGACCTCATTAGCGTGGTACCCGGTCTCGGCGGCGGCTACGTCTATGCCAAGAACGAGCACGGCACGCGCTCTCAGTCAGGCAACAACCACACTATCCTCTCGCCCTACAACGGTGAGGGCTATGGACATTTAAAGGCTGTCACCAACAAGATTTACACATATAGTACGACGGATCTGCAGCCATACGAGACCTCTGGTAACTTCATACACAACACGAAGCAGATTATCGACGACTGCTATCCCATCAGCGGCAGCTACAGTGGCCCAGATGCCGCACCGGCACACTATTGGTACATACGTGGTGAGATTTACGTTTACGACCAGATTATCTCGGCATACACAGGTTCGGCTTCGGCATACGCCGAGTCCATCAACCTGCCTCTGACCATCACACCCGGTTCCAATGGTGTATTGCAGTTGAATGACGTGAAGGAGAACCTCTATGCCTACTACGACGTGACGACCGCTGACAGCCAGACGAAGATAGGCAGTGAAGGTATCCTTATCGGTACTACCACTTACCACCTTAACGACCCCATCACCTATTGGGATTATAACCTGCTGAGTGCTGAGGACAAAAAGCACTTCGTGAAGGAGACATATACCATTGTTGAAAAATGTAAGATTGGTGGTGTTGAGTATAACGTCGGTGATGTTATGTTACCCGGTAACGTGCCAAGTTCGACGGCAGAAGCACTGGTATGGGTCGGAAGCGATACTGAAGGCGAATATAAACAAGTTGAAGGTAAGGATGTCACCTATTTGGTGCGTCTGACGAACAACGTCAGTCACGCTAATGGCTACATTCTCACCTACGACATGACGAACCCGAAGGTTTGGGATCGCTACTATACACCGCCGACTGGTGCAAACATTGCGGCCAACGTAGCAGGCAAGAAGACAACGGCGGTTTACAACGACAACCAGAGTACGTATAGTACGTATATCGCTGCACCCACCTATACCCCGACCACCAGCGGCGTCTATGGTCAGCGCAACTATGAGGTTGGCGACATCATTCCGGATGATATTCACACCACCTACGCTGCCATTTCCACCAACGGTCATACGTATCCCAGCAACCAGGCTACCGTGCTACGTGCCTACGTTGCTACTGCTGAAGCTACATATACTATAAATAATGTAGAGCATCATGTCTATAAGGGCTACGCCATCCCAGCATCTGAATATACTCAGTTAGATGCATCGACTCAGGCCAAGTTCACCACAGCCAATGTCTGCACCAGCACCATCGAGTTGGGCAATAACAATTACGTTTATTATGGCGACCTGCTTACCGATGCTGAAGTAACAACTTATAAGGCAACCTATAAGTCTTTCCTTGAAAGTCAGGGTATTAGCGCCGCTGACGCAGCCACGCAGGCCGATGCCACCTTCGCAACCTCTGTGCTGAATGCATGGTACTGCTCTACAGCTGGCAAATATGGTGGCGACTGGTACGAGGCGTCACATAACTATCGTGCCCTTGAAGCATGGAGTGCGATGTCGGAAGAAGATCGTGCAAACTTCACCTTCAACTACGATGCCTTCGACACCCTGATCGATCCCGACTTTGCTGGTATGCCCGTAAGGTACGATGGCCCCAACAACAACACTCCAACGCTGCAGGATCTTTACTCCGTCCTGACACCCGTGGACTATAAAGCCACATACAATGATACGACAGATCCTCTGACTTACACCGATGAGAATGGTGCTCCGAAGAGCGTGGCGGCGGGTGCTACCATCGACCGTGAAGAATTCGAGGATATCCCCAACGAGAAGCACTTCTACCAGGCCTTTACCATACCTACGGCAGAATCGACAGGGACAAAATACTATATTGTCAAGGTTGCGTTTACACGTGGCGAAATGCCCTACACTGTAGGAACGGTGATATCGCAAAGTGTTTATAATTCTCTCGATAGCGACCAGAAGAATTATGTGATGGAACAGACATTTACGACTGCTGGAAACTATTACTTCTGCCGCAAGCCTTACACAATCAATGCCAATGGCGAGGGCTATGCCGTGACAGACATCGATGGACATATCCATGCCTTAAACAGTGAGGTGACTGTAGGCACCATCATCACAGAGACTCAGTACAATTATCTGCCCAACAAGCAGGTCAACTTTACTATCCATGGTGAGGTGCCTGTCGGCACATCTACACTCTACGTGGCACGCCAGTCCGACATCAACGACCTCAGCGAGGAGAAGGTGATTACCGTCATCTACAATTACACCTATGAAGAGAGCGATGAGTCGGGTGAGCACATCGAGGAAATCCAAGAGAAGCACATCATCAACATCCACCTGCAGTTCAAGAGCGGTGTACCGGCCATCAGTGAGCTGGAGAAGCCCGCCATTGTGCTGCCCAACAGTACCGTGGGTCTGAAGCAGCCGAATGTAACGCCGGGTGCCTTCGAAATCATCGGCGGTGGATGGGAGATGTTCACCAACCAGTCTGATGCCGAACATCATACAAACGGCATACCTTACTTCAACAACCTCACGCCGATGTACTGGTATCAGAACGACTACTATGTAGCGTACTACGCGAAGTCCTACCTCGGCAAGACCTACTCCAATGCTGTGCAGTTCACTGTTGCCAACTACCACGACCTCGACGCGGTGATGAACCACGAGCGCCATCTGTTTGTTGACCATGAGGACGTGGAACGTCCCTGCAAGATTTACATCGACGACCGCGAATGTACGGACGACACGAAGAGCGAGCTTGACCTGCTGAAGGACTTCTACGACCTCACCCTGCAGAACACGATGGATGTCGATGGTAACCCAACAACCATCAGTGGTGGCGAACTCGATGGTCACAAGACCGTGAACCACTACATCCGTGGCGGCAACAACCTGGACTTCATCCTCCAGAGTGATATCAGCCCGAAGGCTTACACCACATGGACACCTATTGGTGATGACACGCAGTGCTTCGAAGGTGTGTTCCATGGCAATGGCTATACCATCAGCGGTCTCTCCAATTCGTTGTTCGGCACCCTCTGCGGTGATGTTTATAACACTGGCGTGACGGGCTCGTTCACCTCAGCAGGTGTTGTGGATAAGGGCTCCGGCTATGTGGAGAACTGCTGGATTAGTACCACAGGCACACCAGCCAGCGGTGTTCGCGCCGTATTCAACAATCCGAACCGTCCGCAATATATCCCTGTAGCAAATAATACAATACTGACCTCTGGACAGACCTATTATACAAGTAATACAGGCGATGGTGAATTCGTATCTAATGGAACACAAGTGTCCAACGGAACTAATTACTACACCAAAGTTTCAACCGTTCAGGTTGTCAACTGCTACTATCCCGCTGACAACGCTTACGACGAGACCCACAATGAGCATGGCGATGCCATCAAGAAACCACGTCAGTCGTTCTACAATGGTGAGGTGGCCTACAACCTCAACGGTTTCTACCTCAACAAGCGTTACAACGATCATCTGTCCACTACGCCGACAGGATATCCCTACAAGTACTGGGATGCCAACGACCTCGACTCCAGCAACAAACCGAGGCTGAAGGACGGTGGTTATGAGACAGAGACGGACTACACCCTTGGCTACGTGGAGAAGTATTACGAAGACGGTGACTTCATCTATGCCGGTGGTTATATTCCCGAAGGCGATAACGAACGCTACTCCACAGTCAATGGCAAGCACTATCCCATCTGGCCCGACGACTACATCTTCTTCGGACAGATGCTGACCTACGGACACGTCGCTTCACGTACGCATCAGCCACTGCCTGCTCATGTCAACAAGAGCAACGGCCGCCTGACAACGACTGCAACAGCGGTGAACCGCGTCTATCGTGCTCCGGCATACTTCCGCAACTCAGTGATGGGTGTGGCATACTACAACCCGTACGCTGTCTTCGCTGCTAAGTCCGCGGATAATACGAATACGGCATACCCGAACATGACGGCTATCGACTTCACGGGCGGCAACGGCGACCTCGCCGGTACAACGACCAATCCGGCACCTGTCGGCGGAAATGGCTACAAGAATGGACTGTGCACGAAGGTATCCACAGTAGAAGATGTCTTCTATCCACCACTGCTTGACAACGACGGTCTTACCTACTTCCGTAACGTCGATCTCACACGTAACCTGCTGGCCTATACGCCTAACACGACAGGCGACGACAACGATGCCGACACGAAGACCTATACGGCAGTCATGACAGCACTCTCTGAGCCTGTCTATACAGAGACAGATCCTACCTACCGTACCGTAGCTACGCAGGATGCCACCACCATCCATGGTCACGCCGTGGTAGAGACAGCATCTGGCACCTACACCGCTACCAACGACCACTTCCTGGTTGACAAGCAGGACTTCAATGCGCCCATCAGCTACACCTTCGCTTCAGGCAAGCGCATATGGCACCAGCGCACGCCCGATGCATACGTTGACAGGACCAAGGGTTGGGAGGCCATCAGCCTGCCGTTCGAGGTAGAACTGGTAACAACCCATCAGAAGGGTGAGATCAGTCACTTCTACTCGGGTAGCACCATCGGCCACGAGTACTGGCTGCGTGAGTTCAACGAAGGAGGTACTACTGAAGGAAATGTCTATAAGGGTGTCTTCAACTATCCCGCTGCAAGTTCCGGCTCGAAGAGCTACACCAACACCTTCCTTTGGGACTACTACTACCAAGAGTCTGGCGTTGTTCGTCCGGATGCTAATGAAGACAAGTACAACTGGGCTTACTACTCCACCACTCAAACCCATGAGGGTTACCCGTACGCTGCCGCTGCTAAGCCGTACATCATCGGCTTCCCGGGTACGACCTACTACGAGTTCGACCTCAGCGGTGGTTTCAAGGCGGCCAATGTGCTGCATGATGTCATACAACTTAAGAAGCAGGTTATCACCTTCGCATCGACACCTGCCACAACTATCCGTGTCAGTGACACCGAGACACTGCCTGGAGGTTCTGCCTTCGGTGGAGTCACCCACGATGGCTACACCTTCCGTCCCAGCTATCTGAACGAAGAGTTGCCAGCAGACACCTATGTGATGAATGGTGAGGGTTCTGCCTACATTGCGTTGAGTGATGCAGGTAGTGGCAAGTATAATACTACTGGTTCTACCTATGCTGATGCAGACGAATTTGCAGCTGCTAAAGCTGCCGCTGTAGGTGGAAAACTTTATGCTGATGCTGACGGTACTGTAGAGGCAATGGATTATGCAGATGCTTCAACTATTTACTACAGTCGTGTTAGTGAGATTTCGAAGAACGAGGAGAACCGTGTGACGCCGTCGCAGTTCGCCTTCCGTCCATACTTCACCGGAAGCTACAGTCCCGTCAAGGAGTTCAAGGGTGCTCGTCACATTACCTTCACCCGTGCAAGCTCATCGCCTGGTGTTGAAGAGTATCCAGAGCCCGATGAATCACTCGACGGCGAGTTGATGATATACTCTGGTCACGGACGCATCTATGTCAAGTCCGGCTTGAACGAGGAGACAACGGTTCGCATCGTCAACACTGGCGGCGCCCTCATCCGAGTCTTCACCATCCAGCCTGGAGAAATCGTCGAGACACGTACCGCACAAGGCATCTACATCGTGAACCAGAAGAAGGTAACGGTGAAGTAGATTAGGGATTAGAGATTAGGTAATAAGGATTAGAGATTAGGGATTAAAGAATAGAGCCGACAGGTCTCAACGTATAAAAAGCACCCCTATATAGAAGTTTGACGAGATGACGATGCAGAAACAACTTCCAATAGGAGTACAGAACTTTGAGAAAATAATCAAAGGCAACAAACTGTATGTAGATAAGACAACTCTTATTTACAGGATGACTCAGGAATACAATTATGTGTTCCTGAGTCATCCGCGTCGTTTCGCGACCGACCATCCTCATAGGCGTCAATTTCTCGTCAGAGAAAAGAACGATAGAGAAATGGAAAGTTGAAGAATTCACAATTCATAATTGACGATTCACAATTGACAATATATGACTCACGATATGTCCCACGATATGACATACATGATAGAGAATTTGCGGCACGGCCGTCGCTTTTTTGCGGAAAGGCTTTCCCTCCGCACTTTCCTGCTCGTGATGATGCTTCTCACCGGAGCTGTGGGGGCTATGGCTCAGAATTATTATGTGTTCTATAATAGCAGCAACGGTTATATCGTTAACAATAACGGCAATCTAGGTGTAAACAGCACATTTACACCATCAGCTGTATGGATTGCATCTGGACAATTAGGATCAACGTCCCGTTCGTTGCGTTCATATACTGATAACACATTGTATTTGATTGATAATGATAACGCTGTGCCATCACTTAGCACTTCATCTGGCACTGATAGATGGAGAATTGACAATAGTAATTATTTGTATGCTCGTTGGAATAGAAATTATTATATCAAATATAGTAACTCTTCTTTCAACACAAATGACCAAAATACAAATGGTAACGTATTCACTGCATATTCTGTAACAATTACTGACGTAACCTCTACCTCCACCAATCCCACTATCAGTGGCGTTGACCTGTTGACTGCAACAGGCAATTCAACCTATACTGCAACAGGTGCTGCTTATCGCGTTGGTTATACTAACTACAGGTTTAATAATGCAGACCATTATTATGATGCTAACGGTAATAGCTTTACAGGAACTCCTGCTAATGCAACGATTGGTACATACACTTGGACTCTAACAGACAACAGCTATGCTACTATCAACAGTTCTGGTGTAGTTAATGTTTCCAGCCTGCCAGAATCGGATATTACATTAACCCTCACTGCTACGGCTACAGCCACTGGAGGTAATCCTGTAGCCCCATCTGGCATCACTCTCACTGGTACAAAAGAAATCACTATTCAGGGAACTAAACCTTCCGCTCCTATCATCACCATCAATGGTACTTCTGTTACGATGAGCACTGATGCCGCTGGTTCTACCACCATTCGTTACACCCTTGACGGAACAGAACCGACAGCATCGACAGGCACCGTATATAGCGGTCCGATTGATCTTAGCGGTAGCGCCGATTCGCCTATCACTATCAAGGCTGTCACTGTCCGTGACGGCAATGCCTCTGCAGTAACAACCGAAACAGTGACGCTGACCCTTCCTGAACCTGTCATTACGGTTAATGCATCCGCAGGCACGGCAAGTATCAGCGCTACTACAGGTGCTACCATATACTATACCACTGATGGTAGTGACCCAACCACCTCAAGCACCCAGTATTCAGGTAGTCTGTCGAGTCTTGCTGCAATGACGACCATCAAGGCCATCGCTGTCAAAACGGGCTGGAACGATTCACCAGTAGCATCCGCTACAGTTACGATTCCTTCAGGCGTATCTGGCGGCACAGTCACCTTGTTCGACTACGAAGATCATAACTGGACATATTACAGCGGAGTGGATGCATCTGTGGATGGTGGCAACTACAACACCAACTATGTAGGCAAACTGTATAGTCCTAATCCAAGAAATGTAAAGATAACCTACAATGGCGTAAACGGTATTAGCGGAAGTTCGACAACAGTAAGGGTGTCAATTAGCGAAAGCGAGACATCATTCGTTTATTACAAAACACTGGAACAGGGTAGCACCAGCGGCGAATACCCCTATCAGGTTATCAGTAATCCATTCAGCGTGCGTCCTTCCACGGGGAGTGGCAACAGCAAGACATACTACGGTTTTGCTGGGTGGAAGATTGTCAGTGGTGGTGAGTACATCAAGAACCACAACAATAATGATGTGTTGAGTCTTGATGAACAGATTGTGTTTAACAATCTACCTTACCCATCAGTCAATTGCACCTCGGCAGAAATAGTATTTGAGACCACATGGACCCAAGCCAATGTCCGGACGGGAAACGACATTAGTACAATGCTGGGTAATTTCTCAGGAGGTACATACGAGACGAACTTTGCTGTGTTGACAGGAAACTACACAACAGCATGGACAGGCAACAAGAATGCAACCATTACCAGCGTCTTGCCCGATGGCAGCACAGATTACCGTGGTGCTTATACTCGTCTTAATGTCACGGTAAGCAATGGTTATACCATCAAATACGAGTATATCAATATCAATAATTACAATTCTACTCTCAGTATGGGTACTGGCACCAAAACGCTTTATATAGGTCGTGGTGTCAGCAATACCACCGCAAATGGCGTTTGTTGTAATGTGATACAGGGATATAGTGATGCTATTGGCAACAATGGTGGCTTAACTTATACACTGAAGATAGAGAGTGGTGTTTATAACTATTTGTCATATATTAAAGGATATGACGGGAACCAGGTTGATGAAAGAGTCCAAGGAACCGTATCTGTAAAAGGAGTTCTCGGTTGCGATTATGATCGCGCAAAAAACGATAACACCAAACTAAAGATTCAAGAGCAAATCTTCATGGGTTATGCTAACAATTCAGCATTGCTCAGAAGTACTACCGCCGGCCAAGAAGTGCTCAATGTAACACTAAAAAGCGGTAGCCTTAATTCGAATTTGACATCAGCAGGAACAGCTGATGCTGAGCAAAGTTTCTACATAGGCATAGCTGGTCAGTATAGTCCAGGCTACCGAATATTTACTATGGAGGGTGGCGAAATGTGGAGTTTGGCTGCAGGTCTATGTCAAAATACAGCTACCACCAATAGTGTTCGTTTCAGAATTAAAGGCGGTCTTATAAAAGGTTCTATCTATGGTTCTGCTGCCAATGCCAACTCGTATGGCTACAAACAGATGATTCTCACGGGTGGTCAGGTAAAAGGTTGGATTGCCGGCGGCGGTAATGGGACAAGTGCAAACGGTGGTACCACTACAGGAAGTTCGTATGTTTATGTAGGTGGTAACTGCCGTGTTGACAGCGAGGGAAGCAACACAAAGATAAACAGTTCACTTGGTGGACAGGTGTTTGGTTCCGGCTCTGGTGTGGAAAACACCACAACATGGGGTGAGATGATGTATGGTACCAACGTGGTACTTGCCGATAATGCATATATCGAGAGAAATGCCTTTGGTGGCGGTAACTTTGGTTGGACAGACGAATATGCTAACATATATCTTACCGGTGGAAATATGTCTGTTGGCAAAGTTTTTGGCGGTGCTAATCAGAATAAGGGGGATAATGTTAGAATTTACATGACTGGCGGTACCGTTCGCGAAGGTCTCTATGGTGGTAGTAACACCACAGGTACAATCAACTATAACGTTGAGATGCATATCAACGGCGGTCAGGTGGGAACTCCTTCTTCTCCTGCAAATATCCACGGAGGCGGTTATGGACAACCAACCCGCGTCAGTCAGAATGTGGACATCACGCTTGGTACCCAAGGACAAACCACGCCAGGTGTCACTGTCAATGGCGATGTCTATGGCGGCTCTGCACTGGGCTATGTCAATGGTTCAACGGCTGATGATACTTATCATACCTATGTCACGCTGAACAAGGGTATCATTAACGGTTCGCTCTATGGTGGCGGACTGGGCGATGGCTCTACTGCTGCTAACGTATATGGGCCTGTACAGGTAAAGGTATATGGTGGAAGTGTCAGGAAGACCGATAGCAACGGTGCTAACGGCTCGGGTGGTGTGTATGGCGCCAATAACGTCAACGGTGCTCCGCAGCGCTCAGTGACTGTAGATATCTATGGCACAGACCCTGCTCCTTCGGCTAATGAGTATGCACTCTTTGCCGTCTATGGCGGCGGCAATGCTGCTGACTACACTTACGGCAACGGCTACCCGACGGTGACAGTTCACAACTGCGATAACAGCATAGAATATGTCTATGGCGGCGGTAATGCTGCTGCTGTGGCTGCTACCGACGTAACCATCTATGGTGGTAACGTTATCGGTAATGTCTTTGGTGGAGGTAACGGTACGGTGACGGCTGCCAATGTAACAGGCAATACGCTGACAAAGATTTATGGTGGTACCATTGGAAGAGTCTTCGGCGGCTCCAATAGTCAGGGAACCATTGGTGGCACTATCACTGTGAATGCTCTTAGTCAAGCAGAATCAAGTGGTACCGCCTGTCCAATGCTGGTTGATGAGCTCTACGGCGGTGGTAACAGGGCTGCCAGCAACGTGGGTAGTATCTCCATCGGTTGTATGGGTGACAACGACATGATTAACTATGTTTATGGCGGTGCCAACCAGGCTGACATAACAGGCAATATCAATCTACTGATGAGTGGCGGTCGTGTGGGCAATCTCTTCGGTGGTAACAACACCAGCGGCAACATTAGTGGCTCTATCACCGTTACGGTGAACTGGGATGGAAGCTGTAATAACAACTACCTCGGCAATGTTTTCGGCGGTGGTAACCTGGCTACTTTCGGTACAACAGGCTCTCCCAAGGCCCCGACAGTAAACATCCTCAATGGTACAGTCAGTGGCAATGTCTATGGCGGCGGCAAAGGTAATCTGGTGGATGGCACACAACGTGGTGTGGCAGGTAAGGTGACCGGCAATCCCGCAGTAAATATTGGTGATAATGTTAGTGGCCACACTGCTATTGTAGTAGGTGATGTTTATGGCGGCGGCGATGCTGCTGACGTGGCAGGTACACCCGTAATCGTGGTGAACGACTGCAATACTGAGATAGGTTATCTTTATGGTGGCGGTAACGCAGCTGATGTAAACGGTACCAATATTACGGTTAATGGCGGTACCATCCACCACGATGCTTTCGGCGGCGGGCATGGTGACAAGGATGCCTCCAATCCTTCGAAATATGCCGACGTGAAGGGTAATGTGGTATTCAACGTTTATGGCGGCACATTTGGCCGCGTCTTTGCGGGCAGTAACTCTAAGGGTGATATCACCGGCACATCGGCACTCACCATCAACAAGACAGGTACCTGTGAGATGCACATCTCCGAAGTCTATGGCGGTGGTAATCAGGCCGCAGGGAATGCCGGCACTATCACCATCGGCTGTACGGGCTCGAGTACGGAAGGCATCGTTGATGTTTATGGCGGTGCCAATGCTGCCGACATCAACAACGACATCACGCTCACCATTACTGGAGGAAATATTGCTCGCGTGTTTGGCGGCAACAACTCCAGTGGTGCCATCAGCGGTGATATACAAGTAAACATCAACTGGGATGATCCTTCCTCTTGTGGCTACAATTACTTGGGAAGCGTCTTCGGTGGTGGTAACTTGGCAGCTTATAGCGGTACGCCCGATGTGAATATACAGAACGGTACGGTGAGCGGCAGTGTCTATGGCGGCGGTAATGAGGCCGGCGTGGGCGGCGGCGATGTAGCTATGACTGGCGGTTCCGTGCTGGGTGGTATTTACGGCGGCTGTAACACCAGTGGTACGGTGGATGGTGATATCACGGTTGAAGTAACGGGAGGTACCGTCGGTACCAGCTCAGCTCATGCCAACATATTTGGTGGTGGCTATGGTTATCAGACTGCCACTACTGGCAATGTGACCGTGAATATCGGAACTATCTCAGCAGGTGTCACCTCGGGTAATGCTGTTATCTATGGTGATGTCTATGGTGGCTCGGCACTTGGTAATGTGAATGCCGACACGAACAATTCTACACTTGTTAATTTGAATAAAGGTACTATCCATGGTGATGCATACGGCGGCGGTCTGGGTAATGACACCTATGCGGCTCTGGTGAACGGTAATGTTACCGTCACACAGAATGGTGTGGCTTTCGTTACAGCTACTACGACTGATGATAACAGTAATACTGTAGTGACAGCAGGCCGCATCTTCGGTTGCAACAACCTGAACGGTTCACCGCAAGGTACCGTGCTTGTACTGGTGAACAAGACAGCACGCTCTGATGGCGGTGCTCACACCAAGAGTGTATATGACGCAAATGGTAATATCACGACCAACAACTACGAGATGAACGCTGTCGATGGCGGCGGTAATCTCGCAGCATACAACCCTGCTGCAGCTACCCTGACCACAACCGGACAGTTCACATCTTATGACGGCATAGACGGGAATGGCGACCCAACCACCCATACCCATGTTGCAGCCAACAAACCACTGCAAGTGATTGTCAATGGTTGTAATAACGTCAGCATCGAATATGTATATGGTGGCGGTAATGCGGCTCCCACCCCCTCAACCGATGTGGTGGTGCTCGGTGCATTCGAAATTGGCTACACATTCGGCGGTGGTAATGGTAAGGACAGGTACACCGTGGATGGTGGCGTCCATTGGAATACCAATCCAGGTGCCGATGTGGGTGTGATGAATAGCACCAACTATGGCTCCGGTGACGCCAACTCCGCTATTTATGGTGGTACGATTCATGAGGTCTATGGAGCCAGCAACCAGAAGGGTACCATTGTAGGCAATATTAACCTTGACGTAAGGGAAGGCATAGTCTCATGTCCCCTCGTTACCGATAAGATTGTCGGTGCCGGTAAGAACGCCGATGTCGAAAGTGACATTATCATGGTCATGGGCTGTATGCCTGAAACTAAGACTGCATTGGTATTCGGCGGCGCTGACAATGCGAACGTCAATGGCAATGTGGAGTTGACCATCACCAGCGGCACCTTTGGCAAGGTCTTCGGCGGCAACAACCTCGGTGGTATCATCAAGGGCCATCTTAAGCTAAACATTGAGGAAACAGGCTGTAGCCCCATCAAGATCGACGAGCTGTACCTTGGCGGCAACGAGGCAGCCTACTCGCGCTTCGGTTATTATGATACTGGAACCACAGACTCCTACGGTAGGCCTATATATGCCCCCAGAGAGTCTGCCAGCGATACTCATACTGCTGTCACCAATCCTGCTAACGATGCCTCTCACACCTTCCCCTACGCTCAGCCTGTGCTGAACGTCATCTCTTGCACATACATCGGCAAGGTATTCGGCGGCGGCCTGGGCGAAGGCGCAGCCATGTATGCCGACCCGACGGTGAACATCAACATGATTCCGGGCGACTTTGCGAACGATGCTACTAAAGGTGTTCCAGCCGTGATGACAACAAGGAGTATTAACCCCAATGACAACCCGAATAACTTGGGTGTGTTGGTTGATGTCTATGGCGGCGGTAATGAGGCTGCGGTATATGGCAGCACCACAGTTAATGTGGGTACCACAATCGGCCAGTCTGTAACCCTTACATCTACTAATACGTCAACTAACGTTATCGGAGCTTTTGTTTCTGGTACTGTCTATGGTGCGGGCAAGGGCGTAGCGACCGATCCCGACGCAGCTATCGTCAAGGGCAACACGCGGGTCAATATGGCTGGTGGCCACGTCAGCCGCAGTATCTACGGCGGCGGCGAGCTGAGTTCTGTGGGAACCTTCACCGAGACATATACAACAGAGGAGAAGCATCCCTACCATGCCGTAGGCGAGCCCAAGACCTGTGCCGCCAATACAGGCTTGACTGAGGTCATCGTCAGCGGTGGACAGGTGGGTCTTGTCAACCAGCTGATGCCAGATCCTTCCCGCCCGACTTCCGACGATGACTATGGCTATATATTCTGCGCCGGCAAGGGTGTGGCCGACTCCACCGCTACTACTGGATACACCAAGGCCCATCTGCTCGCTGTGTGTGGTTCTACTCATCTGGAGATCAGCGGCGGTCTTATTACTGCTTCCGTCTATGGCGGTTCAGAGAACGGACAGGTGCTGGGCAATACTCACGTAGAGATAAAGGGTGGTCAGATAGGTACCGGATATCATAAAGAAAATGGTGTTGACACATGGGATGCAGCCTATACGGATGCCCAATGGACTGCTGCCATCAATGCCATCAAGTCTGGTGATGTGTCAACTCTCAATACTACCATAGCCCCACAATTCCATGAATGCGACGCATGGCCCTTCGGGACAGAAGGCAACCGCCATGTGTATGACTATTTCGCCGGCACGTCAGGCTATGATGCCAAGGGCGGTGCCTCGCCTGGCTCCGACGGTCACAGCTTCTATGGTCACGTCTTCGGCGGCGGCTCGGGCTA
The DNA here is from genome assembly GCA_024697945.1 of Bacteroidaceae bacterium. Lineage (GTDB taxonomy): Bacteria > Bacteroidota > Bacteroidia > Bacteroidales > Bacteroidaceae > Physcousia. The sequence goes on from JAILRU010000031.1 coordinate 66,290, forward strand.
CTATCCATACGCAGCCGGTCAGTGGCGTCGTACAGCAGGTCGTGTCTGCGGCAATACTTTGGTAGAAATTACCGGCGGTCACATCCTTACCAACGTCTATGGCGGTAATGAGATTACCGACGTTCTTGGCCACAGCAAGGTTGAGATGACCGGCGGCACCGTCGGTGTGCCCCGTACTGTGACCGGAATACAGTCACGTCCCGTTAACAGCTACATCTTCGGAGCAGGTATGGGCGACCCGCGCACCTTGTTCAATGGTTGGTCCAACGTAGGTTCGTCTGAAGTTATCGTCCACGGCAACGCTGTTGTCTTCGGCTCCGTCTTTGGCGGTGGTGAGGACGGCCACGTCCTGGGCAATTCCAGCACCACCATCAAGGGTAATGCCCTTATCGGTACCTTCGGCACCTCGGGTGTCGACGGCAACATCTTCGGCAGCGGCCGTGGCTTCTCGGCAATCGCCCTCACGGCAGGTGTCATCTGCGGCAATATCACCGTTAATATCAGCGAGAACGCCCAGATCCTCGGCTCCGTCTATGGCGGCGGCCGTCTGGCAGCCGTAGGTACCTATCTTGCTGCAGAGAATGATACCAACTACGGTAAGTTGCAGCCTGGCGACAGTCACGGCAACGTCACCATCAATATTACAGGCGGAACCATCGGTACTCAGGCGGGAGTAGGTAATCACGCATACAGCGTCGGCGATGTCTTCGGCGGCAGTAAGGGTGCGCTGATGAGCGAGTGGGCAAAGAGCCAGAAGCTTGGCCTGGTGAAGAACACTACGGTGAACATCTCGCAAGCTTCCGATACTTACCCCACCACCATCTACGGCAACGTTTATGGCGGCGGCGAGATAGCATCGGTAGGTTCCTACACCTACGCCACTGCATCTGATGCTACCACTTACAATACCACTCATCCGCAAGAACCGATGACCGAAGGTGATGTGAAAGCATTGGACGAAGCAAACACCGGTAAGGCTACTATCAGTATCACTGGCGGTACCATCGGCCAGAACAGCCTTTCCGACACTCACGGCCTTGTCTTCGGCGGCTGTCTCGGTAAGGCTGGCACCGGCTACTCCGGCTATTCGTTCGTCAATAACTCCGACGTCACACTCAACGGCGGCACAGTCTATGGCTGTGTTTTCGGCGGAGGCGAGAACGGTCATGTTCTTCACAACACAGATGTCAAGATCAAGAGCGGCACCGTGGGTATCCGTTTGGATAATGTAGCAGATGGCAACCTCGTTGATAATATGATCTACCGAGGCAATGTTTATGGCGGTGGTCGAGGCATCGACCAGACCACCAGTGGTGATTATAGCATCACTGCAGGTAAGGTCAGCGGCAACACTAATGTCACCGTGGAGGGCGGCACCGTCTACCGTTGCGTCTATGGCGGCGGCTCCCTGGCCTCCGTGGGCAATCGAGATGAAGACGATACGGATGACGGACTCGCTACCGTTACCATCAAAGGCGGCACGATAGGCACCGACGGCGGCGCTGCCGCAAACGACTATTCTTCGACGGTCATCCCCGTGCGCGAGGCCCGCAGGGAGAACGGATATGTCTATGGCTCAGGACGTGGTATGTCTGCTGGCCACAATTCAAGTTCTACTCTCTTGCATTTGGCATACACCAAGAACACCATTGTAAGCATCGAGGGCACAGCCAACGTCACCGGCTCCGTCTTCGGCGGCGGTGAGAACGGTCACGTCAAGAAAAACACCAAGGTATATATAAAGGAGAACTGCCTCGTCGGAACGGAGCTGAACGCTGCCGAGCACGAGATTGACGACAACGGCCGTGGCCGACTTATCTACCGTGCCAACGTCTATGGCGGTGGCCGAGGTATCGACACCAACAACAGCAACTACTCGGTAACCGCAGGCCGTGTCTATGGCAACACTTTCGTCGAGGTGAGCGGCGGCAAGATCTATCACGACGTGTTCGGCGGCGGCTCTTTGGCTTCTGTGGGCAACGAAACCATTAACCCCACCACTGGTGAGGTCACATACGGTGACGAGTCCGGCCAGACGAAGGTAGTCATCAAGGGCGGTATCGTGGGCTACTCTTCCACAGCCAAATACCAGGGCTTCAACTGCGGCTTCGTCTATGGCGGCTGCCGCGGACTGGCGGCTGCGCCCTCTTCTGACCTCGTTAAGATGGCCTACGTGCATAAGACCGAAGTGGATATAGAGACGGGGGCAGACATCAAGGGCTCCGTCTTCGGCGGAAGTGCCAACGGACATGTGAAGAACGACACCTACGTGAAAATCACTGGCGGCTCCATCGGTACGGCGCTCTTTGATGACGACCCAGCAACTACAGACGTTGATGAGAGCGAAGCGCGCTTCGATGACTACGGCGTGGCAGTGAAGCTGATATTCCGTGGCAACGTCTATGCTGGCGGACGCGGTGTGGACCAGTATAACCTGTCAAGTTCACCTACTTACAGTATGACGGCAGGTGCCGTCTATGGCAATGCCAAGTTGGAGATGACCGGTGGTCACGTCTGGCACAACGTCTATGGCTCCGGTGCCATGGCCTCCGTCGGTACGGTTGAGGCAAAGCCGACGGGCATGCATGTTCACGATGAGGTCGTGAACGGAAGCGGTGTTGTTCAGAACCCCGATGCTGATGTCAACTACCTGAGTGGCGTGTTCAAGACAGGTACCGGCAAGGTGGAGGTAATCATCACGGGTGGTACCGTGGGCGACACCACGCCAGGCCATGAGGGCCTTAACAACGGTGGCGTATATGGAGCAGGCCGCGGTGTGTCGGCCCAGCGAAGCGACTATGTGGCCAGGATGGAGTATGTCAATGAGACCTTCGTCACGATCGGCACCAGCGGCCAGCTACCCAGCAGCTATTCTGGCAGCACGCCCGATGCTCTGAACTATCCCTACATCTACGGTGCAGTGTTTGGCGGCGGTGAGAACGGCCACGTGAAGAAAGACACCGATGTCAAGATATACAGCGGCATCATTGGTTGGCCGCTCGTACAGGGAACCAGTCAGGACGCCCAGAGATACAAGGAAGCGGCTGACGGTTCAGCCAAGAACCCCTACCGCGGCCATGTGTTTGGCGCAGGCTGCGGTGTTGATCCCGCCCACCATGGGACCGGTCAGGAACGAAGCTCTACGGCAGGCCGTGTGTATGGCCACACCAACGTGACGATGACGGGCGGCGTTGTGCGCCGTGCCATCTACGGTGGCGGCCTGTTGGCCTCCGTCGGTGTCTATAAATTGAATAGTGACGACGGATACCATATCACCGATATCTTTGAAGACAATGAGAATCCGAATGTTGCCGGTAAAGCCACCATTACCATCAGCGGCGGCTACATCGGCAATGTGAACACCGATGGTACAGCCCTCAGCGGCACAGACGCCACCGGCATAGCCTACCTTGCCCCTGGTGACAACAACGGCCACGTATTCGGTTCCAGCTGCGGTATGGTGGCTGACAACTATGAGGTAGGCGGACAGCAGGTTGACGTGCAGTACAGGCAGATGGGTTATACCCATTCCACACATGTCAACATCAGCGGAAACGATACCCACATCTTCGGTTGTGTCTTCGGCTCAGGTGAGAATGGTCACGTCTGGGAGAATGCCATCATCAACATCAGCGGTGGCACCATTGGCAGCGAAGGCAACACCTCAAAATTTGTGGGCAATGTCTATGGCTCCGGCCGTGGTGTGGATCATCCCCATTCCCCGACAGGCATCAGTGAGACGGCCGGCAAGGTGCGTGGCAATACTACGGTCAACCTCACCGGCGGTATCGTATGGCGCGACGTCTATGGTGGCGGCTCTCTGGCATCTGTAGGTGAAGCCGACGAGGCAGCAAACGACAGCAAGAAGAACATCACCAGCGATCCCACGACGAACAATCCCTTCCCGTACTCCACGGGTCTGACGCGCGTCGTCATCGACGGCACCTCCGCTGTCCACGGTTCCGTCTATGGCAGCGGACGTGGTGTGGCCAGCACCAGTGCAGTGTACAAGCAGGCAGCCTACGTCAAGAACACGCTTGTCACTGTCAAGGGCACTGCCCATGTCTATCAGAATGTGTTTGGTGGCGGCAATGCCGGCCACGTCAGGAGAAACACGGACGTGACCATCGATGGTTCTGCAAAAGTTGACAACAACGTCTATGGTGGCGGTGCAGGCGACATCTCGTCACCCACGGCCGGACTGGTGAACCATGACGTTGCGGTCAACATCAAGGGCGGTTTGATTGGAAAGGATGTCTATGGCGGTGGTGCCATAGCCAACACCAACGTCCACGACAAGCGCAACACCGGCACATACGGTAAGCCCTCAGAGGATCAATACGCCAAGACTGAGGTCAACCTGACGGGCGGTATCATCTTGGGTGATGCCTACGGCGGCGGACAGGGTGTAATCCCTGGCAGTGGGGCTACCGCAGAAGAGATAGCCAACGCCGCAGCTCTGGTGCGCGGCGATGTGACCGTAACACTCAATGGTACGGCCTTCGGACTCTCAACAACCAAGGATGATCAGAATAACGACATTGCGTCCTCAGGTCGTGTCTTCGGCTGCAACAACCTGAACGGCACCCCGCAGGGTACCGTGCTGGTACACGTGCTGAAGACCCTGGGCGTGACAACGAGCGGTACAGCGCCCAACCTCACATACGCCGTCAACAATACGAAGCCAACGAAGAAGACCGACACCTACGAGGTGGAGGCCGTCTATGGCGGCGGAAACCTGGCGGCCTACGAACCTTGGGATCCCCTTGCTGATGGACAATTTACTTCTTATTCACGTACCATCAGCGGTACACCTACAGCTGTAGCTCACGATGCTACGGACAAACCATTGCAGGTTGTGGTTGATGGTTGCGATCTGGCCAGCATCCGCTATGTCTATGGCGGCGGCAATGCCGCACCGGCTCCTGCAACCGATGTTCTCATCATCGGAAGCTATGAAATCGGTAACGTCTTCGGTGGCGGTAATGGTAAGGACCGCATCAACAAGAATGGTTGGGCAGCCAATCCGGGTGCCGACGTGGGCTACAAAGCTGACGGCACGACGACCTACGGAACAGGTAAGGCTTTGGCCAGCGTGGTGGGCGGCACGGTTTACAATATTTTTGGCGGTTCGAACACCAAGGGTAATGTGCGCTCCACGGCCGAAGTCTTCCTTGACAAAGCCAGCGACTGTCCATTGGTTATTGGTGAAGCCTATGGTGGCGGTAACGAAGCCTACATGGACGGCGGTTCGGTTATTTCTTTAGGCTGTATCGATTATCTGGATGTGATTTATGGCGGAGCCAAAAATGCCGATGTGAACGGTAACATCGAGATGACCATCACCAGCGGACACTTCAACCGCGTCTTTGGTGGTAACAACCTCGGCGGCACCATCAGCGGCTCCATCGAAGTGAACATCGAAGAGACGGGCTGTAACCCCATCACCATCGGTGAGCTCTATGGTTGCGGCAACATGGCTCCTTACGGTGACTCCTCCAACCCAAAGATACCGACCATCAATATCAAGTCGTTCACCAGCATCGGTCGCGTCTTCGGCGGTGGATTCGGTTTTGGGGCTACCGTTACGGGCGACCCGACCATCTACATCGACGAGGTGGTAGGCGAACATGCTACTAACACCGCATGGGACTATCATCAGGAGACCGTAGCTGGCAAACTTGTAGGCAAGACCATCGAATACCACGATGACCCGAATAATCCCAGCACCGTGACTTCGAGCGTGACCATGCCAACCCACGCCTCAGGTGCAATCGGTGCCATCGGCACAGTCTTCGGCGGCGGTAATGCAGCCGAGGTAGATGGTAACACGAACGTGTACGTCGGCACAAAAGAAACGATTAGCTATGTCTCTGGCGCAGACCATGCGGACAAGAACGTCGTGGGTGTCGATATTCGTGGCAACGTCTTCGGTGGCGGCAACAAGGCTGCTGTGACGGGTAATACCAATGTCGTAGTAGGAAGGTAACGCTTTTCAATTTTTCACCTTTTTACTTCACCTCCTCGAAAACGACTCTAACTGACTATCAATGCGTTAGCACCGGATGTTGCACACATGTCGCAAAAACGGAAATAACCATTGATAATCAACATGTTACAAAATCACTGCAAAGGTACAGATTTCTCCCCAAACAACCA
>JAILRU010000104.1 GCA_024697945.1 Bacteroidaceae bacterium
GGTGGCATACGGACTGCTCTGTGCACTGCGAAACATTTTCAGCAAGATGAAGGACAGGAAGAAAGCCAAGAAAGCACTCCATAAATGGTACAAGGATGTAGGTAACACACGCATAAGGGAAATCATCTCCGTACGCGACACTATCAAGAGCAAAGAGGAATACATTCTGAACTACTTCAACAACAGGTCGACCAATGCATCTGCTGAGTCTTTCAACTCAAAGGTGAAGGGCTTGAGGGCTCAAGTGCATGGGGTCAATGACCTGCCCTTCTTCATGTTCCGTTGCACCAAGATATTTGGTTAGGCTGCTTGGGGGCTATCCACGGACATTTCCCCCTGCGCCTGTATATTACTCCTTGTTCTGCGAATTGAAATAGAGGTTTACTGCTCAATTATAATAAATTGTAGCATCACTTTGCACATGATTTTGATAAAATAATGACATTTTTTAAGTTTTCTCGCTCAATTTTACTTTTTGTATTAAGAAAAACACTAACTTTGGGAAGAATTATGCGTTTTAAAGTACAGCAAATAGAATGAGCAGAAGATTCAACATGAATAGCTTACAATATAGAAAAAACTAATTCGAGGATATGAGAAAAACAATATTGTTAGCGATTTATCTGTTAATGACAGGTATTGTCTTTGCCCAGACGCAGCAGGGATATGTCAAGACGAAAGGCCGCATGGTGAATGGACAACATGTGGCTGGCAAGGGTTTGCCTGGGACAACGGTCAACATACAGGGCGGCAATAGCGTTGGGGTGAAGGATGTGAATGGCTCGTTCTCGTTCTTAATACCTACAAAGACTTATATGGTGCAGTCGGTGCAGAAGAAGGGCTATGAATTGGTGGATGCCGATGCTATAAAAAAAACATACCAACATTCTGCCAATCCATTGTATATAGTGATGGAGACACCTGAACAGCAGATGGAGGACTTGTTGGAGGCACAAGAGCAAATCAGCAAGACATTGCGTGAGCAGTTGAAGAAGTCGCGGCAGGAAATACAGCGGCTGAAAGATGAGAACAAAATCACGGAAGAGGACTACCGCCAGCGATTAGCCAAGTTGATGGAAGACCAACAGAACAGTCAAAGGCTCATCGCCGACATGGCAAAGGAGTACTCACAGATGGACTATGACCTGATGGATTCCCTTAACCAGCGTATCAGCGATGCCATCCTCAACGGTCGTTTGATGGAGGCCGACTCGCTGCTGCGCTCCAAGGGTGACATGAAAGGGCGCATTGCAGAAGTAAGAAAGGAACAGCGGGTAGAGGCTCAGGAAGAGCAGGAACTTGCACAACGGCAAGAGAACTTGGAAGCCAGCAAGGAGGGTACGAAGAAAAAGTTAGAGGACATTGCCTCCGATTGCAATAAATTCTTCGACCGCTTCAAACTTGAAAACCTGCACGATTCCGCAGCATATTACATAGAGTTGCGGGCAGAGTTGGACACAACGAATGCTGAGTGGCTGTTCGATGCAGCAGATTACCTCAAAAAACAGAACCAATTTGGAAAATCAGAGATCTATTATGAAAGGGCACTGGAAATACGCCGCCGCCTTGCCAAGTCGAACCCGCAGGAATACGAACCCGATGTGGCTCATACGCTGAACAATCTGGCAGGCCTGTACTATAAAATCCGGAATTTCCCGGAGAGCGAGGAAATGTATAAACAGGCGCTGGAAGCCTATCGCCGTCTTGCCAAGTCGAACCCGCAGGAATACGAACCCGATGTGGCTATGACGCTGAACAATCTGGCAAGCCTATACTATAAGATCCAGCGTTTCATGGAGAGCGAGGAAATGTATAAACAGGCGCTGGAAACCTATCGCCGCCTTGCCAAGTCGAACCCGCAGGAATACGAACCCTATGAGGCTGGGACACTGAACAATCTGGCATGCTTGTACCTAAACATCCAGTGTTTCGCGGAGAGCGAGGCAATGTGCAAGGAGGCACTGGAAATACGCCGCCGCCTTGCCAAGTCGAACCCGCAGGAATACGAACCCGATGTAGCTCAAACGCTGAACAATCTGGCAAACCTGTACCAAAACACCCAGCGTTTCAAGGAGAGCGAGGCAATGTACAAGGAGGCACTGGAAATACGCCGCCACTTTGCCAAGTCGAACCCGCAGGCATACGAACCCGATGTGGCTTATACGCTGAACATTCTGGCAAACCTGTATAAAAACACCCAGCGTTTCACGGAGAGCGAGGCAATGTACAAGGAGGCGCTGGAAACCTATCGCCGTCTTGCCCAGTCGTACCTGCAGGCATACGAACCCGATGTGGCTGGGACGCTGAACAATCTGGCAAACCTGTATCAAAACACCCAGCGTTTCAAGGAGAGCGAGGCAATGTACAAGGAGGCACTGGAAATACGCCGCCGCCTTGCCAAGTCGAACCCGCAGGCATACGAACCCGATGTGGCTGGGACGCTGAACAATCTGGCATACCTGTACAAAAACACCCAGCGTTTCACGGAGAGCGAGGCAATGCACAAGGAGGCACTGGAAATACGCCGCCGTCTTGCTCAATCGAACCCGCAGGCATACGAACACAATGTGGCTGGGACGCTGAACAATCTGGCAGACCTGTATCAAGACACCCAGCGTTTCACGGAGAGCGAGGCAATGTACAAGGAGGCACTGGAAATCTATCGCCGCCTTGCCCAATCGAACCCGCAGGCATACGAACCCGATGTGGCTAAGACGTTGAACAATTTGGGAATCCTCAAAATAGGAATAGAGCAATATAAGGATGCGATTCCCCCATTTGAAGAGGCTCTCGGTATCTACAGAAGAATCTCTCAGGCAAATCCCGCAAAGGCACAATGGTACGAAGTTGTTTTATGTAATCTGAGTGAATTATACAGTACAGTCGAGGACTATTTGAAGGCATATCATCTTAATCAAGAATGTCTGCCCATCATGAAAAAGAAATATGAGGCAGACCAGGAATCCCAACGAAGCGACTATGCAGATTATTTGGGTAGTCACTCTTGCTGTTGTGTCTTTACAAAACAGTATGCCGAAGCAGAACAATATGCACGTGAAGGGTTGGCAATAGATTCAACAAAACACTTCATCTACTCTAATCTTGCTGCCGCCCTGCTCTTCCAAGGCAAATATGAGGAGGCTGAGCAGATTTACTGTCAATACAAGGAGGAATTGAAGGACTCGTTCCTTGACGACTTTAAGCAGTTCGCTAAGGTGGGCGTTATTCCCAAGGAACGGGAAGCTGACGTAGAGCGAATCAAGCGATTAATAAAAGAATAGCGTTTATGATGACTGAACACTCAGTAACACAGGGCTGCAATTTGAGTAGTTTGAAACGCAACAGTTTACAACATAGAAAATACTAATTCGAGGATATGAAAAAAACAATATGGTTAGCAATTTGTCTGTTAATGACGGGTATTGCCTTTGCCCAAACGCAGCAGGGATATGTCAAAACGAAGGGACGTATGGTGAACGGGCAGTTGATGCCAGGAAAGGGTATCCAAAATGCAGTCGTCGTTGTACATGGCCGCTCAACTGTACTCAGTCAAACAAATGGGAATTTCTCCTTTTCCATGCCTGCCCAGACTTTTAAGTTGGACTCTGTCAGTAAGAAAGGATTCCAATTGGTAGATGCTGACGCACTGACCAAGCCCTACAAATACTCCACCAATCCTCTCTATCTGGTGATGGATACACCAGAGCAACAACAAGCTGACCTGTTGGCCAAAGAACGTAAGTTGCGTCGAGAGCTGCAGCATCGTTTACAGGAACGGGAGGACGAGGTGGAGGACCTTAACGTCTCACTGGAAGAGAAAAACCGCCTGCTTGAGGAGATAAATAAGGAGAGGGATGACAATGAGAAAATCATCAAAGATCTTTCCAAATATTATGCCACGTTGGACTATGACCAATTGGATGATTTTCAGCGCACAGTGACCGACCTGTTGGAGAACGGCAGACTGGAGGAGGCAGATTCGTTGTTGCGTTCACGTGGTGACATGCAGAGCCGTATCCGTGAGATAAACAAGGAACAGGAAACCGAAGCTAAAGAGGAAGCCGAGCTGAATCAGCGCCAGAAAGACCTGACAGCCAGTAAGGAAGGAACGCAGAAGAAGATAGAACTCGTTGCGGCAGACTGTTACAACTTCTATCAGCGTTTTCTTCAGGTTCATCAGAATGACTCGGCTGCTCACTATTTAGAGTTGCGTGCACAGGTTGATACGACCAACTTGAAATGGCAAAGCGAGGCAGGGCAATTCATCCGTGAATATCTCGCGGACTATCCCAAAGCAATGTCCTATTTTCAAAGGGCTTTAAGACAATCAGTTGAACGAGACGGAGTAGAAAGTGAATGGGCAGCTCAAGCTTACCATGATATGGGTTCTGTTTACGATATACAAGGCGACTATCCCCAAGCATTGGAGTATTACAACAAAGCCTTAGACATCCGAAAGAAAGTGTTGGGAGAGGAACATCTTGATATTGCACAGTCCTATAACAACATTGGTGTCATTTACAGCAAACAAGGTAAATATTCTATCTCACTGGAGTATTTTAACAAGGCTTTGGCTATACGTGAGAAAGTTTCTGGAACGGAAGATCCAAAGGTTGCCGCGTACTGTCATAACATAGGTAATGTGTCTTCTCGTTTGGGCGACTATCCCAAGGCATTGGAGTATCTCAACAGGGCTTTGACTATACGTGAGAAACTATTGGGGTTAGAGCATCCTGATATTGCTATGTCCTACAATAGTATCGGTGGCGTGTATTCCCATCAGGGCAACGATTCCAAGGCGTTGGAGTATCTTAATAAGGCTCTGACCATTAATGAGAAAATATATGGGTCGAAGCATCCGATTGTTGCCGCATCCTATAATAATGTTGGTTATATCTATTCACGTCAGGGCGAATGTCCCAAGGCGTTGGAGTATTACAACAAGGCTTTGGCCATCCGTGAGAAGTTATTTGGACCGGAGCATCCTGATGTCGCCATGTCCTACAACAACATTGGCATTATCTATCACAAACAAGATGACTTCACGAAGGCATTGGAATACTATCAGCAGGCACAGACCATCTGGGAAAAAGTATATGGCAAGGAACACCCGTCCGTAGCCAGGTCCTATTACAACATTGGCACCCTATACGATAAGCAGGGCGACTATTCCAAGGCGTTGGAGTACTACGAGAAAGCGCTGACCATCTATGAGAAAGTATATGGCAAGGAGCATCCTGATGTCGCTTCATCATACAGCAGCATTGGTGGTATGTATTACGACCAGGGCAACTATTCCAAGGCGTTGGAATATCTTAGCAAAGCTTTAACCATCTATGAGAAAGTCTTTGGTCTGGAGCATCCCACCACGAAATCTATTTCAGATACAATTCTTTCTGCTAAAAATAAGCAGGCATTAAAAAAGAGCGAATAACATGAATGAGAAAACGAAGAAAATAATATGCGTGGCGTTTTGCATGCTGATGTCATTTGTAACCTTGGCCCAAACGCAACAGGGATATGTCAAGACCAAAGGTCGTATGGTGAACGGACAGTTGATGCCGGGAAAGGGTATCCAAAATGCAGTCGTCGTTGTACATGGCCGCTCAACTGTACTCAGCCAAACAAACGGGAATTTCTCCTTTTCCATGCCCGCCCAGACATTTAAGTTGGACTCTGTCAGTAAGAAAGGATTACAATTGGTAGATGCTGACGCCCTGACCAAACCTTACAAATACTCCACCAATCCTCTCTATCTGGTGATGGATACACCAGAGCAACAACAAGCTGACCTATTGGCCAAAGAACGCAAGTTGCGTCGAGAGCTGCAGCGGCGTTTACAGGAGCGAGAGGACGAGGTGGAGGACCTTAACGTCTCACTGGAAGAGAAAAACCGCCGACTTGAGGAGATAAATAAGGAGAGGGATGACAATGAGAAAATCATTAAAGAGCTTTCCAGATATTATGCCACATTGGACTATGACCAGTTGGATGATTTCCAGCGAAAAGTGAACGACTTGCTGGAGAACGGCAGACTGGAGGAGGCAGATTCGTTGTTGCGTTCACGTGGTGACATGCAGAGCCGAATCCGTGAGATAAACAAGGAACAGGAAACTGAGGCGAAGGAAGAGGCCGAGCTGAATCAGCGCCAGAAAGACCTTGCTGCCAGCAAGGAGGGGACTCAGAAGAAATTAGAGATTGTAGCTGCAGACTGCTATAACTTCTATCAGCGTTTCTTTCAAGCGCATCAAAATGACTCGGCTGCGCACTACCTGGAGTTGCGTGCACAGTTGGACACCACCAACCTGGAATGGCAGAGCACAGCTGGACTGTTTGCTCATGAATATATTGCAGACTATCCCAAGGCGATGTTCTATTTTCAAAGAATCTTACTACAAGCTATCAAACAAGAAGGAGCCGTAAGTGAATGGGTTGCCTATGCCTACAACGGCATTGGCTATACTTATAATAATCAAGGTGATTTCCCCAAGGCATTGGAGTATTATAACAAAGCGCTGGACATCCAAAAGCAAGTTTCGGGACAAGATAATCCTGTTGTTGCACAGTATTACAACAACATTGGCACTGTTTATTGTAATCAAGGCAACTATCCTAAGGCGTTGGAGAATCTTACTAAGGCTCTGAACATCCGTGAGAAAGTATCGGGGCCGGAAGATCCAAAGGTTGCCACACTCTGTAGTAACATAGGTCTGGTTTATTCTCGTCTGAAAGACTATTCCAAGGCTTTGGAATATCATAAGCAATCGTTAAGCATCTACGAGAAAAAGTTGGGCTTGGAGCATCCTGAGGTTGCTACGACCTATAATAATATTGGAACTATTTATTCCGAACAAGGCGACTATCCCAAGGCGTTGGAGTATATTAGTAAAGCTTTGGACATCTTAGAGAAGGTACTGGGACCGAAGCATCCGGCTGTTGCCACGGCCTATAACAACATAGGCAATATTTACGAAAATTTAGGCGACTATTCTAAAGCTTTGGAGTTTTCAAGCAAGTCATTAGACCTCCGTGAGAAAATTTATGGACAAAAGCATCCGGAAGTTGCCACATCCTACTCCAACATTGGTAGTATCTATTACGACCAAGGCGACTATCCCAAGGCTTTAGAATACATGGAGAAAGCTTTGGAAATTAAAGAGAAATTATTAGGAAAGGAGCATCCTGATATTGCCGTGTTATACAACAATATTGCCCAGTTATATTCCGACCAGGGCGACTATTCCAAAGCGTATGAATTTTACAAGAAAACGCTGGTCATCAAAGAAAAGGTATTCGGCAAGGAACATCCTACCACAAAATATGTTTTAAACGAATTGCTTATAGCAAAATACCAGCAGACACTATTGTCCGGAAATCTGACAGACTTTCTTTCCACGCATACGTTTACAATAGAGGTCACTGATAGTGATACGCCAGCCGGGCAGCAGGGTATGTCAGGAGAATACTATCTGTTAGAATATGCTGACTGGAAACTAGATTGCACGACGTCATTGTTTGATGAAATGGATGAACGTAGTGGAAAACCAAAAGACCTTCTCGTGTTGAAAGACGGAGTCGTCAGCCAACACCATTTCGAAAACAAAATGGGTATTCAATATGGAATAAAAGAGGTAAGTAAAGAAGAGAAACAGCGTATCAACAAGGCATACGAGGATTGGAAGAAACAAAACCGGAAATAATCAAAATGGAACAGCAATTCAAATATTTTGCTTTTATCAGCTATAACTCCAAGGATACGGAGTGGGGCAAACGCTTGCAGCGGAAATTGGAGCACTATCGCATGCCTGCTACGCTGTGCAGCGAGCACGGATGGGAACGAACCCCTATCAAACCCGTGTTCTTCGCTCCTACTGATATACAACCAGGTGGGTTGACAGAAGAACTGCAAGAGCGACTAAAAGCGTCAAAGAATCTCATTGTCATCTGCTCGCCCAATTCTGCAAAGTCAAAGTGGGTAGGCAAGGAAATCGAGTTTTTCCACAAACTGGGAAGAACGAAGCAGATACACTTCTTTATCGTTGATGGCCATCCAAATAGTGATGACCCTGATACAGAATGTTTCAATCCCATTGTTAAGACACTTGGACTGCCAGAGATTCTCGGTGCCAACATCCATGAGAAAATATACCGCTGGCCCTGGATGAATAAAGAGCGTGCTTATGTACAGCTCATCTCTAAGTTACTGGGTGTTGAATTTGATGCTATCTGGCAGCGTCATAGGCGGCTGGTTGTTCAGAAACTGATTGCATGGCTGGTAGGTGCCATTGTGGTCCTTGCAGCATTGGGTGGAGCATGGGCCATCAATCAGCCCGTCGATGTAGAAGTGAAACTGGATGAAGTTTCACTCCATAATCCTGACATGCCGTCAGTCCAAGATGCTGTTGTAACTTTGACACTTGACAACGAGACAAAGACAGACACCATTCATTCACTCGAATCAGCTTCCCTATTTGCTAACATCCCGCATCATTTTATCGGCAAGGAAGTACACATCACCACGACAATAACTGATACAAACTACCGGGAGAACTTCTTACCAGTCGATACCTTCGTCGTATTGTCAAAGTATATCGTCATCCCTGTCCGTCGTGATGAGAGAGTCTATGGTGACGTGCATTTTCGTCTGTGGAATCCAGAAACGGAAGAAGCAGTAGCAGGAGTTGAAGTTGAGATTGCGGGGCAGAAATCCACTTCGGATAAGGAGGGACAGTTCTCGGTATTTATTCCATTGGAGGCTCAAAAGAGGGCATACCATGTTATGGCATCTGTTCCGTTAGAAAAAGATACCATCTATATGCCCTGTGGGGAGGACGATGTGATTTTGATAAGATAATTAATACAGAATAAAATAGTTGATATGGAAATGTTTTGGAATCTTGTTAAAGATCGCCTGTTTGATTGGACTTTTTTTGTTGGGATTATTATTCTCCTGACTGTAGCCATCGTTATCAGATGTGGAGGTTATGGCCACCTGATGAAATTCAAGAAGAGGCCCTTTTCCTATAAGATTGGTGCCGTCTTTGCATTTATAGTATTGTTTCTTGGTTTTGGTAATATTCCATCCGGGTGGAATTTCGGAATATGGTTTACTCTGCCTGTAATAGCCCTTGTCGTCTCCACTTACCTTGTCTTTGCAGATATATGGAGACGTCTCAAGATTTCAAGGAATCGGCAGCAACTCAGCACTAATGTACCGGAAACATACCGCCAGCAGCGTAATTTGTTGTTGATGGGTAAATTTATATTTTGGGTTTGGAGCTTTGGATGGGTCATATACTTCATAGCAATAAGCCTGGACAATCAACCACATGTCGGAGCAGATGTCATTATACGTTCTGGCATAGGCTCTCTTCGACTTTTTGCATCCTATATAGATAGCATTGTTTTTGGTGCCATAGGACCACATGAGATATTAAAAGGGTTATTGTCCAGTACTTGTTTTGTTGCAACGATATGTACGGTCATCCTGCTAATGAGCTTGGTATTATCTCGCCTATTAGCGTATTTGCATATACGCCATCTTTTGATAAGTGAAAAGAGTAATCACGTATATCTGTTCTTTGGTATGAATGATGCATCCATGCTGTTGGCCAACGACATTTGTTCAGAACATGGAGACCCGAATGGTGTGGTAATTTATGTAGAGACGAATCTGGTTGGAGAAGCAGAAAAGGATGCCGATAAGACAGATGGGTGGAATGGCGTTTTGAGTATGCTCACTCATCGACGTAAGACATTCCACAATGTTCCCGATGATGACAGGCATGCGTTGGCAATTGCCAATTGCAACCTCCGTAGCATAGATGAAGAAACAACCAATGTATGGGATACCATTGGCTTGACAAGTGTCAGACAAATATTGGAGAAGCTGAGAACTGAAAAGGATGCTGAACTGCATGTGTTCCTTCTCTCGGAGGATAAAGATGCGAATGTGAGGTCTGTACCTATTCTGGCTAAGGACAGTCTGCTTGCATGCCCGGACTATAAAACGACGATTTATTGTCATGCTCGCCGTAATGGGGTGAATAGGATTATTGAGGATTTGGGATTGGCTAACGAAACCCGGACAGAAGTCAAGATTATTGACTCTGCACATCTGGCTATTGAGCAAATGAAGAGAGATGTCCGGAATCATCCCGTTGAATTCGTAACAGTAAACCAATTGAGCGACAACAACCCTGGAACGGTCTCCTCTCCTTTCATCAGCCTGGTAATGGGATTTGGCGAGACAGGAGAAGAATCCGTAAAGTTCCTATATGAATACGGAGCTTTCGTTGATGAAAATGCCACTGCCACCAATTCTTATCGCAGTCCATTCTGCCTGCATGTCGTAGATAAGAACATGAGGAACTTAGAGGGCCCATTTATTTCTGATATACCTGGAGTTGATTGCAAGAAATGTGATGAGGAGAAAAATCATGCTCTTATTCAATTCTATCCCATCGATTATCATTCCGATGCGTTCTATACACAAATCCTCGGAAAAATTGCAGAAACGTTAAACTATGTCGTTATAGCAATGGGAGATGATGAAAAGAACATGACCGCCTGCGTAGAAATCCTTCGGTATATACGTAGGAAACGTGCCAACCTTGATAACTTCCGCATCTATGTCCGTGCCTACGAAAAGGGGTCTTTCAAACATCTGAAAGAGATAGCGCAACACTATAACCTCAGATTAGGGAAAGATGAGAATGAGAATTGCGAAACAATCGTACTTTTCGGCCAAAGCGAGAAAATCTATACCTACGAATTAGTCGTAAGGGACAAATTTGAGGAAGAAGGCAGGCAATACTACGAGGCATATCGCAGCCTGCAGATTGATGTCGACAATGATGAAGGAACGTGGGAAGAACGGCATCAGAATACCATGAAACCGAAGGGTTCTACCACAAAATGGGACCGCATGAGTAAGATACGTCGCAAGGAGAGCCTGGATCGCTCGAACGCGCTCCATGGACAGACAAAAATCAGGCTCTTACAAAAAGCCGTCGGTGAAGACCGTGCTAAAGACTTTGCCCTAAAAGCATTGGCCAGTCGGGAAGGGAAGAAGGATGCCATTCACTATTCCCTCCTTTCTCCTGAAGAAAACAAGTTAATGCTGAATCTTGCCATGTGTGAGCACCTTCATTGGAATGCTGCTCACGAGATGTTGGGATATGTAAACAATGAAACAGGCCATAGTTGTGACGAACGGACAAAACAGCATAACTGTCTGAAATCGTGGCAGGAACTGGACAAGGAATCCGATGCAGTGGACTATATTGACGACTATAAGATCTTTGATTATGGTGTCGTTGAAACAAGCTTCAAGTTGAGTTATAAGTCATAGACAATTAATAAACAAACACAAACCTATTTGAATCCATGAAAGTAGAATCATACATGCCGAAACCAATAGATACCACAGATATTGAGTTGCCAGATGAATTGAAAATGTTAGTAGAGCAAATGTCCGAGAATGTACATGAGGTTTGGGCAAAAACACGCATTAAGCAAGGCTGGACGTATGGATTGGAACGTAGTGATAAGTTGAAAACTCATCCCTGCCTCGTTCCTTACAATGAACTGTCAGAGGAGGAAAAGGAATACGATCGCAATACCAGCATCAGTACGCTGAAACTGATCCTGAAGTTGGGATTCAAAATAAGCAAATAGCAGCGTTTCAGAGCGACTCAGCGCGGGCTTTTCAGGGTTATGCCCACGGGCTTTGGCGAGAAGACCGCACCCAGCATCATCACGTATGGGACCTAAATAAAAAGACATTGACCGATGCCATCGACCTGCGAGGCAAGCTCGACCACGAGATGGAAGATGCCGACTTCTATCAGGGCGAGCTCTATATCCAGACCAACGGCGCCGGCCTCGTAAAACTCATGAAATAAAAACCAGTAAGAAATGAAAAAACTATTATTTGCCTTGCTTTTCTGCGGCACGTTTGCCTTTGCCGCAGAACCCGTCCTTGATTCCCTGAAGATTCAGGGCCAGATACGCTATTTCTGGATGTACATGCCAGAAGGAATACAGAAGGATGCGCCGCTGGTGTTCGTCCTGCACGGCTACGGCAATCCGGGTAAAAAAGAGACGTGGATGAACAAGGCTGCGGAGGCGCATAAGTTTGCCGTCTGCGTGCCTCACGGATGGGAAGACCCCAAGGGCAAGCCGTCGTGGAACGTGGGTTATCCGTTCCAAGAAGGATGGAAGGTGGATGAAGTAGCAGGCATGGAGCAACTCGCCAAGTATGTGCAAAAGAAGTACCACCTCAGCCGCAAGAATACCTTCATGACGGGTATGTCGAACGGCGGCGAGATGTGCTACCTGACCGCCTACAGCAAGCAGAAGACCTTCAAGGCCGTGGCTCCCGTCTCGGGTCTGACGATGGAATGGATCTATCGCACGATGGATGCTCCGAAGCCCATGCCGCTTTTCGAAATTCACGGCACGGAAGACCACACCTCCGAATGGGGCGGCGACCTCGAGAACAAAGGTGGCTGGGGCGCCTACATGTCCATCCCCATTGCCATCGGCTATTGGATTGCCAAGAACAAGTGCGAGTGCGAGACCACTGAGCACGTCGATGGTCTCAACAAGGAGAACGGTCACTCCATCATCAAGCACAAATACAGCGGCGGTCCCACGGGCTGCGAGGTCTGGCTTTACGAAGTGATAAACGGTCCCCACAGTTGGTTCGACCACGACATCGACACTGGTGAAGAAATTTGGTCGTTCTTTAGTAAATATATAAATTAAGGAGTTAAAGAAGTTAAAGAAGTTAATGGAGTTTATGATGTTAAAAGGGACTAAGATACTATTTCGCCTTTTCATTATTCACCTTTTCACCCTTTCCGCTTTTGGAGCCGATAAATACATCAAACGCGAGGTGAGAGGCGCATGGATGGCTACCGTCTATTGCATCGACTGGCCGACCGAGACGGGCACAAGCACCGCAATCCGCAACAAGCAGAAACAGGAGATGACAGGCTATCTGGATGTCCTTCAGGCCTCCAACATGAATGCCATCTATTTCCAGGTGCGCCCCATGGCCGATGCCCTCTACAAGTCGAAGTACGAGCCGTGGTCGAGCTACGTCAGCGGCACACGTGGGCGCAATCCGGGCTACGACCCCTTGGCCTTCGTCGTGGAGGAATGCCACAAGCGCGGGATGGAATGCCATGCCTGGGTGAATCCCTACCGTTGGGCGACGACGGCCGATGGATGGAACACTTCGCAGGACCGCTACCTGAAGTCGCACGACATGCTCATCAGCTATACGAACTCCAGCGGCACCACCACCACCATTCTCAACCCCGCACTGGAGACGACCCGCGAACGCATCGTCAATGTCTGCCGAGACATCATCGAGAACTACGACGTGGACGGCATCATCTTCGACGACTATTTCTATCCCAGCGGAATGCCGACAAACGAGACCGCCGAGGACTACGAGGACTATCAGGCCGCTAGGACATCGCTCAGCTTTGCCGACTGGCGACGCGAGAACGTGAACCGCATGGTGGCAGATGTCTATGAGATGATTCAGGAGACAGACCCCAGCATCAAGTTCGGCATATCGCCCGCAGGAGCCGCCTGCACCGATGCTGCCGTAGCTGCCAAGCACGGCATCGACAAGTGTCCCGTGGCCAGCGACTGGCAGTACAACGGCATCTTCTCCGACCCCGTGGCTTGGCTCGAGGCAGGCACCATCGACTACATCTCGCCCCAGCTCTACTGGAAGACCGACCACGCGACCAATCCCTTCGGCCCGATGACGAAGTGGTGGTCCTACGTCGCCAAACACTTCAACCGCCATCACTACGCCAGCCACTCGCTCACTTTCCTGCAATCGTCCAACACCACTGCCGACTGGGTCGAGGTGGGCAAGCAGGTGCAGTTCTCGCGCCGATACACCGAGAACAAGGCACCCGGCTCCATCTACTATTCCGCTTGCGACATCGACGGCAAAAAGGTGTCCGGTCTGGGCGATTGGCTGAAGAAGAACAGATACCACCATCTGTCCCTGCCGCCTGCCATCGACTGGAAAGATGTCTTTCCGCGTCAGCGAGTGAGCCACCTCAATCTGGACGATGCCACACTCTCGTGGGACGAAGAGCCCGGTGTCCGCTACACGGTCTATGCCATACCTGATGACGTCTCGAACGAAACGGCTTGCAGCAGCACCACGGGCGGCATCCTAGCCGACTACCTCATCGGGGCGGTTTACACCAATTCCTTTACCATCCCCGACGAGTTCCTCAGCGGCTATCACTTCGCCGTGTGCATCATGGACCGCAGTAGCAACGAGTACGAGCCGCGCTTCACCAATGAGACCGAAGATGAACACGCCCCCAAGCCCATCCTGATATGGCCCGACGATGGGGCAGTCTTCCGTCCGGGAGTGGAACTGGCATGGGAAGCCAGCGAGGATGCCGACGGCTACACGGTCGAGGTCTCCCGCAACCGTCGCTTCACCGACCTTGTGCTCACAGCCACCTCCGGCTGGTATGCCGAGCCCGACCACTTCACCCTCACCACGCCCGACGAGACCTGGGAGGAAGGCATCTACTACTGGCGCGTAACGGCCTCTGCTGCCGACTGCGAGGCTTCATCGTCCGAACCCAGGACTTTCACCGTTTCCTATTCGGCACCCGAGGACGGCACAGGAATGGCCGAGCTGGCTATGACTTCGCCTGAGATAGAGGTGACACTCGACGGAAACAAGATAAACCTCAACCAGATAGCCGACGACATCTCTGTTTATAATATGCAGGGCATGCTCATCGCCCACCATCGCAGTGTGGATTCTGTCCTCGTGAGTGACGCCCACAGCGGCATCTACATCATCAAGGTAGTCTCTGGTGGCAAAAGCGTAGTAAAGAAAGTGAAATTTTGAATTTTGAATTTTGAATTATGAAACAGTATGTTGTTGGAATCGGCGAAGCGTTGTGGGACGTTTTGCCTACAGAGAAGAAACTCGGCGGAGCACCCGCCAACTTTGCTTATCATGCCGGTCTCTTGGGCTACGATGCCCTGGCCATCAGCGCAGTGGGTCGCGATGCCCTGGGCGACGAGATACTTGATGTATTGCGCCAGAAGAACCTCGAGCATCTGATGCCGCGTGTCGATTATCCCACGGGCACCGTTCAGGTTACAGTCGATGACCGAGGCATTCCCTCCTACGAAATCAAGCAGCACGTGGCCTGGGACCACATTCCCTTCACCCCAGAGATGGAAGCCATCGCCCGCGAATGCCGCGCCGTTTGCTTCGGCTCGCTGGCACAGCGCAGTCCAGAGTCGCGTGCCACCATCCTGCGCTTCCTCCACGCTACAGGCCCTGACTGCCTGAAAATCTTCGACATCAACCTGCGTCAGCAGTTCTATACGCGCGACATCATCGAGGAATCCCTGCACCGTTGCAACATCCTGAAGATTAACGATGAAGAACTTGAAATCGTCAGCCCGATGCTTGGCAAGGACAAACACCAGCTCATCGCCGACTACCAGCTCTCGATGCTCGTCCTCACTTGCGGCACCGATGGCAGCTACATCATCACGCCCGACGACGAGTCCTTCCTGCCCACGCCGAAGGTGGAGGTGGTCGATACCGTGGGCGCAGGCGACAGCTTCACGGGAGCCTTCGTGGCGAGTCTGCTCAGCGGCAAGACCATCCGCGAAGCCCACCAGAAGGCCGTCGAGGTCAGCGCCTTCGTCTGCACCCAGGCAGGAGCCATGCCTTAAAGTGCGGCGGCTGGGCCGGTGAGGAGCCAGTACTTCACAAGAACAAATGCTCTTCTAAGCTGACTCTGTCACGCTGTCACACAGAAATACCTGGAATTAGATACCCTTATATCTTTTTTATTTTTATTTAGTACCTCAATTTTTGGTATTTTTGTTTGAGTCTGCGTGACAAAATTAAAATAAAATAAGTAAATCGCTTATTGTCAGTAAAATACAAGTGTCGAAAAGTTGTCACAAAGTTGTCACAAACGTGTCACAGACCAATCCATCGGTGACAGAGCGATTTTTTTCTACTACGCACACAAAAATTTTTTCCTCCGAAGAGAAAAAATATTTCCTACGCACAGGAAAATAAAGTTGGAACGAAAGGATTATGTTCCACCTGCGGTAGCGAGCCATCCTTCACTCCCTCTTTAACTCCCCTTTAACTCCTTTTCTATTCATTTCCACTCATTTTATTCTTTCATTCTTTTATTTTTTCATTATTAATTTGTATCTTTACACGCGGAACCTTTGCCAACTTCTGGAGCAATGAGCTGGGCCCGACGGCACCTACCGCGATCTCTACCTCTACTGTGTCCTGCATACGCTCGGCTCGCACGTGGAAATATATAACTACGAGAACTTCGGCAACCTCTACACCACCGGCCAGAATGATTTCTTCGTCAAGAAAAAGTATATAAAACAACTAAAATCAAATAATTATATTATAGGAATAAGGAATTTACTGGACAATGATATGAAATCTTTCTCGTCAAAAACCATAGCCCTGCTTGCCATCCGCCATACCCCCAGACGGTTTGAGAGCGTTCTGGACGAGACACTCGTTCTGAAAAACAATATACAAGAAGTGTCCAGGCTAAGCAGTTTCCAAAAGGCCTTTTTCGAGAAGATGGAGATAGAGAAATCGCTTGCCCGCCAGATTCGGCTGGCTGTGGAAGAGGCGGTTGTAAATGTCATAGAATATGCCTATCCAGCTGGAGTAGAAGGCAATGTTGAGGTTCGCATGCAGACGGACGGCCGTCGCCTGCGGGTCGTCATCGTCGATAGTGGTGTTCCCTTCGACCCCACCCAGAAAGAAGGAATAGACACATCGCTCACGGCAGAGGAGCGTCAGGTAGGAGGACTGGGCATTCACTTGCTTCGTGAAATCATGGACTCTGTCAATTATGAATATATAAATGGGCGTAACACACTTACATTGATAAAAAAAACGAAAGAATAAGACTATGAACACAAAGTTAGAAGAAATTGACGGCAAGTATGTTGCCACATTAGAAGGAGAAATGGACACTGCCGCAGCTATTGAGGTAGAAAACACGCTGAAACCGCTATACACCGGTGATGGAAAGGATGTCATCATCGACTGTACCAATCTGGAGTATATCGCATCCAGCGGACTACGCATCTTAATCAGCATATTGAAGGGCGCTAAATCGTCAGGAAGTCATGTGGTGATGCGTGGAGTGAACGATGAAATCAAGAACGTGTTTAAACTGACAGGATTCATTAACATCTTCGAGTTTGAATAACAATTGGCTATTCATAATTCACAATTCATATTATATGAAAACATCAGCACACTTGTCAAATTCACAGTATGGCATCTACGCGGAATGCGTAGGCCATGAAAACGAAGTCTATTATAACCTGCCGTTTCTCTTTATCTTAGACGGCAGTCTTGATGCCGACCGCCTGTGTCGCGCCATCGAGGCTATGCTAAAGGCCCACCCCACCTTCTTCACACGAATCGGGGTAAACGATGAAGGCGAGCCCTTCCAGAGCATCGACGCCTCTGAGGCTGAAAGTTTCAAGATTGAAGTCTTAAGTTGCACGGATCTTGAGGCAGAGAAACAACGGTTCATTGAGCCGTTCGATCTCTATGGCGGCAGACTGTTTCATATCAAAGTGATGCGCGACGCAGAGCATATCTATTGGTTCTTCGACACCCACCATATCATCTACGACGGTGGCTCGATGGACATCATGCTTTACGATGTGGAGGCGGCCTACAACGGCAGTTCCCTTGCTCCCGAGGAAATGACGCAGCAGGAGTTGGCCCTTGCTGAAGCCGAGAAGCGCCTGACACCGGCCTTCGAGGAGGGCAAGCAATGGTATGCCCAGAACTTCGACTGTGGTGACACCTTCACCCAACTCCTACCCGACCTCGAGATTCCCGAACGCTCGGACACCCATCTACTCCGTATACTCGGCACCGATATGCAGCGGGTAAGTGCCTTCTGCAAGGCCAACGGCATCAAAAAGAGCACCTTTCTCAATGCCACATACGCCTACCTCCTGGCCAAATACAACAACGAGCAGGAAGCCCTGTTCACCACCGTCTATAACGGCCGTACCGAACCCAAGTTCCTCCATTCCACGGGTATGGCGGTGAAGACTTTGCCTGTTTACGCTAAATTCACAGACGACACCACTGTGCTCGACTTCCTGAGAGCCAGCGAGGAGCAGATGGACGGCTGCCGACAGCACGACATCTATGCTTATACCGACCTGATGGCCGACCTCAACCTGCAAACCAACTCCATATTCGTATGGCACGGCTTCTTGCTGAATATCACCCAGTTGATGGGCAAGCCCATGCAGATTGTACAACTCAGCAACAACACCCTGACAGCGTCGCTTTACCTGATGGCCTTCGCCGTCGGCAACCAGTGCCATATCAGGGCTGAATACAATGCCAGCGAATACTCTGAGGCTCTCATCAGCCAGTTCTTGGAGAGTTACGAGGCGACGTTGGAAGGTTTCTTGAGCCAGACCTATCTGCGCGACATAGACATCTGCACCCAGAGCCAATGCGCCGTTCTTGACAGCTTCAACCAGACCGACAAGGAGCAGGATGCGAGTGCAACCATTGTCTCCATGTTCCGTGAGCAGGTGGCACGAACCCCCGATAACATCGCTGTGGTCTATCAGGACAAGCGTATCACCTATCGCGAATTAGACGAGATTTCCGACCGTATCGCCGCATACATTCACGGAAAAGTTCTGCATGAGGAGGATGTAGTCTCCGTACTGATTCCACGCAGCGAGTGGATGCCTATCGTGTCCTTAGGCGTGGTGAAGGCCGGTTGCGCCTACCAGCCCCTCGATCCGACCTATCCTTCGGAGCGTCTCAATTTCATGATGCAGGACGCCTCCGTCAGACTGCTCATTGCCGACGAGGAACTGCGTGGCATTGTCGATCAGTATACCGGCGACGTGCTGTTTACCAACGACATCGCAGGGCTGCCTGCCGCAGACTCCGACCTGACCGCCTGTGCGCCCAAACCCGAGTCGCTGTTCATCATGCTTTACACCTCTGGCACCACGGGAACACCCAAAGGCTGTCAGCTGGTACATCGCAACATCGTCGCCTTCTGTGAGTGGTATCACCACAGGTTCAACCTGACACCCGACTGTCGCGTGACGGCCTACGCCAGCTATGGCTTCGATGCCAATATGATGGAGACCTATCCCGCACTCACTGGCGGCGCCACACTTCACATCATCCCTGAAGTACTGCGTCTGGACCTGGTGGCATTGAACGATTATTTTGAAAGTGAGCAGATTACTCACGGATTCATGACCACGCAGGTGGCTTATCAGTTTGCCACTTCCTTTGAGAACCATAGCCTGCACTATCTGTTGACAGGCGGTGAGAAGCTGGCTCCACTGACTCCTCCTACGAACTATACGCTGGTGAACCTCTACGGTCCCACTGAAAGCACCGTCTGCATCACCTCTTTCGATGTAACAAAACCCATGAAGGACATCCCCATTGGCACGGCATTGGACAACGTCAAGCTTTATATCGTCGACAAAGCAGGCCACCGTCTGCCAGTGGGCGCAGCAGGTGAATTGTGGGTTGCCGGTCCGCAAGTGACGCGTGGCTACCTGAACCGTCCTGAGAAGACTGCTGAGGTATTCATTGACAATCCATTCATATCTCACTCCTCTAAATATGCCCATATCTACCGCACCGGCGACATTGTGCGCTATCTCACCGACGGTAACATCCAGTTCGTGGGGCGCAAGGACGGACAGGTGAAGATTCGCGGCTTCCGCATCGAACTCAAAGAGGTAGAGGGCGTCATCCTTCAGTTCCCAGGCATCAAGGATGCCACCGTTCAGGCCTTCGATGAAGAAGGTGGAGGTAAGTTCATTGCTGCTTACATCGTGAGCGATGAACAGGTGGATATTGAGGCACTGAACAACTTCATCCTCGACCAGAAGCCGCCTTACATGGTGCCTGCCGTGACGATGCAAATCGAGCGCATCCCACTCAACCAGAACCAGAAGGTGAACAAGAAAGCCCTGCCAAAGCCCGAAAAGAAAGCAGCAGGGGCTGTGACGGAGAGCAACGTGCCGATGAACGTGCTGGAGCAGGAAATCCATGACATCATCGCCAAGATTATCAACACCGAGGACTTTGGTGTGACGACAGTGCTGGGCTATGTCGGCCTGACCTCCATTATGGCTATTAAGTTGGCGATTCAAATTAACAAGCGTTTCGGTGTTACCCTCGACTCGAAATCACTCGCCAAGACGGGTACTCTGCAAAGCATCGAGAACGAGATACTGAATCAGTTCATGGTTCAAGGTTCAGTAACGGTTAAGGAGGAAAGCAACCGTGAACAACTAACCATGAATCATAAACCTACAAATGCTCCGCTGTCATATGCTCAAATGGGTGTCTATGTGGACTGCATGAAACAGCCGACTTCCACGATATACAACATTCCTGCGCTCATCCACTTCCCCCAGGGAACCGATGTGACGATGCTTGCCAAGTCCCTTGAAACCATCATCAAGTCGCATCCACAATTCCAAGTGCATTTTGACAGCGAAGGAAGCGAGATTGTACAAATCGTAGATGCCAGACAGCCTGTCGTTATTACACAAAGCAAGTTAAGCGAAGCAGAACTGGAAAAGTACAAAGTTGAGTTTGTCAAACCGTTCAACTTGAAGCAAGGTCCGCTGTACCGCATGGAAATCGTCACCACCGAGCAGGATGTGTACCTGTTTGCCGATGTCCACCACTTGATCTTCGACGGAGGCTCTCTCGACCTGTTCATGAACCAGTTGTGCGACCTCATGAACGGCAAGGAAATCGAGGCAGAAACCATCAGTTATGCTGATTTCGTCGCTGACGAGAAAGCCGCGGAAGAAACTCCGAGTTACCAGGAGGCCAAGGACTTCTTCAATGAGCGTTTAGGAAAGGTTGAAAGTGTTACTGAAGTTCCTTCCGACCTGACGAATCCGATAGAACAAGGTATCACCTGCGGGGTATTCTGCAAGATGGATTTCAATGCGATAGAGCATTTCTGCAAGCAGCACAACCTCTCCCCGTCTCACCTCACTTTGGCGGCAGTGTATTATTCTCTGTCACGCTTCACCAACAACGAGCAGGTTTGCATCACCACCATCAGCAACGGACGCTCCGACTTGCGCATCAGCAATACGACGGGTATGTTCGTCAACACCCTGGCGATGAGTGAACAGATTGACAATCAGAGCGTGATGGACTTCCTGAAAGAGACTGGTAAGAACTTCGACGATACGTTGACTCACGAGAAGTATCCCTTTGCACAGATTGCCGCCGACTACGACCTATCGGCTGAAATCATGTTCGCCTATCAGATGGGGGTCATTGACCAATATCTAGTCAATGGGAAGAAACTTGAGATAGAGTCGCTGGAACTGAATACACCGAAGTTCCGCATCGCATTCTACATTCAGGAGAAAGATGGCGTTCCTGGTGTGCTTGTCGAATACGACAACGGACGCTATAGCCAGAAATTGATGGAGAGTCTCGCACAGTCGGTTTGTAACGCAATAGATGCCTTCATCCGTAAGCCGGAAGCTACGTTGAAGCAGGTATCCCTACTTGATGCAGAAGGAATCGCTCTCCTCGACAGCTTCAACCAAACAGCGGTGCCCTACGACGACACGCAGACCATCGTCTCTCTGTTCCGCCGCCAGGTCGCAGAGACCCCTGACAATCTGGCTGTGGTCTATCACGATGTGCGCCTCACCTACCGCGAAGTGGACAAGCGCACCGATGCCATCGCCGCCAGGGTCAGCGAAATAGTCAATCGTCAATCGTCAAATGCAGAACCTCCTGTGGTCTCCATCCTCATCGGGCGCAGCGAGTGGATGGTACTGGCATCATTGGGCGTACTGAAGGCCGGTTGTGCCTATCAGCCTCTGGATCCCAGCTATCCTACAGAGCGTCTGAACTTCATGATGCAGGATGCTGATGCAAAGTTGCTGATTGCAGAGGAAGCATTGCTGGACAAGGTGACGGAGTACCAAGGTCCCGTGCTTCTGACGAAAGACATGACAGACATCTCTGGCGTTCCGGCTCCCGTCGAAATCAAGCCCGAAGATCTCTTCATCCTGCTCTATACCTCCGGCTCAACGGGCAATCCGAAGGGCTGCCAGCTGGAGCACCGCAACTTGGTATGTTTCTGCCACTGGTACCAACGATACTACGACCTGCATCCTGATGACAAAGTGGCTGCATACGCCAGCTACGGCTTCGATGCCTGCATGATGGATATGTATCCAGCCCTTACCTCGGGCGCTGCTGTCGTCATCGTGGGCGACGACATACGTCTGAACTTACCAGACCTGAATACCTATTTCAACGAGGAGGGCGTGACCCATTCGTTCATGACTACGCAGGTAGGTTGCCAGTTCGCCATGAACTGCGACAACCACTCGCTACGTCACCTCTCAGTGGGTGGCGAGAAGATACTTCCGCTCACACCGCCAACAAACTATCAGCTGCACAACGGCTATGGTCCCACAGAGTGCACCATCTTCACCACCACCTATGCGCAGACAGAGTTCGAGCAGAACGCACCCATCGGTAAACCGCTGGACAACCTGCAACTCTTCATCGTGGATAAGGACATGAATCGTCTGCCCCTTGGCGCTACTGGTGAACTGTTGGTGAGCGGCCCACAGGTAAGCCGCGGCTACCTTAACCTACCAGAGAAGACTGCTGAGACCTATATCCAGTGGAACGGTCATCGTTGCTATCGCACAGGCGATGTGGTACGTTATCTGTCCGATGGCAATATCCAGTTCGTAGGACGTCGCGATGGTCAGGTAAAAATTCGCGGCTTCCGCATCGAGCTGAAAGAGGTGGAGTCCGTCATTCGTGAGTTCCCCGGCATCAAGGATGCTACCGTGCAGGCCTTTGACTACCCCAATGGCGGTAAGTTCATCGCTGCATACGTGGTAAGCGACCAGCAGATTGATATTCAGGCGATGAACGCCTTCATCCGCGAGCGCAAGCCGCCTTACATGGTGCCTGCTGCCACGATGCAAATCCCGAGTATTCCCCTGAACCAGAACCAGAAAGTGAACCGTAGGGCTCTACCCACGCCGCAGATACAGGTGGAAGAGCACGATTTCGTGGCACCTGTGGGCGAGGTGGAGAAACTGTTCTGCGACATCTTCGCCAGCATCCTGTCTCTGGATAAGGTGGGTGCTACCGACAATTTCTTTGAGATGGGCGGAACATCACTAATGGTGACCAAGGTGATTATTGAGGCTGACAAGGCCGGACATCATGTGGCTTACGGCGAAGTGTTCGATCATCCCACACCACGCCTCCTGGCACAGTTCTTAGGGGGTGCAGCCCCGAAGGAAGTGACAGATGTAGAGGTGGAGAGTTACGACTATTCGGGCATTGATGCCATCTTGCAGCGCAATATGGTGGAAACGTTCCTCAAGGGTGAACGTCAACAGCTGGGCCACGTCCTCCTGACTGGTGCCACTGGCTATCTGGGCATCCATGTGCTTCGCGAGCTCATCGACTCCGATGCCGCCACCATTACGTGCTTGGTACGCGGCAAGGATCAGGCATCCGCAGAGCACCGCCTCAAGAATCTGCTGTTCTACTATTTCGAGTCATCATTCAAGGAACTCTTCGGCACCCGTCTCTTCGTGGTCAACGGTGACGTGACACAAGACTTCACAACTGTGGCCGGCGATTTCGTCGCCGACATCAACACCGTCTTCAACTGTGCCGCCAACGTGAAGCACTTCTCCAAGGGAACAGACATCGAGGACGTGAATATTGGCGGTGCCCAGCGCTGCGTGGAATTCTGTCTGAAGACTGGTGCTCGTCTCGTGCATGTCTCCACGACCTCCGTGGCAGAGATATGGATTGACCGAGGCAATGGTGAAAAGGTCCCCTCGCTCAACGAGCGGGAACTTTGGTTCGGCCAGTTCTTGGACAACCGCTACATCCACTCCAAGTTCCTGGCAGAACGTCTGGTGCTTGATGCTGTTGCCCATCATGGCCTGAGTGGCAAAGTGATGCGCGTGGGTAATCTTGCTCCGCGCAGCTACGACGGCGAGTTCCAGGTCAACTTCAACAGCAACAGCTTCATGGGACGTCTCAAGGTGTTCTATACACTTGGTTGCTGCCCCTACGACCTGTATGATGAGTTAACAGAGATGTCGCCCATCGACCAGACGGCGAAGGCCGTGGTGCTCCTCGCATCTACACCCAAAGAATGTACCGTATTCCAACCCTTCAACAACCACACAGAGCTGTTGGGCGACGTCCTCCAGCTCATGGCGAAAGTGGGTCGCGAGATGCGCTTTGTGGAGAATGACGAATTCCAGCAAACCATCGCCATTGCCGGACAAGACCCCGAAAAGGCCAAATTGCTCTCCGCCATGATGGCCTATCAGGACATGGCTCACGGACAAAAGGTCATCATGATTGAGCGTGACAACCGCTACACCTGCACCATTCTCCATCGTCTCGGCTTCCACTGGAAGGATACCTCGTGGGACTATGTGGAGCGCATGCTCACCGCCATTGGCGGCTTCGGCTTCTTTGAATAAATAAATAATAAATAAATTTGAATAAATAAAATAGTAATTATGAAGAATCACTTACTGTGGATGTTGATCGCCATCCTGACTTGCGGTCTTGTGTTAACATCTTGTGCGAACAACGATGACCCTGTACTACCACCTACTGACGAGGTGGAAGCGCAGCTGCAAAAAATGACATTGCGCGAAAAGGTAGGACAGATGTTCTATGTCCGCCTGGAGTCGCTCGACCCGTCGATAAAATGGACTACCTACGACGACCTTGCGAATATCAAGATTCTGGAGGTGACAGAGAACATAAAGCGTACGAACGAGCAGTATCCTGTGGGTGGCATCATCCTCTATGCATGGAATATCGTGGACGAGGCACAGTTGGCACGTACCATCCCGCAGGTGCGCTCCATGAACGGTTCGCCGCTGGTCTGCATCGACGAGGAAGGAGGCCGTGTGTCGCGCATCGCCAACAACCCGAACTTCGATGTACAGAAGTACGAGTCAATGGCGGCCATCGGTGCCACTGGCGACCCGATGATTGCCTACGGGTGTGGCAACACCATCGGCACCTACCTGAAGCGCTACGGCTTTGACATCGACTTTGCCCCTGTGGCCGACGTGAACACCAATCCCGAGAACGTCGTCATCGGTGCCCGTGCCTTCAGCGAGTACCCTTCCGTGGCCGCTCCAATGGTGACTAGCTATCTGCAGGGACTGAAAGATGCTGGCATCACAGGCTGCATCAAGCATTTCCCAGGTCATGGCGATACGAAGGCCGACACGCACTTCGGCTACGCCTTGACCCAGAAGACGTGGGAAGAGATGATGGCCTGCGAGATGGTGACCTTCAAGGCAGGCATCCAATGGGGCTGCCAGCTGATTATGACGGCACATATCGGAGCACCCAAGGTCACTGGCTCCGACGTGCCAGCGACCATGTCGCCCATCATCCTGCAAGACAAGCTGCGCGGCGAACTGGGCTATCAGAACATTATCATCACCGACGGCATGGAGATGGGTGCCATCACTAAGCAGTACACTAGCGCCGAGGCCGCCGTAGGCAGCATACAGGCAGGCGCGGACATCGTGCTTGGTCCCCGCTACTTCACCGAGGCCTTCGATGCCGTGATGGCAGCCGTGAACGACGGCACCATCAGCGAGGAGCGCATCAATCAGAGCGTGCGACGCATCCTGAAGCTCAGATTAGGAATGAACAGATAACGATATAATTACATACTCTCCTTTAGTATTTCCGTGATATCCTCCTTCGTCAGGTTCAGGTATCCGGCGGGATAAACGACGGTGGTCTCGGTGATGCCGGGAATCATCTCATTGGTGGCTCCCAACTCACTGATGGTGAGCGGCAGACCAATCTCCAGCATCCAGTCCTTCAGGGCATGCAAGCCCTTTTCTGCTAACTGCTCGTCAGTCAGGCCTTCGCCGCTGATATTCCACACGTTCTTGGCGAAGCGCACAAACTTGGGCATACCGTTCTTTATAGCCCTGCGATAGTACGCCATAGAAACAGAGGCCAGCGCATAGCCATGAGGAGCATGCGTCCAAGCTCCCACGCTGTGACCAATCATGTGTACCATCCAGTCCTGCTGCTTGCCCATACCGATGAGGGTGTTCAGTGCCCAAGTGGCTGTCCACATGATATTCGAACGGGCCTCGTAGTCCTGCGGATTCTTCACCGCGATACGGCTGCTTGTAATCACCGAGCGCATCAGACCCTCTGCGAGGTAGTCGCTCGTGTTGTCGTCGAAATCAGAGAAATACTGCTCCATGATGTGGTTCATGATGTCGTAGATGCCCGCCTTCATCTGGTCGATGGGCACGGTCATCGTGAACTTCGGGTTCAGAATAGAGAACTTCGGCATCAATCGGCTGTCAAACACGTGGCCCACCTTGAAAGTGTGCTCTGCGTCGGTAATCACCGTACCGGCATTCATCTCCGAGCCTGTTCCAGCCATCGTCAGCACACAACCTACAGGCAGCAACTTCTGGTTGGCATCGGGATTCTCCTGCTTCAACCAGAACTTATCCCAGTAGTCACCCTCGTAATAGACAGAAGCTGCCACTGCCTTCGAGTAGTCGCAAACGCTGCCACCGCCAAGGGCGAGAATCAAGTCCACCTCGTTCTCGCGGGCTATCTTCACACCCTCGTTCAGTTTCTCCAGCGTGGGATTGGTCATCACGCCCGGATTCTCCACGATGGTCTTACCAGCCTCTTTCAGGATGGCCACCACCTGGTCATAGATACCGTTGCGTTTCACACTGCCGCTGCCATAGTTGAGCAGCACCACGGGGCCGTAGCCCTTCAATTCGTTCTTGAGAAAGTTCAAAGACTCATCACCAAAATACAACTTGGTGGGATTGTAATAAGAAAAGTTGCCTAACATAAGTATCGAATTGTATTCTTAATATTGAATTGTGTTAATCGTCATTTGCAGTTCTTCCAGAAACCGTGCAGCTTGGCAACCGTCCATCTGTGCATGATGGAACTGGAAAGAGATGGGTAATGTCGTCTTTAGCCAGCCTTTGCGATAGCGGCCCCAGGACAGGAAGGGATTGTTGAAAATGCCGCTATACTGATTGACGATGCAATCGAGTTCTATGCCTGTGACAGCCGATGTACCGACAATGATGGCTTCATCGTCTAAGATATCCTGACAGGTCTGGCTGATGGTTTTTGTCAGATGCAGGTAATTGGCATTAAACGCCTCCAAATCATCGCAGACGGCAACATCACAGAAGCTTAGTCCACCCTTTACGTTATCCACTATCACATTGATGGCCATACGGTCGTACTTATACAGCTTCCCGTCTTGGGGTAACATGAAAAACTCCTCAATCTTTGATGCAGCACGGCCGATGCACCAGCACAGCAGCATATTGAATTTCATACCCCGCCTACGGTTCACCTTACAGAGCCGAGTCACATCGAAAGTCTTCATGAGCGTCACCATCGGCATGGGCGACTTCGTCCACAGTTCGAATGCAATGGCTCTATTGGTGTCCTTGGGGTTGATCTCCTGTTTCATCTTTTTATATACTTTTGCCTTACTGCTTTTGGCAATTTCGATGCCACGAGCAGGTAGGACTCCTTAATCCATTCCTGAACCAGAGCATCTTCCAGCTGCCCATAATAGACGTTGCTCCAATGCTTCTTGTTCCAATGCCATGCAGGTGTTACAGCCGCGAACTGTCTTCGAAGCTTCTCATTCCTTTCTGGCGACAGTTTCAGAGCCAGTCTGGGCTCGGAGTTCTCCATGTCATGCTTGCCACCACCCAGCCAAAGACATACAAATATCTTTCCTTCCAGTCGGAAAGTGATGATGTCGTCGCCAAACGGCTGGTCTTCGGTCACGCCGTAGAGTGACAAGGTGTAGTCTCGTACTTCTTCTATATTCATTTATAGGGCTTTTACGAGTGCTACCACCTTCTGCTTCGTTTCCTCGGTTTTCTGCTCGTCGATCTTGGCAGAGACAAAGCCCATGTTCTCTACCTCCCAGTAGTTGCAGATGTCGCGGAACTCGGCTGTGGCACCATCATAAACACCCGGCGAATAGGATGACATCAGCAAAGCCATCTTCTTGACGTTGGCAGGTTTGTTGACGCAGTACATACGCTGGATGGGAGCCTGTATCTGGGCGCAAAGCGTGAAGTAGTAGATGGGCGCAGCCAGCACCAGCACCTCGGCTTCGTTCATCAGCGGATATAGTTCCTGCATGTCATCCTTCTGGATGCAGGCACCCTCGCCCTTGCCGTGACAATACTCGCAAGCTAAGCAGCCAGCAATCTTCTTGCGCGACACATTGACCAGTGTCACCTCATGACCTGCCGCCTCAGCAGCTTTCTTGTACTCTTCCGCCATCCAAGCTGTATTACCATTGGCTCTCGGAGAGCCTTGTAAAATAAGAATCTAGCTCATAATCGTATTCGTTTTAGGTTATTAATTTCCATTGTTGTTTTCTGGACCTTCATCCCCATGTTCTTATAAAAGCTAAGAGCTGCGTCGTTGCCTTCCCAAACATTCAAGGTGATGTTGTAGCAGCCAATCCGCACGGCGTAATCGCGCACATACTCATACAGAGCCTTCCCGACGTGTTTGCCGCGAGCCTTTTCATCTACGCAGATATCATCGATATACAGCGTCTTGATATCCTGAAGCAGTTTGTCATCCCTAACCTCTTTAATCAAGCAGAAAGCATGCCCCAGCACTCCGCCGTCATCATAGACGAAGACTGGTTTACTGTCATCGCCAAGCAGGGCTTCGAGTTCCTGCTCGTCATACTTGGTCGTATTCGGTTTGAACAAGTCCGGCCGTATCACGTGATGCACCATGTTTACCTGATGCAACAGTTCTATAATACGCACTATGTCACCTTTATTTGCTCTTCTGATCATGTGATATTAAGTTAGTGCTTGACTATCTTCTTGCCGTTAACGATATAGATGCCCTTTCGGAATGAAGAATGAAGAATGAGGAATGAAGAATCAATCCTGCGGCCAGAGAGGTCATAGCATTTATCATTTTTCATTTGTCCTTTATCATTTAGACGCGGAGCGTCGCCCATGTCTATGCCGTCGGTCGTGTCATAGCGTATGCGCACCTCGGTGGGGCTGTTCCATAGGTTGGTACTGTTGCCAGAGCAGAGCAGGCGTACGTAGCGTGCTTCGACGGCGTCGAAGGCATAGCGCTCCAGTTCGTTGGTCATGCCGCTGCTGACGAGGTCGCCGGTGGCATCTTTCCACGTAGTGCCGTCGTCGGAAGCCTGCACTTTGAAGTAGAACACGCGCTGGTTGCCATTGTAGAAGGCGATATCGACAGCATATACAATCCTGGTCTCGCCAAGGTCGAAGCGTATCCATTTGTTCAGACCCTCATAGCTCCAGCGTGTGTCGAGCGAGCCATCGTTGACATTGGAGTATGGGTTGCCGCTCTGCGAACCCTCGGCGGTGATTGTGACGTCGGTCATCGGGGCGTCGAGGGGCACGGTAAGCAGCAGTGTGCGCTCCTGTCCGGCTTGCATCTCACCGCCGTCGGCACTGTGGATGTTGGAGACAGCGAAGATATAGCGGCCGTAGTCGAGGGCATTGTCGAGGCTGATGAGAACGGTGGTGCCTTCGGAAGAACCCGCTGGAATGGTGACAGTGCCGCTGATAGGCTGACCGTCGATGGAGTAGTTACGGACGTTGGTAGCCTCATCCGCATTGGGCTGGAGGTTGAAACGGACCAGAATCTCTGTGGCACTGACCAGCGTGGCCTCAGCCAGTCGCAAATGTGGCTTCACGGCTTCGCCTACGGCAAGGCGGCTCATCTCGGCTGCAGCGAGGAGATAAGCTCCTACACCGAAGTCATAGTAGCTGGTGGCACTGACCGTGGTGTTGGGACTCGCACTCTCGCCGATGGGTTGTATGTAGCCCACGGTGCCGTCAGCCTGTAGGGCTATGGTGGTTAGGTAGTCCCACGCACGTTCCAGCGTCTTACCGTATTCCAGTTCGTCAAGGATGCCATTGCGTATGCCCCATGCGTAGGCGAAGGTGTTGAGGGCCGTACCAGAGGTCTCGTAGCCGGGAGCCTGTGCGGGGTCGAGGAGCGAGCGCGTCCAGTAGCCCTCATCTTGCTGGCAGTCCTTGAGTGCTGCGGCCATGCGGCGGTAGTAGGTGATATATTCGTCGCGATGTATGTCGGTGGCAGGCAGTGTGTCGAGCACCTTGGCAAAGGCGGCGAAGATCCATCCGTCACCGCGAGCCCAGAAGTCCTTCTTGCCTGCATTGGTGGTATGGGTGGGATAGACGTACTTCGCATCGCGGAAGTAGAGACCTGTCTCCGCATCGTACATGATGCTGTTGGCGTACTGCCAGTAGGCATACATCTTGTCGAGATAAGCTTGGTTGCCTGTAATGTTGTAGAGTTTGGCCATGACGGGCATTACCATGAAGAGGCCATCCACCCACCAGAGGTAATCCACGTTGGCGGTGCTCATCTCGTACTCCATGACCTCGCGGGCGCGAGCTATCTTGTTGGCATCGTGCTCGGAGTCGCAGGCGTAGAGATCGGCATAGACCTGGAAGCACACCTGGTTGTCGCCGAAGAGGACGTAGTCGG
This sequence comes from Bacteroidaceae bacterium, assembly GCA_024697945.1. Lineage (GTDB taxonomy): Bacteria > Bacteroidota > Bacteroidia > Bacteroidales > Bacteroidaceae > Physcousia. Next base: position 30,728 of record JAILRU010000104.1, read on the forward strand.
GTCCCTCGCCGTATGTGTATTTCCACTTGCTGCGGTCTGTGCCTGTGGAGCCCCACCAGTTGTTCTGCTCGGCCCATGCGGTCGAGAAGTCGCGATATACGCCGTCGCCCGTAGCTTCGTAGGCTGCCATGTTGCCGATGTGATAGACTGCACGGTTCCAGAAGTAATCGCCGTGGGTGGGATGCCGCTCCTGCCAAGTCTGGTTGACGGTGTTGAGGATACCAATGACGCTGGCCATGTCGGGCAGCTCGGTCATGCTGGTAACGGTGAGCGGCGAGTTGACACAGTCGCGGAACTGTTCGAGCGCATCGAACCAGTCGTCGTCGGAGGTATAGATGGCATCGGGGAAGATGTTCCAACCGGCGCCGAAATAGAACTCCTGTTCCGTGCCTACGGTGTAATCGAAGGTAAGGCAGAGGTGGTTGTCGATAACTTCAGTTTTGAGATTGAGAGGTTGTAAGGTTTTGAGGTTTTGAGGGAGGTAGGCACCTTGGTAGAAACGGGCATTGGCGCTCGTGACGGTGCCTTCGCTCTTATTCTCAGCCCAACCGATGAGGCCCGGTTCGCCGGTAAAGGCCACTCCTGCCACGGTATGGCCCATGTCGGTGTGCTGATAGAGTGCCACGGCCAGACGCACTGTGCCGGCCGCTCCGTCCAGGCGTACTGTGCCTCGGTTTAGGAGCGCTCCGGCACGGGTTTCGACGCTGAGGGTCTCGGTGTAGGTCTGTCCGCCAGCCTGTATATTATTATATATAGATGTGAAGCCCGATGCGAGGTTTCCGTCCTCTGTGACCGTGCTGGTGTTGTATGGGTCGTGCATGACGAGGTGTCCGTTCTCCACCACTGCCACGCCGCCGCAGCCCAGACGCTTGCCGTTGACGGAGTAGGCATCGACGCCGTACTGACTTTCGTTGTGGTAGTTCGAGAGGTTGTACATCGCGTCGATGACGGGTGTGGCCATTTTCTTCGACCACACGTCAACGCCCTGCGCCGTGTTGGGTTCGGACGCGAGGAGCTTGGCGGAGTACATGCGGTAAGCCGAAAGGTCGTTCTCCCAAGCTATGTCGGCGCGCGACGATGGCGACTTGATGGCGGCGTAGGTGAGCTTCTCGGGTGTCGCGGGCATGCCTTCGGCGAGGGTGTAGCCACGGGTCTTGCCGGCTGCCACTGTGGCCTGGAAGCGGATGGCCTGGGTCTCGGCGGAAGAACTGCCGAGCACAATGACCTCGAAGGGAATGACGTTGCCATCCTCGTCGGTGAGGGTACTGGCGGCGGGGTCGGTGCCCGCGGGCACTACGACATCGACGGTCTCATTCGTGCGGTCAAAGCCGAGGCTGTTGCGCAGGCGGAAGGTGAACGTCTCGGTGGGGCCCGTGTCTTCCTTCTTGGTGATGACGACATTGTCCCACCCAATAATCTTCGTGCTGCCGGACGAGGTGTGAATAGCCGCGAGCTGGACGGTGGTGGCAGCTGTGCCGTTGCTGGCGAAGTCGAGGTTCACGGTCTGCCATTCCTCTTTGTTGTCGAGTGTAGGCGAAGTGACCGTGCCTCCGCCTTCGGTGACGATGCTGACCTTAGCATCGCCGCCAAGGCCGCTCTTCCAGAGGTTGCAGGTAAGGGTATAGCGTCCCTCGGGCAGGAGCACCTTCTGCCACAGGGTGAGGGTTGGCGTGCCCCAGTTCTGGCGAATCCAGTAGGTCTGTTTGCTGTCGCCATCGGGTTTGGGCAACGCGGCGAAGAAGTTGCTGTAGTAGAGGTCGCCCTCCTTGAGGGCAGTGAGGTCGTTGGGGTCGCCGTTGGTGCGGCTGATGTTCCACCCTTCGGGCAGGTAGATGGCGCGGTCGCTGCTTACACCCGTGCCGGCGAGAACGCTGTAGCTGCCCTCGAAGTCGCCGTTCTGCAGCTCCGTGGGCAATGGCTCAAAAGGGATGTCCTGCAACGCGCATATCTCCTGCTGTGTGAGGGCTATGTCGTAGAGGCGCAGGTCGCTGATGGTGCCGCAGAAGTCATGGTTGTCGGCCTTGTACGCGCCGTCCCACCACTGCGTGCGGCCAATGTAGTTACGCGCGTCGGCGGCAATCTCAGTGAGTTGGTAGGGCTCCACCTGGTTGACTGTGCCGGAGGTGTTCTCCTTGCCGTCGATATATATGGTGGTGAGCTTTGTGGCGGCGTTGAAGGTCACAGCGAGCTTGTACTCGGTTCCTGCCACGAGCGCCGAGGTGGCGTTGACCATGGTGGTCGTACCGCCATTGTACTTAATGCCGGCCGAGAGTGCGTCGGCACGCAGGAAGAGGCTGTTTCCGCTCCCGCTTCCGAAGTCATAGAGACGTGGCTGCTTGGTCATGGTGGTGGGCTTAGCTGTGACAATGACGCTGTACGAGCGCAGTCCTGTGAGCAGACCTTCGGGAGCCATGCCGTAGGTGTTGGTGTCGAAGCCCGTGGCGGTGTTGGCCGTCATGTCGAGGGGAGCAGGCAGGGTATAGCGCACGTTCTTGGTGATGTCGCGGGGATTGACGCGGACTGTGAACTGACGCGTCTTGCCGCCGCATGTGGCGGTGAGGGTGACGTCGGTGGCAGTCTGGGGCTGTCTGACGAGGCCGGAGGCAGTGAGCACGGCGGGATTGCTGCTACTCCAAAGGATATTGAGACCCAGGCGTGAGGTGGGCAGGACGATGTCGGTGTAGAGCTCCGTGGGCAGGTTTATCATCATGAGGGCGTTCTGAGCCTTCTGGGTTTCCAACTGCTGTAGGGCCGTCGTTGCCAGCGTCTGCACCTCGAGTGGTGTGGCAGCGATGCCGTAGGTCTGCATGCCGAGGCAGGTGGCATTGAAGCCCTCGCCCTCCACGACGATATCGTCAGCACTGACACCCGCAGCCTCTACGACCTGGTCCAGCAGGCCATTGCGGTAAACGGTCAGCGTCTTGCCGTCGTTGACGATGGTCAGCACCCACGTCTGCAGCTTCGTGGGATGGTTGTCGCCGCTGGTGCCTGTGGAGCCCGTGGCCCAGTTGTCGGAGGTTAGCAGGCGGTTCTGGCTACGGTATGTGGTGCCGGAGAGGGTGAGCTCGGGGTACTGCGTCGAGGCGTCGAGTGCATAGCGCAGCGTAGTGCCGTCGCTGGTGGCGAGGAGCGTGCCGCCGTAGCCCAGTTCATCCATGGCAAAGGACAGTTGCAGCGTCTCGCCCGGGGTGAGGCAGATGCAATTGACCGCCATGCTGGCGATGTCGCGCTGTGTCTCCTGCCATTCGTAGTCGCAGCGAATGTCCGTGGGGTAGCCCAGAGGATAGCTCTTGTTGACCATCCAGTAGTAGTATTCGCCGTTCATCCAGCCCAGGCGCATGGGTGATTTGCCGGAACCAGGAATGAAGAAGGGGCGCGAATTGTTCTTGGCCGAGTTCTTGGTGATTTGCTCGCTGCCGCTGACGTTGCCCTCGTCGTCGATGGTGTAGCGCCAGATTTCATACACGCCGTCCTTGTTGTACGCACCGCCGGCTGTGGGGATGCTCAAGTAGAGGTCATTGATGTTGTCGGGGTCGATGCTCATGCCACCGCTGTAGCATCGCTCCGTCTGGTTCCAGTTCTGGTGGAAGGCGTGGCCGCCGTACTGCACCCATGTGCGCCGCCACTCCGAGCCTGTCCAGCGGGCGTACCAATAGACGTGCGTCGTCTTGGCATCGTCGATGTGGGGATAGGCAATGACGGGGTTCTCGTCCTTGTCCAGTGCCACCTGCCACACCCAGTTGCGGATGCCCGAGGTGTTATCGACGATGGCTGTGGGATGGGCCGAGGCATAGCTGCTCTGCTTGTTGACGTTGTGCGGACCGTCGGCAATGACGCTGAGTTGGTTACCGCTGATGTCGCGCAGGATGGGGCCGTCACCGTGGTTAATGTCGATGACGTTGAAGTAGAGCCAGTCGGGCATCTCGTTGTCGGGATGTCCGGTGGTGTAGGCGAGGTATATTTTGTCCTTGCCGTTGCTCTGGTACTTGGCGTAGGGGCGTGCTCCCGTGCTCTGTACAATCTGCTTGGGTCCGAAGTCGAACTGGCAGTCATCGTTGGCATCGGGCATGGTGATGCGGGCAATGGTGGGGTGCCAGTTGATGCCGCGCCAGCAGAGGTAGATGTGGTTTGGGTCGTCGCTCAGGATGAAGGGCGACGGATAGGTGGTGTTGTTGGCCGTTGCAAGGAACTTCTCATCGCCGAGGGTCGTGATGTCGCCCGGTTTGTGGGAGATGCGGTACCATATCTTGGGCTCGTCCGTGTGGCGAGTGTAGAAGATCATGACGCGCTCATCGGGGAGCACCACGAAGGTGGGGTTGTTGTGGTCGTCGGGTTGGAAGTAGCTGCGGACGAGGATGTCCGTCTTGCGGTGGCTGACCCAGTCGTACTGTGTGGCCTTGACGTTGCCGTGTACGTCGATGTAGCCCAGATAGGTGGCGTTGATGGTGCCGTCAGTGTTTTCATAGTGCATGGCTCGCGGGTCGGCGAACCAGCACCATGCGCCTTCGTTGGCGACTATGTTACCGCTGGACATTTCCTGTGCCGCCAAACCCAGCATGGCAGCCACAACCATCGTGATGCTAATAAGAATTCTTTTCATAGTGTACATAGATTATAGATATAAGATAATTGACATGATTCGCCTGCAAAGATACGACAATTAATTCAAAATTCAAAATTCAAAATTTATAAATTCAAAATTATTACTTTCGCTTAGTTTCAGGGCGAAGCATTTTAGCTCCCCTTCAATCGGGTGCACTCAGTTGCTTAATCGGGTGCACTCAGTTGTTCAATCGGGTGTTAACCTTCGTATCTTTGCGTAGGATTTGAGGCCAAAGGGTCTCTTTTCCAAGACAAGACATTTTATGCCCCATTGTACTTTTTGCCAAGGCAATATGGTAAATACTGGCAATATAGGAAGACAACCGCCCTATCCCTGGCCCGACGAAGTTCGGTAGTGGCGAGGGAATGCCACATACGGTTCGTCCGACAAAACGTCCCGTTCGTTGAATAGATTTGGAGATATGGATGGAATGGTAGTATCTTTGTCCCAATTTTCTTTGTTACACTACAAAACAACTATGCTTATGAAGAAGATTGTTTTATTATTAATGACTCTGATAGGGACATTGAAGGCTCAGGCCGACAGCTACTCCTACCTGACCTTTGAAACGACTGACGGGGCCAAGGTTTCCGTCGCCATGGAAGAATCAATGACGCTGAGCATCAGCGGAACCACATTGACTGTGGGAACAGAATCGTTCACACTCAAAAACCTCTCAAAGATGTATTTCTCCACTACCGACGAGACGACGGGAATTGAGGAAATCACCAGTGCAACTATTGACGACGCCACCGACATCTACGACTTGCAAGGCCACAAAGTCACGAAGGAGCAGATGCGCAAGGGGGTATATATCGTAAAGACAAAGGACAGGACTTATAAATTGGTAGTGAAATGAGGCACACATTATTATATATATTAGCCTTCGTGCTGACGATAGCAGCCGAGGCACAAACATTGAACATCAAGGTAGGCAATGTGACCTATCAGTTCCCCGCCTCCAAGACAGGCGAGATGACTTACGCGGACGGGACCACCCTGACCATCATGGGCAAGGAATTTACGCTAAGCGACATCGACGCGATGACTGTCGATGAAAGCGAGGTGACGGACAACCTGGTGAGTGTGGAATACGGCACATCGTCGGCTATGGTCTATGTGGCTGGCAACGTGGCTCAGTATGTGGAGCCTACCATCAGCGGAGCACACGTCAGCATCGCGCAGTCGAACACGGAAGCCGTGGATGGCGACGAGATTACGTACCAGCTCAGCGGTTCCACCTCCGACGGTGAGTTCGCCCTCTCCGGCTCCTACAAGTGTACAGTGTCGCTGGCAGGCATCACAATGAAAAACCCATCGGGAGCCGCCATTAACATCACCAACTCGAAGCGCATACAAATCAGTGCCAAGAGCGGAACGGAGAATACCCTGACCGACTGCACAAACGGTGAGCAAAATGGCTGCATCTACAGCAAGGGACAAATACAACTGCAAGGAAAGGGTACGCTGAACGTCGTGGGCAATACCAGCCACGCCATCAAGAGCGGCGACTATATCACGGTGAAGAACCTGACGCTGAACATCACCAAAGCGGCGGGAGATGGCATCAACTGCAATGAGTACTTCCAGATGAAGAGCGGTACGGTGACCATCAGTGGCGTGGGCGACGACGGCATCCAGTGCGACTTGGACGGAACAATGTCAACAGGCGAGACCGATGACCACGAGGACGAGGACAGCGGCAACATCTACATCGAAGGCGGTACGCTGACAATCACAAACAGTGCTGCAGGTGGCAAGGGTATCAAGGCCGAGGGTGGTCTCGACATTTCCGACGGTACAATCGACATCAAAGTAACTGGTACTAACGTGAAGACCGGCTCAAACACAACGGCAGCCAAAGGTATCAAGGCCGACGGCAATATGACCATCACAGGCGGCTCTGTCTCTGCCACATCCAGCAACCATGAGGCCATCGAGACCAAGGGCATGCTGACCATCGAAGGCGGAACGGTCTATGCCTTCAGCTCCTCAGACGATGCCATCAACTCCGCCAGCCACATGTATCTGAAGGGCGGCACCATCACAGGTGTCAGCAATGGCAACGACGGCATCGACAGCAACGGCAACATGTATATATCGGGCGGTACAGTCATTGCCTGTGGCTCATTTGAGCCGGAATGTGGACTGGATGCTGCCGAGCGCTATTACCTCTACATCACTGGCGGTACTGTGCTCGCCATCGGCGGTGGCAATAATAGCGTCACCTCTACATCAGGCTCCCAGTGTGTGCTCAGCACATCGGGCAGCGCTACGGCTGGCACTGCAGTCAGCATGAAAAGCGGCTCTACAACACTGGCCACTTTCAACATTCCTACCGGCTACTCACCAACAAGACAAGGCGGTGGCGGCGGTCCTGGCGGAGGCGGCGGCTTCGGCCCTGGTGGCGGCGGTGGTCCTGGTGGCAGTGGTAGTTCCAACCTCAGCTATCTGTTCAGCTGCCCAGGACTTACGTCGGGAAGTAGCTATACGGTAACCATCGGCTCTTCGCAGACCACGTGCAAGGCAGCTACCAGCTACACTGGGAAATGAGGTTACAATATTTTACCTAACTCATACGTTTATTATATATGGGACGAAACATCCATTTCCCCATAAAGGGGATTAGGGGGTCCTCGCGACAGGAGAATCTGATATACTTGGCAGTGTGGGGCTTGCTCTTTGCAGCCCCGCTGCTGAGTCTGTATATACGGACAGCTGGCGACAGGAGCCTCACGTTCGACTGGGCTGAGGTATTCGTCGTGTGGCGCACGTTTGCCGTCTTCCTGCTGCTGTTTCTCGTACATAACTTTTTGCTGGCTCCCTTGCTGGTGCATGGGAACAAGCGCATGACGTATTTCTCCATTGTGGCGATAATCCTTGCAGCATTTACAGTCTATCAGTGCAACAGCAGACCGCCGGTTCCCTGGAAGCCGATGGGACATAAGCCACGCATAGAACAGCTCGGCAAACATAAGCCGCCTCGCGCTCCCCGCCGGAATGCTCCGCCTCCCATCATTGGCGAGCACGACATCCTTGCCGTCTTATTTCTCATTCTGATGTTTGGCGCCAATGTGGGCATTAAAGGCTATATCCGTAGTCGGGAAGACCAGAAGCGGATGAACGAGCTGGAACACGAGAACCTGGAACAGCAACTGGATTATCTGCGCCAACAGATTAGCCCCCACTTCTTCATGAACACACTCAACAACATCCACGCCCTCGTTGACATCGACCCCGTGAAGGCGAAGGAGACTATCGTGGAGCTGTCGAGGATGATGCGTTACGTGCTCTACGAAAGCAACAGGCAATACGTCAACCTCCAAAGCGAATTTGAGTTCATCCGGCACTATGTCGCGCTGATGCAGTTGCGCTATACGGACAAGGTAAGTATTACACTCGGCCTGCCTCAGGATATTCCCGACCGCCAGATACCGCCGCTCCTGCTCATCACATTCATCGAGAATGCTTTCAAACACGGTATCAGTTACCAGCACGAGTCGTTCATCGAAATAAAAATCTCGATAGAGGACGACAAGTTGACTTTCACATGCCGCAACTCAAAAGCCGATCTTTCCAACGATGAGGAAGGCGGCGTGGGACTGACCAATGTTCGCAAGCGCCTCAATCTGCTATACGACAGGCACTATACACTTCGTATTGAGGATGCCCCCTACACATATTCTGTAAACCTCGTCATATCCCTGGCGGGCAAAGCCCTAAATGATAAATGAAAAAAGAAAAATGATTAGTTGTCTCGCCATAGATGATGAGCCGCTGGCCCTCCAGCAACTTGTCACATACATCAGCAAAGTTCCCTATTTGGAACTGGCTGCCCAGTGCCAAAGTGCCATAGAGGCACGTGAGTATCTGGAGCACGATACCGTCGATGCCATCTTCTGTGACATCAACATGCCCGACCTAAGCGGCATGGACTTCGTCAAGTCGCTCACCGTACCGCCCCTCGTCGTCTTTACCACCGCATACTCCGAATATGCTGTCGAAGGTTTCCAGGTGAATGCCGTAGATTACCTTTTGAAGCCATTCGGCCTACAGGAGTTCCAAAGGGCGGCGCAGCGGTTAAGAGAAAGAATTGAGGACAGATTTGCGGCAAAAAGCCTCCCACCTCGGGGGGAGGTTGGAGGGGGGCTTCTTTTCCTCAAGACAGACTATCGTATCGTGAAAGTCAATATCCCCGACATCCGATACATCGAAAGCATGAGCGAGTACCTAAAGGTATGGATAGATGGTCAGCCCAAGCCCATCATCACTCTGCTTTCAATGAAGAAGATGGAGGAGTGCTTGCCAAACAATTTCATGCGCATCCACCGCTCTTACATCATCAACTTAGACAAGATTCAGGAGGTAAATAAGAACCGCATCTTCATGGATGCACGGACAGACCTGCCAATAGGCGACCTCTACAAAGAAGCCTTTCGGAGCTATCTGGACACAAAGCTCATAGACAAATAGTCGCCGTGCTTAGTGCCTTTAGAACTCCACGTAGGGCTGGAGGCGGTCGATGTCGGTGGGACGGAAAGCTTCGAGGTGAGAGAGTTCCTCAACGGAGCGGAGTTCTCCATGATTGCGGCGATACTCGTTGATGGCCTTTGCCTGATAGAAATTGAGGTAAGGATGCTTCATCAACTGCTGTACAGAGAGCTTGTTGACGTTTATCTTAGTGACCGCGACAGGCGAGACAATCATATAGCGGAGCACTGAATCTGGCATCTCAGTGGCCTCCATCGCCTGCTCCACCGAGACGAACCCGCCCAACGTCTTGCGGTAGGCTACAATACGCGCTGCCCGCTTCGAGCCAATGCCTGGAACCATCTTCAGCATCGCTGTATCGGCAGTATTGATGTCAATGGTCTGGCCAGGCTTTAGCTTCTCTTGCCTCGGGAAAGAATCGCGAGGCGCAGCGGGAGCCGTGGCAGCAAACGTTTGCTCTTTTTGCTCCTCCCTTTGGATAGGCACTTGAACTTTGGCTGGGGCAGACCTCCGTGGAGGAGGCTCAACATAACGGAATTGGGGAGCTATTCTTATGTACGGCTTCAATCGTTCCCATTGCTCGACGGTTAGGCCTGGAACATTCTGGAAGTCATCGGGCGTATGGTAGCGTCCGTGCTTGGCTCTGTAGCGATAAATGGCGCGTACTTGCCAAGGAGAAAGGCCTAAGCGAAGCAAAGAAGATGAATCCGCAGTGTTGGGATCGAAAGGGAATGTCTCGAAGGGTTCTTCCTGGGGCATTTCACCAACGAGGTTTCCTTTGAGTTTTGATTTTTGAGTTTTGAATTGGTTCTCCCCCTTCACAGAGGAGTCAGAGGGGGTCTTGGATTTCCATACTGCCACCCCTACTAACCCTATCAGCAGCACCCATTCGAGCACAAGCAGGGCACGGCGCTGCGACGGCGTGAAGAAGGGAAGGCGTCTCATGAAAGGAGCTCCTGCACAAAGACTGCTGCGATGGCAAGTGGTGCCACGTAGCGGATGATGAAATAATAGAGACGGAAGAGACGGAAACGCAGGGTGCCGCCGTTCGTCAGCTCGCTCTCAACGAGCTTGCGGTCCAGATACCATCCCGTAAACAGACAGATGATGATGCCGCCTATAGGCAGGATAATCTTCGAGGCCGTGAAGTCGAAGAGTTCGAAGATGTTCATGCCGAAGAGCGTCAAATCGCTCCACACACCAAACGAGAGGGAACAGGCAACTCCAAGCGTCATGCAAGCGATGGAGACTGCGGCAGCGGCCTTGCGACGCGACACGGAGAATGCCTCCAGCACGTAAGCCGTCACGCTCTCGTGCAACGAAATGGCACTGGTCAGCGCTGCAAGAAGCAGCAGCAAATAGAAGAAGCCCGAGAAGATATAACCCAGCCAGGGCAGGTGGCTGAAGGCAATGTTGAACACGTTGGGCAAAGTGATGAACACCAGTCCAGGACCGGCATCCACGCTGACTTCCTCCACGCTGAACACGGCTGGGAAGATGATGAAACCGCTCAGGATGGCAACAAACGTGTCGATGATAGCCACTCCCGCCGCCGTCTTGGGCAACTTTGTGTCTGAACGGAAATAGGAGGCATAGGTGCAAAGGCAACCCATCGCAAGGCTGAGCGAGAAGAAGGCCTGACCGACGGCACTGAGGATGACATCTGCCGTTATCTTCGAGAAGTCGGGCTTGAGGAGGAAGCGCAAGCCCTCGGAAGAGCCTGGCATACCGAACGAGCAGACCACCAAGATACCAATGATGAAGAGCAGCATCGGCATCATCACTTTACTGGACTTCTCAATGCCCGACTGCACACCTCGGGCAATGATGAGGTGCGTCAGGCCCATGAACGCTGCACCCATCAACACAGGCAGCCAGGGGTTGCTTACGAAGTCATTGAAGACTTGGGTATAGTCTGCAGCCTGTGCTCCGTTGTCGGATGCTTTAGCACCAAGGCGCGCTGATAAGGCGCAGAGGTCCGTTGTCTGTAGTCCTTGAAGCTGTCCGCAGAGCGACTCGATGAGGTAAAAGAGCGTCCATCCGCTGATAACTATATAATAGGAGAGAATCAGGAAGGCCACGAAGACGCCCGCAATGCCCTCGATGCGCCACCACTTGCCAGGTGCCAGTTTGGCAAAGGCCGAGATGGTGTTGGTGTGCGTGTGACGACCGATAAGGAACTCGCTCATCATCACGGGTATGCCTATTACTGCGATGCAGATAAGATAGACGAAGATGAATGCCGCGCCGCCATTGTTGCCTACCTCCGTCGGGAAACGCCACACATTGCCCAGTCCCACAGCAGAACCGGCAGATGCCAACACCGCACCTAACTTGCTGCCAAAGTTACCTCTTTTATTTACCATTTACTATTTTACTTTTTACCTTTACATAAAGAGTGGAATTATTTCATTGAGGAAGATGACGAGGATGCCTATGGGTGCCACCCAGCGGATGAGAATCAGCAGGGGACGCATCAAGCGGACGGAGAGCGTGCCGCCGTTCGTCAGTTCGCGTTCTACGAGTTTGCGGTCGAGATACCATCCCACGAAGAGCGTCATCAGGAGTCCGCCCAGAGGCATCAGGAACTTGGTCACGGTGAAGTCGAAGAGGTCGAAGAAACCGCGTCCGAAAACAGTCACTTCCTGCCACGGACCGAAGGAAAGGGAACAACATGCTCCCAGCAACAGGCAAATGAATGTCACCACTACAGCTGCACGGCGCCGCTCCGCCTGGAAATGTTCGGAGATGAACGCGGTGCATATCTCGTGCATGCTGATGCTACTGGTCAAAGCTGCCAACAGAAGAAGCACGTAGAATAGCAAGGCAAAGACGTAGCCCACGATGGGCATCTCACTAAATGTCAAATTGAAGACGTTGGGCAGAGTGATGAACACCAGTCCTGGTCCGGCATCGGGAGCTATGCCTACTCTGAATACCGTGGGGAAAATGATGAGACCGCTCAGCACTGCCACCATCGTGTCGATGATGCAGACATTCATCGCGGACTTCACGAGACGTGTCTCCTTGCTGAAATAAGAGGAGTAAGTTACGAGACAACCCAGGCCGACACTCAGCGAAAAGAAAGCTTGTCCCATAGCGCCCAAAACAACTTCGGGTGTCACTTCGTTCAAATCAGGCTGTAACAGGAAACGGACACCTTCGGCAGCACCTGGCATTGTCAGCGAAAAGCCCATCAAGAACACGATAATGGCGAGAAGCATCGGCATCATCAGCTTGGAGTAGCGCTCGATGCCATGCTGAATGCCTCGTGCCACGACAAAGTGCGTCAGCAGCAGAAAGACGGCAAGATAAAGGATAGGCTGCCATGGGTCGGACACAAAAGCATTGAACGATAGTCCATAGTCTGTTGCCTGTAGTCCGTTGTCCGTTGTCTGTAGTCCTTGCAACTGTCCCAAGGCAGACTGAACGGTATAGTGAAGTGTCCAGCCTGCCACTACGGAATAGAACGAAAGCACAAGGAAGCCACCCAACACGCCCATAATACCGGCCACGACCCAAGGCTTTCCTGGCGAGAGTTTCTGAAAAGCGCCAATGGCATTGCTACGTGCCGAGTGACCGATGATGAACTCACACAGCATGACAGGCATAGCCAACAAGAGGATGAAGCCTAAATAAATAAGGATAAATGCAGCACCGCCACCTCGTCCCACCTCCGTCGGGAAACGCCATATATTGCCCAAGCCGACAGCAGAGCCTGCCGAAGCCAATATGACTCCCAACTGACTGCCAAAACTGCCTCTATTTGAGTCCATAGTTATGAGTTCATAGTTGCCCCCTTTCAAGAACACGGCGCAAAGGTACGAAAAAAATATGGACTATGAACTATGAACTATGAACTAAATGTTGTATCTTTGCAGCAAAATATCGAAAAAGAGTCCTATTATGCTACTTCTGCACCTACGCCGCTATCCTGTTACGCTTCTTATAGCTGTCTGCATCGTACTTCTTTCCCTCCTGCCCATATCGGACATCAAGATGCCCGTACAAGTACCATTGGCCGACAAATGGACTCACATGGTGATGTACGGGGTGCTCACGCTGGTAATATGGTTCGACTATAGGCGTTCCCACCAGCAGTTCAACGCCTGGAAGCTCTTCCTCTTCGCCTTCCTTGCTCCGATAGCGATGGGCGGCATTTTGGAACTCATGCAAGCCTACCTCACCACCTGCCGCAGTGGTGAGTGGCTCGACTTTGTGGCCAACACAATAGGTGTCTGCATCGGCACAACTATAGGACTTTTAAGCGCTACACTACTAAAACGTTAAGCGCTCTTTAGACTTTTGACTTTACTTGACGAGGACTTTCTTGCGTTGGAAGATGTAGAGGCCGCTGTCAAGTTTGTGTACCTGTTCAGGGGTAGCATTCTTCATCACCAACTTGCCTTCGGGAGTATATACATCGGAAGGACCATCATACCTATCTTCCTTAGCACCAACAAAGGGAGTTGCGGTATCGCTGGCAGGGAACATCAGCATGAGAGCAGGCATACCACTGGCACCGTAACTCTCCACGACATCGTCCTCTGAAGTCTTTTTTGCGAAGTTGCCTATCTGGATGCCTCGCACTGGATCCATATTGGTATAGGCCTTCTGGATGTTCCTTTGAATGTGCGTCAAATACTTCTTCATCAAGGCGTAACTCAGGTCACAGTCATAGATAAGCATCTTGATGTACTGTGCATAGATGGCAGCGTAGATGCCTTGCTCATAGCCAGTCTCGTACTTGAGGATGTAGTTGCTGCACATATTGCTCATCACATAGTCAGCAGCTTTCTTTGCCTTGGTCAGGTAGCTTATCTCATGCGTCAGCAGATAGAGCATACAGCTGGCTCCGATATAGGTGGCCTGGTTATAGAGGTGGTCGCTGTACTCCGGACCGCCGCCATGAATACCGTCTGCCACACGCCCGTCGCTATTGACAAGAGTCCCGTCTGCCCAAGCATAGACCTCCTTGGCTTTCTCCAGATACCATTCCTTCGTCTGACGTACCGGTCGTGCCGAAGTGGGCGGCGTTCTGCCTTCAGGAACAAGCCGATGGAGCAAACACGCTGCTATAACGGTTGGAAAATTGATACATGCGGAACGGAAGTCGCCTGCTTTATGCGGATTGGGATTATTGATGGGCTGCCACTCCCAGAACATGCCGCCACCATACTTGCCCTCGAAGCGTGCAGGGTCGGCATACGATCCATCATCCCCAACTTTGGCCGAACCATACCAGACACGACAGAAACTCTTCTCGGAATTGGTCAGATACTCCATCTTGCCGAAGGTCTCGTAGGCACGAGCCAGGGCACAAGTCCACCACATGATATCGTCATAGACGAACCAGCCGTTGTTGGTATTGCAGTTGTGAAAGTCGAAATTCACATAGTGCGATTTCTCTCCGTCGTAAATGCTATTATGCAACTGCCTGTACTTCTTCATGCGGGTATCATCGCCCTCTACCTTAGCACGGTTGTAAGCGTTGATGACCATATCGTACATGATGGCCTGACACCAGATGGCAGCAGCACAACCTGACACATCATTGTCGCGATAGCCGTTGCCACGATGATCCGCCCGCGACTGCTTTGTGTCGGCTTTGTAGATGTACTTGCTGTTCGTCTTGTCGAGGAACACAGTATTAAAGTCGTCGTAGGCCTTCCATTCTGCCTCGTCGTCGTAGGTGATGGACACCTGTGCGCTGGCATAGCCTGCCCATGCTAGCACACAGAGGATAAGGGTGGATAGTCGTTTCATAGGTTATTTCTTTTTCTTTCCTTTTGCGGCGGGCTTGTACTCCTTGCTGAAGGAATAGGGCGCTGCCTCGGCCGATGTGCCACGATTCTCATTGGCCCTAGGTCCCATCACATAATCCATCTTGGCCCCCTGAATCAAATCGACATGGTTCACATAGTTAACAGCATACTCGGCACCATTGACGGTAAGTTTCTGCACATAGCGGTTCTCGTCGCTATTCTCAGGCGCTGCGACAACCACATCCTTGCCGTTCTCGAGGTGCAGAGTCATCTTCTTGAAATAGGGAGCACCCAGCACATACTGGTTAGATCCAGGACAAACGGGATAGAAACCCATAGCGGTGAAAATATACCAGGCAGAGGTCTGACCGTTGTCCTCGTCGCCGCAATAGCCATCGGCATGAGCGTTGTACATACGGTTCATCGTCTCGCGCAACCAATACTGGGTCTTCCATGGCTGACCGCTGTAGTTGTACATATAAATCATGTGCTGGATGGGCTGATTGCCGTGAGCATAGTTGCCCATGTTCATAATCTGCATCTCGCGAATCTCATGGATAACGCCACCATAATAGCTTTCATCGAAGATGGGAGGCAGGATGAACACGCTGTCCAACATTTGGTTGAACACGTCAGTTCCGCCCATCAGGTCGATAAGTCCCTGCGGGTCGTGGAAGACGCTCCACGAATAATGCCAGCTGTTGCCCTCTGTGAAGGCATCGCCCCACTTGAAGGGATTGAAGTTGGGAGCCCACTCGCCGTTAGCCAGCTTGCCACGCATCAGGTTGTATTCCTTATCGAAGAGGTTCTTGTAGTTCATAGCGTGCTCGGCATAGACTTGAATCTCCTTTTCGGGCTTGCCCAGAGCCTGACCGAGTTTGTAGATGCTCCAGTCGTCGAAGGCATACTCAAGGGTGCGGGCAGCACTCTCGTTGATGCTATCGTAGGGGACATACCCCAAACGGTTATAAGCCTGCCACTGCTTACGTCCGCTGGTAGTGCGAGGCAGGTCGGCATTAGCTCCATGCTTCACAGCCTCCCAGAGTGCATCTATATCATAACCACGAACGCCCTTCAGGTAGGCATCAGCCACAACACTGGCCGAGTTGTTACCCACCATGCAGGCACGATGGCCTGGAGCGCTCCACTCGGGCAGGAAACCGCTCTCCTTATAGGCATTGGCCCAGCCCTCCTGCATCTTCTGACTCATAGATGGCCACATCAGGTTCACCAAGGGGAACAAGGCACGGAAGGTATCCCAGAAACCCGTATCGGCAAAGAGATAGCCTGGCAGCGTCTCGCCGTTATAGGGGCTGTAGTGCACCACTTCGCCCTTGGCATTAATCTCGTAGAAACTACGGGGAAAGAGGGTACTGCGATAGAGACAGCTATAGAAGGTACGAAGGCGGTCAACGTCGCTATCGTCCTGAACATCGATGGTAGAGAGAATCTTGTTCCATTCCTGACGGCCTTCCTCGCTCACCTGTTCCAACGTCTTGTTACCCAACTCCTTCAGGTTCTGCTCAGCTTGCTCTATGCTAATGAAAGAGCTGGCAACGCGAACGTTCACCTGCTCACCACGCTTGGTAGTAAAGCCTACCACACCTTGGGCGTGCTTGCTGGTAGTTTCCAGAGCCGACTTGTTCTCCTTACCCTCGTCACAGATAGCAGTCATGGTGAAGGGGCGGTCGAACTGCAACACAAAGTAGTTCTTGAAGTTACGGGGCACACCGCCGCTGTTACGGGTGGTATAGCCCACAATCTTATTCTCGCCAGGGATAATCTTCACATAAGAACCGCGGTCGAAAGCATCAACCACCAGATAGCTCTTGCCTGCCGGATAGGTGAAGCGGAAGATGGCAGCCCTACTGGTAGGAGCCACCTCGGTTACGATATCGTAATCGGCCAGATATACCTTATAATAATGTGGTTTGCTGACCTCTGCCTTGTGGCTGAACCAGCTGGCACGTTTGGTCTCGTCAAAGACATAATCCTCGCCGCACTCGGGCATGATGTTAAACATTCCGTAGTCGTTCATCCAAGGGCTTGGCTGATGGGTCTGCTTGAAACCGCGAATCTTCTCGGCATCATAGGTATAACACCATCCATCGCCCATCTTACCCGTCTGGGGTGTCCAGAAATTCATGCCCCAGGGAAGGGCAATGGCAGGATAGGTGTTGCCAGTAGAGAGACCGCCGGTGGAATGTGAGCCGACGAGGGGATTAACGTACTGCACGGGGTCGCTGATGGCATATGCTCCCGCATAAAACATAGTGGCAATGGCTGCCAGAAAGAGTTTTTTCATTGCTTTAATTTTATAGGAAAGCCTAGGAAGCCCTAGGAAATCCTAGGAAAACCTAGGTTAGAGTTCCTTAATCTTTACGTTCTTGAACCAGACTTCATTGCCATGGTCCTGCAAGAGGATGCGGCCGTCGCGGTTGCCGAAGTTCGGCCAGTTCTTGTACTTGCTATATGCCACAAGCGCGTTCCATTCCTGCGTGTTGCGCTCGTACTCCAGCATCTTCACGCCATTGAGCCAGTGCTCCACATGATTGCCCTTCACGATGACAGTGGCTGTGTTCCATGTGGTGATGTCGAAAGGCTTCTGTTCAGGAGCTGGAATGAGGTCGTAGAGGGAGGCCAGCTTGCGGTTGCCCTTTACGCCCAACTTGGCATCAGGGTGGCGCAGGTCGTCCAGTATCTGGAACTCGCAGCCGATAGCACTACCCTCCCCCTGGTTCATATCAGGGTCAACGAAGTACTTGATGCCGCTATTGGCACCTTCTGTAATCTTGAAGTCAACCTTGAGGATGAAGTTATGGTAGGTCTTGTCAGTCACGATGTCGCCACCATTGCCACTCTCGGCACCATTGGCAGCCTCCACCTTGAGCACGCCGTCCTCGATACGCCAACCCTTCGTTGGGAAGGTCTGGAGCTTTGCACCTCGCCAGCCGTTCGTGGTCTTGCCGTCCCATAGGAGTTTCCAACCCTCGCGCTGTTCCTGCTCTGTGAGCACATTGTCTTCTGCAAATGCGGGCATAGCAGCCAGCATCGCCATTGCAAATATAATCTTTTTCATCTTATTTTTATTTTTGGGGAGTTATTTAATCTAGGTTATAGAACTCTTCCCATCCTCTGCGTGGAGGCATACCGCTGAGCATAGCATTTGCAAACTCGTTGTTGGTGAACTTCTTGGTGCGTGGGTCGAAGAAGAGCTGTGTGTTCAAGCGTTGGGCGATAACTCCCAGACAGAATACCTGACACAGCACGCCAGCAATCTGGAACGGAGAACGCGTCTTCTCCGTACCCTGACAGGCACGCAGGAAGTTAACGTAGTGGTTACTGGGGCTCTTGGGCACCTCAGGCAGTTTATCCTTCATGGCCTCTGCCTTCTCCTTCGGAATAATTTCGAGGGTACTGCCGTGACTGGCACCCTTGAAGGTGAGGTCCCGACCATAGATAATCTTACCTGGGTTGAGTTTCTGGTTGGTATATTCGCCCTGACCGCTGGCGGGAATACCGTCGGCCAGTTTGCTCACACCATAGCCTTCGGGCAATGGGGGCTGGTTGTCTGTACCATCATACCAGAGGACATCACAGGGAGGCATATTACCACGAGCACCGAAGCGGAACTCGATGGTGCTGGAGAAGGGATAGAAGAACTCGTTATGGTTCTTCGCATACTTCATGTTGATTTCGTAGGGCAGACCCAGGTTGAGGAACTCGTGAACGGTGTCGAGCAGGTGAGCACCCCAGTCGCCCAGCGCGCCCATACCGAAGTCATACCAGCTGCGCCAGTCGCCCTGATGATAGAGATTGCTGAAATTATGGTAACGGATGCCGCCGTGCCAGGTGTCATAGTCCATACCTTCAGGGATGGGGTCGCCCTCTGGCATCTTGGTCATATTCCAGTCGTACTTGTGCCAGCGACGGTCATTGTTCATGTGAGCTACAACCTTCGTCACGTCCTTGATAATGCCGGCCTCCATCCAAGCCTTGAACTGGAAGTAGTTACCCTCGGAGTGTCCCTGGTTGCCCACCTGAGTGGCGAGCTCAGGATGACGGTTGGCCATCTCGATAAGGATTTCGCCCTCCTGGAAGGTACGAATAAGGGGCTTCTCACAATAGACATGCTTGCCATGCTTCATGGCAGCCATGCAGACGAAGAAGTGGGTATGGTCAGGCACACTTACTGCAACAGCGTCGAAATGGTCGCTGTATTCATCAAAAAGCTTGCGGAAATCCGTGAAGCGCTTCGCATTAGGGTACATCTGCAATGCCTTCTGACATTGCTTGCCCTGCAAGTCAACATCACAAAGCGCCACAACATCCACCATGTTTGTCCTGGCAAATTCGTCGATGTTCTGCTGACCACGATTACCAATACCGATGTAGGCAATCTTAACTTTCTCGCTCTTGGGTGCAGGAGCTGGCTGAACCTTCTTCTTGGCGGCTAACAACTCGCCTGGAGCCAAAGCTATACCAGCCGTAGCCAGTCCCATTCCCTTCAAAAAATTTCTTCTTGTTGACATAACTTTCTTATTATTTTCTACATTTCTTATTATCACATTTTCGCTTTTTCGCGTACAAAGTTAGCAAAAATAATCATATAAGCAAACGTTTTGCAGTTAAATAATGTACAATATGCCCTGTTTTTTATTTTTTACTTGTTCGTTAACATGAAAAGTGTCACACGAAGAAAGAAGCAACTACACACACCTAGTTTTCACGGCAAGAGTAAAGCTTAATCTTTTTGCCTTTAATGATGTTGATACCCTTCTGAATCTTGTTCAGACGCTGACCGGCAAGGTTGTAGATAGCGGCATTATCAATTGTCAATTCTCCATTATCAATTGTATTTATGCCTGTTGCATCATCAAAGATGATGTCGAACGACTCGATACCAGATGATTCTGTCTCGATGTGGCTGCGGAAGCCAGTCACGTTCTCGCCAGTGAACTGTCTGAAAGCGGGACCGCTCTGCAGGGTATAGACATTAGCTGCGATGCTGCTCGTGGCTACTGTAGCCACGTTGCCCACGAGGTCGCTTGTGTAATCTGCCTCATTGTCTGCGATAGTAAAATCGTAAGTACCAGCCTCTGCCTCAATGAGAACACCTGTGCCAGCCTTGACAGCCTCCACCTCGTCAAAGTGGATAGTGCCATTAGGTATGTTCTTGACAGCAGCGTAAACTTTTACGTCTGTCGGAGCAGTCAGGTCAACAGGGCTGTAGAAAGTAGCCAGGCCGAGACTCTTGATGGAAACGGGCAGAGCAGTTACATCCTCGACAATCCAAGCATAGCCCTCATCGTTGTTATAACCACTGCCACGGTCGATAGTGCCATTGCTGTCCCTATGATAAGTATAGTAGCCATTCGTACGGATGGTGTATTTTCCTTCGTAGTAGGTGTTAAGTCCAATGGCAGCCTTGTAGCTGGTGCCGACGGGAGCCAATGCTTTTGCTGAACCGTCGAGATATAAGCCAGCAGAGTACGAGACGAGTCCGTCAGTACCATAGTACCAGATAGTCGAGGTTTCATCTGCCTCTGCCACCTTGACATTTCCGTCAACAACAGCCAGACAAGCATCAGATTTCGTACTCTTGAAGCGATAGAATTGGCCTGGTCGTGGAGTCTTCACGCCCTCAGCCTGTGCCTGTGCCTTATCATAGAAATACTGACCAAGGGTAATATCCTTTATGTCCTGATTCTGCTGATATACGAGACAATAGCCTGTCGGATGCTGGGTTTCGTCCTTTGCGCATTCCTCGAAGAGGATATCGATGGTACCGTCATTGTTATTGAGGAGAGCAGAGTAGGCACCCCAGTTGTGCGTTACGTTCATGCCCTGCGTCCAACTGGCACCTCCTTGAGTAGAGAAGTCGCTGACACTGAAGCCCTCGCTCTTGGGCAGAGCAATAAAGTAGTACTGAATCTCGCGACGTTCAGGACTGCTGGTCATGGGAGAAGTCTCAACAACAACGGTATTCTTCACGCCGTATGCATCGTATGCCTCAACAACTTCCACATCACCATGACAAGTGGTGGTAACAGCATTGTTCCACTGGTTTGTGGCACCCCACTCGCCTGTTGCTGCAGAGAAGTCGGTATAGTTGAACACATTCACATAGCGGGAGGTATTGCCCTTGCCCACAAGCAGGACTGCACCGTCAGGAAGCTCAACGACATGAGCCTCGTCACCATTGTTGGCAACCTGATTGCCAAGAATCTTCCAAGTAGCACCAAAGTCGTCCGAATAGATGACCAGATTGCCTGTATTCACGTTGAGGGCGTTGTAGATACGGTTATACTGGGCACCCTCTGCCTTGCGGACGGATTGTGTAATCTTACCGCTGGAGAAGAATGCACGCACGATGCCGCTGCTGCCGTCCGCAGCACGGAGACCAGCCTCCTCACAAGCCTTCATGAGGGCAGGCATGATGTATTCGTAATTGCTCCAAGTCTCGCCGCCGTCAGTTGAACGCCAACTTACGCAACCCTGCTGCTTCTTCGAAACATCGGAGTTGAAGTTTGAAGATGTCCAGAAACTGTTACCGCCACAACATACCATCAGCACGTCGTTGCCTGAGTTGCCAGGGGTATTGTCAGCAACGGCAGCAGGATCACCGAAGCTCCATTCAATGACATTGGACGTATTAACGCCCCAATTGCCCTGCGCCACACGGACAGCAGGGCTCCACGTCTCGCCGTTGTCGTCGCTGTAGCGGCGTTCGATGCTGGTAGGACCGCCGCCTACATCCGTGTTGCCAGGACGGTAGTCGGCAAAGGCAACAATGCGACCGCTCTGAGTACGGACGATGGCAGGCAGACGATAGGCATCGGCCATATCATCGCTGTAATCATACCAGAGGTTTATGCCGTTACCCTTAGAGGCAGTATAGTTGGCAACAAGGGTTGAACCAGCAGGAACGTCAGCAAGTTCTCCAGCCTCAATGCTGGTGCCATAGTCTGTCTCGCCAATACTGAAGCCTGTGAAGTCGTAACCACGATAGCTGGTAGCCGTAACAGTGAAGGTCGCGTCGAAATACTGCAAATCACTTTCCTCGCTATCAGCATAGAGGAACTTGCGGAAACTCGTACCGTTGCTCAGTCTCATGGTAATCTTGCCTACACGGGTGTTCTCTGCCTCGGTAGTGCCCGTCACATTGACAGAAAGGTTGATGGACTTGGTATTGAACAGAGTCTCAATAGTCTGAATGATATCCGTCGGGTCAAAGTCTGCTGCCGCAATAATAGCGCAGGAGTTGCCTGGGTCCGTTGTGGTCCAGCTGTCGAAGCCACCACCTGTAGCAAAGCCTGACGTAGCATTCATCGTAAGGCCGCCACCTTGGAACTTGAACAAGCCGTTTGCCACCTTGGTCATGGTGACAGCCACAGGAGTGTCACCCAATGTGGCACCGCTACAAGCCACGAATTTGTTAGCCTCCACGCTCCAGAGATAGTAGCTGCCATCGTAGGAGATAATAGCGAAGTTGTTCACTTCGAAACTACTATTCTTTACCGTATTGGCCAGACTTCCATTAACAACAGTATAACTACCGCGTTCGCATTTAATCGTGTAGGCCTTGTTGTTGCTCAGGTCATCGAGAGTTTGCACGAGACCTGGCTTCGGATTGACATTTACCCTGATGGTGGTATCTGTATCGCCTATGGTACCCTCGGTAGTGAAGTCATCGTATGCGATGCTGTTGTAGCCAGTAATGAGACTGGCAGGGATATTGATGTCGCTGTTGGCTTCCTGCTGTACGGTAATACTTTTGACCAACGTTGTACCATTATACAACTCGTATGTGACATCAACAAGGACGGCATCTGCATGCTGTACCGTGATGATGAAGCTGGGAAGGTACAGAGTGTTACCCTGATTGGCAGTGTTAATAGTGAAATAAGTGGACTGCGCATTCAATCCAGTCACCTCAAAATGCTTCGGACCTGTAGGGTTGTTATAAGGAGGAGCACTTGCCAAGACGGAAACGCTGCCATCCTCGGAAGTCAGCGTATGCTCAGCATTCCTTGTATTGGCAGAGCAGGCGAGAGCATAGCCAGTGATGACATAGCCTTCTGGTGCTGCCATCGTAATCTTATAATCCGTGGCAGCAGCAGCTGTCACAATCTTGAAGCAATTGCCATAGTTTGCAACATTGACAACTTGCTCACCAATAGTGACGCCAGCATCTGCCGTAATGGTCAGACCAGCAAGGCCAGAACCAGCGGCAGTAGTGAACACCTGGCCTGAGAAGGAGCCAAAGCCTGCTGCGGAAGGAAGTCCGCTACTGGTGTTGGCAATCTTCACATCAATAGCCCACGCACCAATGGCGCAGAACAGAGCAAGGACAAGTAAGATTAATTTTTGTCTCATGTTAGTTTAGGTTATAATTAATAATAATGTGTCAACAAAAGGACATAACTCTTCCAAGTGTTGCTGCAAAGATACACTTTTTTCTTGAATCCGCAAAACTTTGCTGAAGAAAATGCTCAGAGGCAGGAATCGTGTCCCTGCCTCTGAGCTTATTAGATTCTCCTTTCCTTTAGATGGGAAGGGCGAGTTAGAATAATGCAGCAACCTTTCTAATCTTGTTTATTACATCAAGAAGAGAAGAATCCTTGCGTGCTGTCTGCATATTATATTTTGTCTGCAGATACATCAGAGAATCAGCAGGAACATCCAAAGCAGCTTCAAACATCAAGGCTGTCTTGGCTGTCAAAGGACGATGCGCATTCAAAATCTCATTGACCACCGAATAGGTCAATCCAACACTCTCTGCCAACTGGCGCTGACTGATACCACGCTCTTCTATTTCATCTTTCAGTACTTCCCCTGGATGTGTAGGATACGCGCCATAACCTAAATTTCCCATATATGTACCTCCTGTATGTTTATTTGTAGTGATTTGACAATTCCTCTATATTGCAGATTGTTATACCTTCTTTTTCTGATGTACGGAACTCAATCCTATATTGATTGTTAACTCTAACAGACTCCAGGCCCTCTTTGTCTCCAACCAATTTTTCGTAATGAAGAGATCGGTAGCGAAACAGATCCAAAGTTTTATCTACAGAATCCAAAATGTTAATCACACGGACATACCTCTTTACGATATCTGGCTGGAAACGATGATGTTTGTCGCTTGTCACTCCATCATAAAAAAGTTCTTTCAAATAGTTTTTTTCAAACTTAATGTCCATTCCTTAGCTTAAACTTGATGCAAAGGTAGGATTTTTATCGAACATTCGCAAATAATGCGAACTTTTTTTCTTGAATCCGCAAAACTTTGCTGATGAAAATGCTCAGAGGCAGGAATCGTGTCCCTGCCTCTGAGCTTATTAGATTCTCCTTGGAGAAAGATTATCAATTGTCAATTGTCCATTATCAATTGAAGCTACGATTCATTACCATTCGTCGTCCCATATACTGCCGGAAGAAGAACCTGTCTGTTCTTCCTTTACCCAACCACCATTTGAATCTTCAACAGTTGTTGAGCTAAACATTTGGAGAGAATCTGCGAGGATGCAGTTTTTGCAACGTAACTCTACAACCAGAGTATTTGGGGAAATATATGTCTTTTTCATTTTCGTAATTTACTATTTAATCATTTACTATTTAGTTCCCTCTCGGGCACTCCCCCAAAGGGGGAGCGGGGAGGGGACCTACTTCAAAATCTTCTTTCCGTTCACGATGTTGATACCCTTCTGAATCTTGTTCAGACGCTGACCAGCAAGGTTGTAGATAGCTCCTTGAGCTTCTTGAACATCTTGAACTCCTTCAAGGCCTGTTGCATCTTCGTCGAACTTGAGGACATAGCCCTTAACACCAGGATCTGCTGCAGGCGTGTCATAATAAGCACGATTTGCGCCCAGACTGTTGGTGTTCCAATGATAGAAGCCAACTACACCACTATCAATACCCAGCACATAGTCGGTTGCACCATCAATGGTTGCTGCCAAATAGGTTCCTGTAAGGGCGGTCCCACCAGCAGGTGAAGTTGCCCATTCCGTTCCAATTGTCAGGGTAGCAGTAGTAGATGTGCCTTTCAGCAGGACAGGCGTACCAGCAGCAACTGTACCTACAACTTCCGTAGGCACAAGCCAATCACCACTTTGTTCCAATGTGTAAGCCTTTGTTCCGTCACTAACCGTATAGCTGAAGGGAGCGCAGAATGTTGCATAGTATGTAGCAGATACAGCACCATCACTGTTGAGAGAGAGTGTCGCATCATCTGCATCTTCAAATGTCCAATAGGCAGCGGTATTGTCATCTGTGTTGGAACCTGTTGCAATGGATTGAACATTAGATCCTGATACACAGTGGAAGTCTGTTGCAGTTGCACCGTTACCAATTGTAACCTTACCAGGTGACAACTTACCGCTTACCACAGGAACTGCCAAATACGTTGTTTTATCATTTGATGTAAGAGTGGACGGGGAGCTGTTACTGTTTGTAAAAACATTCAAGCCTTGCATCTTCATTGTATAAGTTCCATTGCTTCCACTGAGGTATACAATTGTACTAGCACCAGTTCCAGAAGCATCAACAGTAAGTTGGGAAGCACTCTCAGCCTTCATATATTTTTCTGCACTGAC